>WGNT01000177.1 GCA_016124425.1 Cytophagales bacterium
GCTGACCGAGTGGGTGAAGCGCCCTCAAATCGGGGCAAAAGGCTTGGTATATGTAAAATGCAACGACGATGGAACATTTAAATCCTCCGTTGATAAATTCTATGACCAAGCCGACCTGCAGGAATGGGCCGATAGACTGGAGGCAAAGCCGGGTGATTTGCTTTTGATCCTTTCTGGAGACCTAAATAGTACGCGTAAGCAACTTTCAGAACTTCGGCTCAAAATGGGCGAAGAGCTTGGTCTACGTGATAAGAATGTATTCAAACCACTATGGGTATTGGATTTTCCACTTCTTGAGTGGGATGAAGAGACAAAGCGGTTTCATGCCATGCACCATCCCTTTACCTCTCCCAAATTGGAAGATTTGGCGCTGCTGGAAACTGATCCAGGAAGCGTTCGTGCCAATGCCTATGATCTCGTTATTAATGGTGTGGAGATCGGTGGTGGGTCAATTAGGATTCATGATAGGGGCGTTCAGCAGACCATGTTTTCCCATCTGGGTTTTTCCGAGGAAGAAGCGAAAGCTCAGTTTGGATTTTTGATGGAAGCATTCGAATATGGCGCACCACCTCACGGAGGGATAGCCTTTGGATTTGATAGGCTTTGTGCCATTTTTGGCGGAAGTGATTCGATCCGGGACTATATAGCCTTTCCAAAAAATAATTCCGGCAGAGATGTAATGATAGACTCTCCCTCGCCAATTTCATCGGAGCAGCTCAAGGAACTGTGTATCGATGTATCTCTTCCGAAAAAACAGTAACTGCTTTGTTGCTTGCTTCTGCCTACAGGTCAAAACGGCTACTTCACGATCTAGGGTTTTATTGACACGATATGGCTTCTAATCCCCATAAGAATTAGTAGCTGAGACATCATGTAGGTACCCATTATCATTACTTGGGCATCTATGATAGGCTGATAAAATTTGTGTAGCGCCAAAATGCCGTTAGAGGCAAACAACAAAAGGGCTCCAATGAAAACCTGCCAAAAACTCGACATATTCGTACGCCCAAAGCGTTCTCTAGCGATCGTAACCATCATCACGATACACATGATGTAGAGGATTATCGGTACCTTGAGCTCATAAAGATTGTTGCGTATAAGGAAATAAACAAAGGCCGCTGCGATGTAAATTGGGAGGTTATATAAAAATATACGTATGAAGTTCACCTTCATCAAGTTGATGACATTATTTTGGGTAAGCTTGAATGCAATAATATAGCAAATATAGGCCATAAAAAATGACCCCAAAGCATATAAGAAAAGAGACGGATAAAGCAGCAGAACATCTGCAATCAACGAGAAGATCAATGCAGCGGCAACACTTTTCCGAAGCAAGCTCCCCTTTATTAGCGACGTTGAATGTAGAAAATAGGCTAAAAGTGAGGCAGCGAGTAGGGGTTTGCTATATATGCGGTAGCGGTTTTCCAAATTGACGATAAGAGCCATGTCGACAATAGCCGCAAATAAAAAGAGATAAAGCCAGACAATTCCTTTTCTGTACATTTTTCTGTTGGCGGGTTTTTGAGTGTGGTTGATAGAATTGTGAAGGTAATAAATCCGAAGAATATTACCCTCCAAGTATATTTTTTTACGGTCTTCCTGTAGCTGGAATTCTGCCCTGTTCGCTGTATAAATTTTAAGAAAATTGAATATATAAGAACAATCTGATTGTTATGTTTTAAAAAGGCAAATAATTCAACTAAAGATACATAATTATCAAATAATGAGAATATTGCCAGTTTATTTATGTTTAGGGATTTGTTACTTACTTTTGCTCAAAAAACGGGAATTCTTAACAATTTTGTAAAACCTTTCCCCTTCATTTACACTTACCTTTGTATCCCCAGATAACCTGTTTATACGGTCTTACGATAATTTTCATCTTACCTATTATTCTATTATGAGCCAACGTTTACACAGATGTCTAATCATTTTGCTATTCGTCTTTTCAGGGACGGGAGCAGTATTTGGTCAAGTCACGACCAGCTACCTTCAGGGAATCGTGACCGATGGAGAGGGAGAAACACTTCCTGGAGCAAATGTGATAGCTGTACACGAGCCTTCTGGCACACGATACGGCACCGTCACCAATCAGGAGGGCAGGTTTACCTTACCGAATCTTCGTACGGGAGGACCCTATTCTGTTCAGATCAGTTTTATTGGATTTAGGCAACAGTCCTACACGGATATTAATCTTAAGTTAGGAGAGCCTTATTCTCTTAATGTGCAGTTGATGGACGAGAGTGCAGACCTTTCTGAGGTTGTTATCACCGGATCACGCTCGAGTGATTTTAGTTCGTCAAGAACGGGCGCTGCGACCAATGTAAGCAATGAGCAGATTAATTCATTGCCAACGATTCAGAGGAGCTTGACGGATTTCACCAGGCTTACACCACAGGCCAACGGAAATAGTTTTGCTGGTAGAGACGGTCGGTATAATAACGTGCAGATAGATGGGGCCAATTTCAATAACGGCTTCGGACTTAGTGATGGACTGCTCCCCGGCGGAAGATCCCAGCCTATTTCACTAGACGCTATCGAAGAGATTACAGTTAATATTGCTCCTTTCGACGTTCGGCAAAGTGGATTTACAGGTGCGGGCGTTAACGCGATTACCCGTAGCGGTACTAATTCCTTCGAAGGATCTGCCTTTGGATTTTTCAGGAACCAGGATTTCAATGGAAGAAAAGTAGGTGATTTGGAATTGGATGAACAAGATCAGGCATCAACACGAATTTTGGGATTCAGGCTTGGCGGACCGATCATCAAAAACAAATTGTTCTTTTTTGTAAACGCCGAACAGACGATAAATGAAGGAACCAACCCCAACGCGGTCAATTTGTGGAAGCCATCGCAAGATGGAGTAGCCGTTCCGGATCAGAATATTTCGCGTACAAGAGAATCGGACTTAATTGCGGTAAGAAATCACCTGATCAATCAATGGAACTATGATCCGGGAAGATACCAAGGATATGCAAATGATGCGGGTGATGAGAGTCTTTCCCTATTTGCACGCTTGGATTGGAATATTAACAACAATCACAAACTTTCTGCTAGATTTAGTAACGTGCGCGGTACGCGGTCTTCGCTAGTAAATGGATCATCAGGTCCCCGGCCAAGATCTGCTACTGGTAGAGTTAGTGACCAATCTATTGCCTTTGAATCAACACAATTCGGCTTTGACGATATTGTAGATTCTTACGCTATCGAACTAAGTAGTTACTTTACCCCAAAACTATCCAATCAGTTTATCGGATCCTATTCAAAGATTCAGACCACAAGGTCATCATTTAGTTCTAGGGTGTTTCCTACCATTGATATTTGGGAAGGAGTTGGCGTAAATGCAGAAACGGGATTACCGGATGGAGGAAGTAACTATATTACGGCCGGATATGACCCATTTACGTTTGGCAATGACGTGTTAAACAATAACTTTAACTTTGTAAATAACCTGACTTATATAGAAGGAAAGCACGAAATCACCGCTGGAGCGGCGTTTGACTCGCAAAATTTTGGTAACCAGTTTTTACGTCTTGGTGCTTCCTATTACAGGTATGCATCTGTAGCGGATTTCTTGACTACCGGTACGCCAAACGAAGTTTCTCCGATTATGTTTGGTGTCACCTATCCCTATGAAGGCGCTGATACCTATGGAGGGATTACCTTAGGGACAGCAGGTCTATACCTTCAGGACAAAATCAACGTCAATCAAAAACTTGATCTGACTATTGGCGTACGAGGAGAGATGCCCTTGTTTTTGAATCAATTGAGCACTAATGAGCAGATCGATGCCTTAGAATTTCGATCCATTAGTGGAGGGACCAAAAATTATGCATCTGGAGAATGGCCAAAGTCAAGGCTAAACCTGAGCCCAAGGGTCGGATTCAACTACGACGTTAATGGTGATGGATCACTCAAGTTACGCGGGGGTACAGGTATTTTCTTCGGGAATATTCCATTCGTATGGTTCACCAACATGCCTTCTGGTGCAGGTGGATACCAAAATAACGTAGAGCCGAACAGTTATGGTGAAATCACCGGATGGATTGATGGAATTACATTTAATCCAGACCAGTATCACTGGCCAAATAATCCACCAGCTGGTGCTCAAAACGTATTTTTATCCAGTGCTGAAGGAGGAGTTCCCGGAACGATCGCCCTGGTAGACAATGAGTTTAGAATGCCAAGCGTTTGGAGGAATAGCTTAGGATTGGATTACCAACTCCCTAATTTGCCTATTACGCTGACCACGGACTTAATGTATACGCGGGATGTAAATGCGGTATACCAGTTTCTAGCCAACAGAGCAGACGCAACTGAGTTTGTAAATAATGGTAATGACGATAGAGAGTTTTACCCAAGTGGTGCGCCGCGATTTAATCCAGCAGTAGGTGCAAACAACGTGTTTATACTTTCCAACACGGAGGAGAAAGGCAATATCTTCAATGCTACCTTTGCGGCAAATATAAACGCTGGGAATGGGTTTTTTGGATCCTTGGCTTATACATATACTTACGCCGATGAGGTTTCCAGCAATCCGGGTTCTTCCGCCAATTCCGCATTTGCAGGGCCGAACATCAACAATCCAAATCAGCAAATACTTTATCCCTCGTTTTTTGCTGTTCCGCATAGGGTGGTGGGTAGCTTGTCTTACCAGTTTAACTATTTCAACCATGCTGCGACAACCATTTCCCTCTTCTATAGCGGTTCCAACCAGGGTAGATTTAGCTATCGCTACCTAAATGATTTCAACAATGACGGAATCAATTCTGATTTATTGTATGTCCCGGCGGATGACAGTGAAATAAGGTTTGCTCCCATTATGAACCGAGATGGTTCTGTGCAGTTTACAGCAGAACAACAATTAGCTGCCTTCAATGCGTACATTGCCAGTGATGATCATCTGAGTAGCAGAAGAGGCCAATATGCCGAAAGAAATGCCAGTCTGTTTCCATGGCTGGGGAGGATGGACTTTAGGGTGCTTCAGGATGTTTTTACCGATATTGGTAGCAGAAAGAATACGTTACAGTTGAGTTTGGATATTCTTAATGTTGGAAACATGCTCAATTCGGACTGGGGTATAGCGCAGGCACTTAACAATGCACAAAACCTGCTAGTGCCGGTAACCCGACAGCAAAACGGTCCTTCCACATTCAGGATGAACACAGTGACTGAAAATGGTGTAACCGTACTTCCTACCACTCCATTCAGGGATGTTACTACCACGGGTACTACTTGGAGTATGCAGATTGGACTTAGGTATATTTTCTAAAATCCGTTTATCTGTTTGAGGAAAAGGAAGCCATTTTTACCTGAAATGGCTTCCTTTTCTTTTTGACTGACTTTTGTGCCTGAGATCTCGGCTGCCAGGGTGGGATTTTCACCAAAGCTCCCAGAATTCTGGTTCACCTAGACACCTCGTTGCTCCAATGAAGGCATTAACAATATTTTCCTATAAGCTACTGATTATAAGAGGATTTATTTTTATTGAGTGCTTTAGTAGACACGGATATCCGTAGACTCATGGAGTGTATTGATAAAACCAATATTTTCAAAGGAAGGTTAAGAAATTAACCCACTTCTCATAAAGAAGTGAATTTTGAGATAAAAGTGATATTTGTATACGCCTATTTGAAAGAAAAGTTCTAATATTGCAGACATATACCCCTCAATGAGCTACCGTGTGGTCGGAAATACACTACAACCATTTGTAGCCACTTTATGCCACCTGTATCTATTTTCTTTATCCCTATGAGGGAAAAAGTTAATTTGCCTCGCATAATAATGCGTATTGTACCCTTGATTAATCCAAAATTAGTTTATTTTAGTACCTTCTAAGTGATCCGTTGCGCTTAGTAAGTCAGTAAATTATTTGGATCTCCAAAAATGCGGCACAAACCTTTAAATCTATCTACCATCCCTAATGAAGAAACAAACTAAATTCATTGTTATCTTGATAATCGTGCTTGTTGTCGCGGTTATATTTTTCTATCCCCGCATGGGGGATTATTTTTCTACTTCCTCTCCTGTTGAAGGCACGGAGTCACAGGGAGTACCTGTTAGCCAAGGGCTTCAGGTAAATGTAATTGAAATCAAACCAGAAAGGCTTGAAAATAGTCTTAATGTAACGGGTAGTTTGATACCGAATGAAATGGTGAGCTTGAGGCCGGAGGTATCAGGTTTGATACAAAATATAACCTTCAAAGAAGGAGAGTTCGTCAAAGAGGGAACACCTTTGGTCTATCTCAATGACGACGAATTAAGGGCACAATTTGACCGGCTAGAATATACAAAGAAGCTTTTTGAAAGCCAGGAAAACAGGCAGAAGCAATTGCTGGAGCGAGAAGCCATCAGCCAAGAGGAGTATGATATTGCACTTAACCAGTTTAATACAAACCTGGCAGATCTGAGGCTGATAGAAGCACAGCTAAATAAAACCGTAATCCGGGCGCCTTTTGATGGGGTTCTTGGCCTAAGGGAGATATCTGTGGGGGGAGTGATTAGCTCAGCGGACGTTATTACTACTATTGTCAATATTGACCCGATAAAAATTGAATTTTCTATACCCGAGAGATATGCCAATGACATAAAAGTTGGGGCTCGTATATTTTTCCGTTCAAACGTATCCTTAGAGGAGGCAGAGGGGACTGTCTATGCAATAGAGCCTAACATTGACCCGACGACACGGACGTTGAAGCTTCGGGCAGTGAGTCCGAATGGCGATCGGCAATTTTTGCCAGGCATGTTTGCCCGAGTCAGACTAGTGCTTAATATAGAAGAAAATGCTATGTTGGTCCCCTCAGAGTCGATCATTCCCGAGCTATCCGGCTATAAGGTTTTTGTCGCCTCAGCGGATAGTAAGGCGGAATCCCGGGTAGTGACTATAGGAAAGAGAACGGAGAACACGGTACAGATCTTATCTGGTATCAAGCCCGGTGAACGTGTACTTACAACGGGAATCCTTCAAGCCAGGGAAGGTACGCCACTAACCATTAATCAAATTAATTGATCTGCCATGTCCAGTTTATCCACCATTAGTATCAAAAGGCCGGTTCTATCCATCGTGATGAGCCTTACCATCATGATCTTTGGGATCATAGGTGTTTCCTTTTTGGGTGTACGTGAGTACCCTAGCGTGGATCCGCCGATTATAAGTGTACGAACCTCCTATATAGGAGCAAATGCGGATGTTATCCTGGCACAAATAACCGAACCGCTTGAAGAAGCGATCAACGGAATTTCTGGCATTAAATCCCTGACATCAATCAGTAACGACGGCAACTCGAGCATTACGGTGGAGTTTGAGGTGGGGGGAGATATGGAAGCGGCTGCCAATGATGTACGCGACAGGGTGTCAAGAGCACAGCGGAATTTGCCACCGGACGTAGATCCACCGGTTGTGACTAAGCAAGATGCCGATTCCCAACCTGTCATTCTTGTCAATGTGCAGAGTGACCAGCGAAATCTGCTTGAACTGTCGGATATTGCAACGAATATTTTTAAAGAAAGACTTCAGACCATCGAAGGGGTCAGTGAAGTACGAATCTGGGGAGAAAAGGAATATGCCATGAGGCTCCGGATGGATCCACTCCTCATGGCTTCCTATGGGGTAACACCAACCGACGTGCTCAACAAAGTCCAAAGTGAAAACGTAGAGCTGCCATCGGGACGTATTGAAGGATCCTCGATTGAGCTTTCTGTCCGCACTAAGAGCCGACTAAGTACCCCGGAAGAATTTAATCGCTTGATCATTAGAGAAGAATCGAACAATGTAGTGTTGTTTCAGGATATTGGGAGAGCCGAGTTGGCGCCTCTTAATGAAAGAACTGTGCTCAAGCGGGATGGGATACCTATGGTAGCGGTTGCCATTTACCCCCTGCCAGGTTCTAATAGTATAGAAATTGTCGATTCCTTCTATGAGCGCCTTGAATTCATTAAGAAAGATCTTCCGGAGGATATCAAAACGGTAATCGGATTCGATAACACGCAGTTTATCAGAAATTCCATCAGTGAAGTACAAGAGACAATCAGTGTGGCCTTTATTTTGGTTGTATTGGTGATTTTCACTTTTCTGAGAGATTGGAGGACTACCTTTATCCCAGTATTGACAATCCCCATTAGCTTAATTGGCGTATTTTTCATTATGTATCTTATGGGCTTTTCGATCAACGTCCTGACGCTCTTGGGAATCGTATTGTCCATCGGGCTTGTCGTTGATGATGCGATCGTGGTATTGGAAAATATTTATTCCAAAATCGAAAAGGGAGAAACGCCTGAAAAAGCCGCTGAGAAGGGTGCAGAGGAGATCTTCTTTGCTGTAATCGCTACAACGGTGGCCCTTGCTGCGGTTTTTCTACCTGTAATCTTCCTAACGGGTACCACAGGTAGGCTGTTTCGGGAGTTTGGAGTGGTGGTAGCCGGAGCGGTAATCATCTCGTCGTTTGTCGCCTTGACAATGACGCCGATGCTAAGTTCCAAATTGTTGAAGCGACGGGAAAAGCAAAATTGGATGTATCGAAAGACAGAACCGTTTTTTCTTTGGATCAACGATAAATACGAACAGAGTCTGATCCGTTTTATGAAAGTACGTTGGCTATCGCTTGTTATCATCGCGGTGATGGTGTATGGTATCTACGTGTTATTTGGGCAAATTCCTACGGAACTTGCGCCAATTGAGGATAGGGGACAGTTGCGCGTAAACCTGACAGGTCCTGAAGGGGCTACATTCGGTTTCATGGATCAGGTAATTGACGAAATGACAGTTGAGTTGATGGAGTTGGTCCCGGAGGATGAACGCAAAGGGATTATCGGCATCACCTCACCGGGATTTGGAAGTTCAAGAGCCAATTCGGGGTTTTTCCGGATCGCTCTTGCAGATGCCGATGCGCGGGAGAGAAGTCAGCAAGAAATCTTCGACGAGGTAAACAAGTACCTAAAGGGCAAAACAGCCGTTCGTTCTTTTGGGGTACAGGAACCGTCAATTGGAGACAGAAGGGCGGGGCTTCCGGTTCAATATGTCATTCAGGCACCTACGATAGAGAAACTTAAAGCAATTATTCCTGATTTTATGGTGCAGGTGAATCAGAGCGATGTATTCAACTTTGGTGATGTTGATCTTAAGTTTACCAAGCCTGAAATTGAGGTTGAAATCGATCGTGAGAAGGCCAGAAACATCGGTGTATCCGTTCAAGAGATAGCGCGAACATTACAGTTATCCTATTCCGGACAGCGGTTTGATTATTTCATTATGAATGGAAAGCAGTACCAAGTAGTAGGGGAGATGCAGCTGGAAGACAGAAATGAGCCCATCAATCTACGTATGCTTTATGTGCGCGCGGAGAATGGTCAGCTAATACAGTTGGACAACCTCGTTACCATTACGGAGAGAAGTACACCCCCCTCTTTGTACCGGTATAACCGATTTGTCAGCGCTACAGTATCCGCCGGATTGGCGCCAGGTAAGACAGTTGGCATGGGATTGGAGGAAATGGATCGCATTGCCGCGGAGGTGTTGGACGAAACCTATAGCACGGATGTAGCTGGATTGTCCAAAGAATACCGCGACAGTTCGAACAGTTTGATCTTTGCTTTTATCTTTGCCCTGATCCTTATTTACTTGGTACTATCGGCACAGTTTGAAAGCTTTATGGACCCGCTTACGATTATGTTTACGGTTCCATTGGCGATCTTTGGGGCATTGTTTTCATTGTGGTTGTTTGATTTTACCTTGAATGTATTCAGTCAGATCGGGATTATTATGCTAATTGGACTTGTGACAAAGAACGGGATATTGATTGTAGAGTTCGCCAACCAACGCAAGGCTCAGGGAATGAGTATTAGCGAAGCAATCGAAGGTGCTGCTTCGGCTCGTTTCAGACCAATCCTTATGACAAGTTTGTCTACGATTCTTGGAATTCTGCCTATCGCCCTAGCCTTAGGCGCGGGTGCCGAGAGTAGGGTGCCGATGGGTGTCGCCGTGATCGGCGGCTTGCTGATCTCGACCGTATTAACGCTGTTTGTCATTCCAGGCATTTATACATATTTAACATCTAAAAAAGGGAGATTAGCTCGAGTTTAATGAAAAAATGGTTTTTAGTATTCGCGTTGGGATTTTTTGGCTTGGTGAAAGGATTTGCTCAGGAGGCAGAGCCATTGAATTTCGAAAAGGCCATACAAATTGGGTTGGACAAGAATTTTAACGTAAAAATCTCGATTAATAATAGTCTTCTTTTAGAAAACGACAGAAAAATTGGGTCCAGTGTGTTGATGCCCTCATTGACGGCTACCAATGTCCGCTTGTTCAGAAAAGAAGATACAGAGCAGAAGTTCTTCAATGATCCTGCACCCCGACTTATTGACGGAGCAGAGACAACTAACAACAACTATAGCCTAGTTGCCATATATGGATTCCGTCCGGAGGCCGTGGTTGCGCTACAGCGCCTTGGAAAGCTAAGTGAAATTGGCGAATTGGATGCTAAGGTGACGATAGAAAACACGGTGGCTGCTATTTCTACGGCTTATTTTCGACTCGTTTTGGAATTGCAGCGGTATAACGTACTTCAGACAACCTTAAAACTGTCCGATGAGCGAATGGAAATAGCCAAAGCACAATATGAATTTGGAAGGGCTTCGAAGCGGGATTTTTTGGCAGCGCAGGTAGATTACAATGCGGACCTTACGGCCTTGGTAAACCAAGAGCAGGTAATCCAGAATTCACGGGTAGATCTCAATCAGCTTTTAGCCGTAGAACCCAATACGGATTTTGTTGTAAAGGACACGATTCTAATCCGTGAGAATTTGGACCTGACGGACTTGTTGGAAAATGCATACGATAATAACAAGGAGTTTCTTATCACCCAGCGAATGCAAAATGTAGCCTATTTGCAGCTTCGCGAAATCCAGGCACAGCGGCTTCCTTTTATAACACTTAACGGCGCCTATAACAATAACACACTCAATTCAGATGCCGGCTTCCTCATTCAGAATAAGGTGAACGGTATCACACTTGGAGCGACAGTTGGCATCAATCTTTTCAGTGGATTTTCTATCAATCGTCGGGTACAGGGAGCCAAGATCCAAATGAACAATCAGCAGCATATGCTCGATCAGTTCAAGATTCAAATGCAGTCGGACTTGCAGCGGACGTACAACTCCTATATGAATAGCAAACGATTGCTTCAGATTGAACAGACAAACTATGATGTTGCCGTTGAAAATGCCGACATAGCTCTGGACCGGTTTCGGTTGGGAATAGCAAATTATTTGGAATTTAGAGATGCGCAGGTCAACAGACTTGCTGCAGAAAGCCGGTTGATCGAGTCACTGTACAACATTAAGGAAGCTGAGATTGAGTTGATGAGGCTTTCGGGTAAGATTTATTTCCAGAATCCATACGAAAAAATATACTGACAGGCTGGCTGGTAAACCTTTTTATCGCTTGAGACGGGGAGTGGATTGCTGCTAAATTTGGTTTTTTCGGATTTAACCGCTAATATTGGCTAAATCAATTCCTGCAATTCAGGATATATTGCATGAAAAAGAAACCATGGCATGTTTTCGTTCTTGGAATTCTCATTTTTTCTCTTCCTTCCTGTGACCCATCCACCGGGCGTAATGATGCCGACTTTTGGGAAGATCCTGTAGAAATTGATCTGAACACAATCAAAGAGCGGGGTTTCATCCGGGTTATTGTTGATAATTCTTCGAC
>WGNT01000021.1 GCA_016124425.1 Cytophagales bacterium
ACATCTTTGCTCAGAATATCAAATCCCGTGTGCATGTCAAGCGAAAAATGGAACGCAAACACCGCCATTTTATCCGGTGACGTCATGTTGGTCCGCGCTTACGACATGTTGCTGCACATTGCGCCGGATAAGTTGGGACATTGTATCCGCTATTTTAACAAAACGGCAGCTGAGGTATGTGAGGGTCAGCAGCTAGATATGAACTTCGAATCGCTGGATACAGTCTCAGAAGCAGCATACCTGGAAATGATCCGGCTCAAAACAGCCGTCCTGTTGGGCTTTTCGCTACAGTATGGAGCTATACTGGCCGGTGCCCCGGAGTCCGATTGTGAGCGGCTTTACGACTTTGGTGTTAACATTGGGCTCGGATTTCAATTGAAAGACGATCTACTCGATGTCTATGCGGACAAAAACTTATTCGGTAAGCAGGTGGGCGGCGACATCATTTCGAATAAGAAAACCTACTTGCTTATCAAAGCGAAAGAACTCGCCCAAGGATCCGAAGCAGCAGCTTTGGCTTCATGGATTGGGGCTAGGGCTTTCGATAAGGAAGAAAAGGTGAGAGAAGTGACCAGAATCTATGATGCACTCGGCATTCAAGAACTTACCAAACAAAAAATGCAAGCCTATTTTGATAAGGGTTTTTCCCAGCTCAATGAGATCCACCCGTTGCGGATGGAAGGGAAAGATTTGTTGTCACAGGTAACCCAGGACTTGGTAAACCGGGAAAAGTAACGAATTACACCCCCCTTATGGAACTATCACTCACTATTATTTTGATTGCGGTCACTTGCCTTAGTTCATACTATGCCTGGCAAAATCCGGAGTTTATGGAAAAAAGCATGTTTACCCCCTATCGGGTAAAGCATCGCAAGGAGTACTTGAGGTTTATCCTGTCCGGATTTATCCATAAGGACGGCACCCACCTTCTTTTTAATATGTTTACATTCTACTTCTTTGGACAGGTAGTGGAGCAGTTTCTGGGATATATGTTTGGGCCAACCTTTGGGGTGATTGTATTTATAGCATTTTATATATTTGCAATTGTTATCTCGGACATACCTACCTATTTGAAAGAGCAGGACAATCCGCACTACCATGCCTTGGGTGCGTCGGGAGGAACTGCGGCGATGGTTTTTGCCAGCATCATTTTGATGCCCCTGGCGGATATTTGCATATTTGGTATCTTTTGTCTTCCCGGATTCATATTGGGAACATTGTTTTTGATTTACGCCATTTACAAGGGAAGGCTAGCGGACGACCATATCAACCATGACGCCCACCTTTACGGGGCGTTGACCGGGATTCTGTTTGTACTGATATTGTCACCCGAGAGTGGGTTGTATTTTTTGGAGGAGATTAGCGGGTATATGCCGTTTTGAGGGTTAGCCGTTTGGATGAGCTGTTCAATTTTTTGCTAGTCGGAAAGGGCTGACCATCTTACTTGTTTCGCTACTTACGCATTTTTTTGAAAACGTCTTCTGAGTCAATTCCCTCACCGCTTTTAATCCGTTCCCTTCCAACCACTTCATCCATCCGGACAATCAATCACCTTCCAACGAGCAGAGAATTCCTCCAGGATATTTCCAACAACGTATCTAACTCCGTTAACATGCTTTCATATTCGGGTAAAATGGCTAGATTTTGATGTGCCAAAGAATTGTCTTTATGTTGATACAGTTCTTGTGCCAGGATATTTCCGCTGCTAAGTTCTTCCCATCGGGTGTAGCGGTATTGTTCTGTACGCATTGAATAACCCATAACCTCTCCATTGTTTCGGGGAAATTGACTTAGCGCTACTTCCTTCCATTTTTGATCGGGATGCTGTAAAACAGGCACAAAACTTTTTCCTTGTAGGTGTGCCGGTTTTGGTAAATTAGCCAATTCCGATAGTGTAGGATAAATATCCACCAATTCAACAAGTGAAGCGGTACGGTGCCCTTTGTCTGTCATCCGCGGTACACATACCATGAGTGGTGCCCGGGTGTCGATTTCATAATTGGTATGTTTGCACCAGTCCCCATACTCCCCCACTTTAAAGCCATGGTCACCCCACAGGACAATAATTGTATTATCCGCTAGGTTTAACCTTTCCAGTTCGTCCAACACTTTCCCGACTTGTGCATCCACGTAGCTGACGCAGGCCCGGTATCCGTGAATAAGCTTTCGGGTGAGCGCAGTATCCAAATCTCCTTCCGGAGGCACGGAATAATAGGCGCGTAATTCTCCCCAGTTGGAAGGCGCGATTCCAGGCGTACCAACTGGCAATACAGGCTTGGGAAGGATTATGTCCGAAGCTTGGTACATATCCCAATATTTCTTGGGAGCATTGAAGGGGAGATGCGGCTTATAAAAACCTATTCCCAGAAAGAAAGGCTTCTTCTGTTCACTCATTTGACGCAGCGATGCTATCGCACGCGCTGCAATCACGCCATCAGGGTAAGCGGTATCCGGCAAATCGGCCATTTCATAGGGCAATCCTCCCCCGTTATTCAGATCTGCAATGGCATTGCTTGTATCCAAGGCATAAGCCCGCCAGTTTTCCATGGGCCATTGAGGCTCTATACGGCGGTCTTGGTCATTTCCACCTACGCTCCAGGAAGCGCTGTCTAAAAGCGCTGCATGGTAAATTTTACCCCAGAATTCCGTATGATACCCGTGCTGCAGGAAATGCTGCGGTAAGGTAACCACATTTGGTACCACGTCCCTGAAATGGGTTTGCAGATCATAGATGCCGGTAATATCCGGGCGAAGGCCGGTCATCACACTGGTACGGGAGGGCGAACAAACACTCTGTTGACAATAAGCCCGTTCAAAAAGGACACTCCGCCGCGCCAGTCGATCAATGTTGGGAGAGTGGATGTGATTCTCACCATAGCAGCCAAGTTCAGGTCTAAGGTCATCCACAGCGATGAACAGGATATTCACCGGAGGAGGAGTTTCCAAGGAATTCCCTGAATTTTCAGCCGGCCGACAACTAGAAGAGAGTACCAGAATACATAGTAGCGTAACGAAGTAAATTGGGTTTTTTTGCATAATTGTCGGTCTGGGTTTACGCTATGTAAGTGTTAGTGACTCTTCTTTTCAAAGACTATGCCTTCGGGAAATATAGGCAGATTGACAGTACTTTCGGAGTAAACCTGTAAGAAAGACTTCATGAATAAGGAGTAGAATCCTTCGTGTCTTATAGTATTATTAATATTAGTTAGCCCTTCATGAAAACCTTCGCTTCTAAATCCATCAATCAATTTCTCATTTGTCGACAATACATACAATGGTGTTTCGAAACCTAGTGAATCAGTAGGGATATATGGAGGTTGATGGTCTCCAAAGATAACATAGATCTTATTGGGATTTTTAGATACATAATCAAAAACCACTTCTAATTGATAAACAATTGACTTAATATAATTTGCTTTTCTTGGCTTATTTATTTGTGTTGTTGTGTCAAAATTCTCAATAATGTTAAGGGTTTTATAATCTTCTTCTAATTGTAGAGGAGTATGCCAGTTACAATGGGAATTGAGTGTAGAAAAAAGTGAAATTTTGGGCTTAATGGATTTTGAATTGATAATCTCCATTCCTTTCCAAAGAGAGAACTGATCGGGCGGACTGTAGGAAGCATTCATAAAATCGAGTGTTTTTCCACGATATTCTAAATCATCCCATTTAATAAAGGAATCCATAGGATACACATTTTTCACCTTTTCCCAATCAACCTGAAAATCATCATATCCCCCTAATGTAGCAATCATAGAAGCGTCGTATCCCTGATCTTTAAAATAATGGATCATTGATTTATATCTTTTAAAATTAGATTGAATTTTAAAGATAGCATTGTACTGAATGTCATGCTCCATTTTGTATCCATAAACTAAGGATCCAACGCTCAACCAAGAACCTCCACCATATTGTGGTGCTGTGGAATAGCTAGATGCAATGTGTATACCTTTACTTGAGAATTTCTCGTGATAATCTGATAGTGTCTTTTTGATTTCGGCATAAATTTCCTCATCCTTATAAGCTACCGAACCAAAAGATTCTATAGATATGATTACAATGTCTGGCTTTTCTATAAGGTTGTAATTTGAATAGATATTTTTTGATAATACATCATTTATATCAAAATTTAACATACTCAGATATTTCTTTGAATTGATTATATTTTTAAAAAAATGAATACTTGGCGAGAGTACACCCCTCAAATGATAAATATGAAATCGAAAGCTGAAAATATCTTTGAAACCTAAAACGACTAAACCAGAAACTAGTAAGAGATAGGTAATAGTTGATACTTCTAGGGAAAGTAATGATTTCGATATATAATAAAATAGGCTGTAAAATAGGATTAATACTAAAAATAACGCAAAGAAGATAATGTACTTTTTCTTCTTCATAAGTGTTAATCCAACTTTTATAAAACTTATATCTGCCTTTATCATTGGAACTCTTTTAAAGAAAAAGGTAATTGTAAAAATGTATGTAATATAAATCAGGCTCCAAAGACTAACAGCAGCGATCAAGTGAGAGGCGAGATTACTTTCTATTTGAAAAACCTTGAATAGCAATATGAGAAATGAACATTCCAAATTTATCCTTAAGAAGTCACTTGAAACTCTACAATAGTGTTGACCTAGAAAATACCTTATATTCAGTATACTGATTTTTAGAAAATAGATTGGATTAGGTTGCTGCTTAATATTGGAAAGATATCCAAGAAAAAAGCAAAGAAAATTAATTGACAGAAAAAGTAAGACAAACTTTACATCCTGATTCATAATTGAATTATTTAATTAGATTCATATCCAGCCCATGCTGAATGTGTCTCACCGAGGTTCACAGCGATGGTACCCATAAAAAATGAGCTGACTTTATTTTTTACCTCATCGTGGATATACTTTGCCATAAATTCAGTGGTCGTCAGTTTACCATTGAAAATTTCCAAGGCATCTAAGTTTTGATACGACAAGGGAGATAATACCTCTTTGATGACATTGTGAGCCAGTCCTATGTCTATTACTACGTTGTGCTCATCCAAGTTTTCACTTCTGAACGTAACGTCTACGACAAAGGTAGCCCCATGCATATTCTGGGCGGGGCCAAAAAAGGGATGTGGCAGTGAGTGTGCAATCATTATCGAATCTCTAACAGTAACGTGGTACATAAAATTATTGTTTATAGTTTATATATGATATGTTCTGGCATAAATATCACCCGTGTATAATTTCGAGTTGTTTGTAAGGTGGGTTTTTATATCATCTGCTTCGACCCAGTCCTTAAATGTCATTTTAAACGTTTCTCGTAAAGAGAAATTAAATTGTGTATATCCTAATTTCGATAATATCAATATACATTCCTCCATAAGGTCGATATTGAAACTTAGCACTTCGAAAGAAATATAGTTAACTGGTTGACTCAGTCCTTGCAATACTTCGGATTCATATCCTTCCACATCGATTTTGATAAAAACAGGTTTTCCATATTTGGTGATTAACTCATCTAACGTTAGCACATTTATTTCAATAGTCTCGTCATACGGAATAGTTAGCGGAGTTGCGCGATTGATCTTGTTTCTCCATTCTTTACCGGACAGTGTGCTAAGCGTAGGGAATAAATTGCTGATATGTAAGGTAGAGGTTGCTTTTGTGGCACCAAGTGCAATTTCCTCATTGTAATAATTTTGGTTTCCTTTAAACACCGATGCTAAGTAGGCGGAAAATCTGGGTTGCGGCTCTACCCCTACTACTCTGGCATCCAAACTTAACCAAGCTGCCGATCTGTCCCCGAGGTGAGCACCAACATCAAAACATAGATCGCCTTTTTTTATAAACTGACTATAAAATGCTTTAGCCCTTTTTTTCTTCCATGGATTACCTTCATAGAGAACTTTAGAAATCCACCATCCAATAGCTCTTTTTATGTTCATGACCTAGTATAGTTAATTAGATCGACCAAGGCATGCTTGTTTCCCGGTGTCTTCAATGCGTCAAAATGGGCGGGTGTATTTTCGAATGGAATCTCATTTGAAATTAACTCATCATAGGATTCATGCAGCAGTAAGTCACAGGCTGCTTGCTTTCGTTCTTTATACTCTTTAAATGGAGCAAAAGGAGAAACAGTCGATACCTGACTACTTATGAGTTTCACTCTATTGTAGTGGAAGTTTCCTCCCAATTGGAGGTTCACCGCTTTATTTCCGTACCAGCTTAGTTCTATTACGGAACCACCTTTTTTTACATGATCCAGAGCATATTGCAACCCGTTGTTCGAGGCTGAGGTGTGAAATATCACATCAAAATCACTAGTTTCCATTGGAAACCCCATTTGTTGCGCCTTTGAAAGCTTGTCCTTATCCAGTTCCTTAACGCATGGATTTATTCCGGTATAGTGCTTGACTGTTAGTGCCAATAGGGCACCGATGCCACCAAACCCAATCACTAACACTTTTTCCTTACCAGTCAATTGTGCATCCCACACGGCGTTTACAGCCGTTTCCATGTTTGATAGCAAAGCAGCCCTTCTGTTGGGCAAATTCTGGGGGATGGTAAACAAATCTGATTCTTTGGCGTATAGAAAGTTTTGATGTGGATGCATTAAATGTACATTTCTGCCATCTTCAGTTTTTCCTACTAAAGAGTATCCGTATTTTACAGGAAAGTTAAAATTTCCACCCATGTAATTGACTCTCATGTTTTCTTTAAGTGCGTTCGGAACAAGGCCACTAGCCACAAGGGTTTCAGTGCCAGTGCTTATGCATGAATAGTCGGCTTTTACTAGCACGTTTTCTTCTCCGGTAGGAATGATTACCTCTTCGAGAACGGCTGTTGTCTTTTGATCTATATGCCACAATGCCCTAGATTTCATCTGTTTATAATTTGTTTTTCAGCGGTCATAACTTGTCCCGAGTATCGGGATGGAATCTTCGCATGAATTATAATCATCCCTCCGTGTGAGGTTTTCCTCATGCTCGATTTCATGTGATCAGAATTGAGTCCAGTAAATAAAGAGAGCTGCACAAAAACCGAAATTGATCATGAGGTCATATGTCGGTCTTACGTTAAGCTTATGCTTGTGTTTTATTAACCAGTAGAACACCGATGTGTTGACAACATTGGCGATAAAAAGTGATAGTAGGATGCCGTCGATGCCGTATGATGGCACAAGTAAGTAAAAAACAGGAACTAAAACCAGTAACTTCAAAAATGAAATTAACGTCAAATTTGCCGAGTCTTTTTTATATGAAAACAATAGTGCAAAGTACCTGACATAAACAAGGGGTATAATGCTCATACCAAACAGCGGTATGCTCTTTATCAAAGTAAAGTATTTTGGGTTGTTTATCCAGTAAGGTAGAATAAATGCCAGGGTCATCACACTAAGTACTACAAGTAATGCGACACCCACATATATAACTTGGTAGTAGGTTATGTTATGTTCCGATTCTTTGTTTTTTAAGCTAGTGAATAACCTAGGCCTCACTGCATTGTCCAGTGAATTTATTATCGTCGAAAAAATCCCACCTGTCGTGAGTAATAGAGCATATATACCTAATAGTTCAAGTGTGTGATATTTTTTTAGAAAAAACCGGTCTAATTGTTGTTCAGCTGTTAACAGAAACAAAAATGGTATCAGCGGTAAGGTATATTTAAGACTTGTCCTTAACATACTATTATCTATCTTTCTGATCTTGAACTTGCCCTTATACACTATATAGATTAATTGAACGCATCCCGTAACTAAAAGGGCTACAAAAAAGGATAAAATTCCAAAACCCAATAAGACGATGCCAATGTATTGAAGACAGATGGTAATAGCCGAAGCTGTTAGTGAGTACCATAGATATTCTTTTCGGTTTTCGCGGTTTTGGCAGTCTATGGCATATAAAATATTCATTGATCCAATGAAGATGTTGACTACTGAGAGTAGGCCATACGGAAAGAAATTTACACCTGTACCAAATGCAACATCAAAAATAGATTCTCCAAATACCATTATTAAAATTGATATAATGCTGGAAATGACCAATATCGATGTGAATAAAGTTTGAAAATACTTTTCTCTTTCAATTTCATAACTGTAGTCAAAATAGTAAACTCTATATGCGGATTCCAATTTGAGACCCATCACTACACCTAATATAGCAGAGAAGGAATTTATTAAAGCATAGATCCCGTATTGCTCTACTGATAATATATTTAAATATACTGGAAGCAAAAGGAATCCAATTATTGCCGGTAATATTGACGCTAAAGAATATAATGCGGTTGAAGTAAACACATTTTTAAACATGTAAATTTATTTATGTTTCTTTATTTCCAATATCATATAATTCATCTTTTTTTGTGTATATAGAATATCTAAATAAATCCCACCCCGAAAGATGTCCGTGTACGATTCAGATACAAACGACTTTAGCATGACTAGGCCTAACAATTTTAACCTAGATGATAGGATGGACTTACTACTTACGTAGTTTGTAATATCTATGGTAGTACCTGCGGGTAAGTCTTGAATGTCAATTAACTTTTCTAGACGCCAATCTTCAATCAATTTTTGTTCGGGCTTTTGGCTGACTGTACTTCCACAATAGAAGTCGTCAACAACGATTAGGCGGCCATTTAATCTTAGGCCGTCCATTAGTGAATGTACAGATGAATGTATTGGGATAGCGTGTTTCAGAGATTCTACACAAATAATGGTATCGAAGGAATTTTTCGGTATGTCTTCAAAGGAAAGGATATCAAATGAGCAATTTTCATTACCTAGTTGAATCAGGTTTTGTCTAGCTTGATGAATTTCTAAAGGGCTAATTGAGATCCCTAACACGTTGGCTGGTGTACTTTGTGCCATTTTCAGACTCCCATAGCCTACACCACATCCAGCATCTAATATGCTTTTAGATTCGTTCAGGTTAAAGTGCTTAATGAGGAAGTCATAAATATCTTGGTTATCCGGCAATGATAGTTGTTTGTGTATGGGATATAACCGAAATCTCTTCGTCCTTTTCTCAATCTTAAACAAGTCGTTATATAGACGTGAAACTTTGTCTTCCACTTTCTTATTGTTTCTTTTCTAAAATGAATACAAACTCATAAGCATATCGTAATGGTATCCACCCTTTATGGATTCGAAAATATCCATTCCAAGTACCTAGGGATAAATACCTTTTCCATTTCATCAACGGCCATTGATCTTTATAAATCTTTATTATATTAAAACCTGATTCGCGAAACAAAGAAGACCACTCATCCAAGTTCATAGCGTCCTGATGACCTCTCTTGTTCACGAATCCAAAGGGGCGTTGAATAAATTTCCAAAACCAAGACTCTGAATTTCTTACCATGAGACAAATCTTTCCGGTATCAGTTAGTACTCTTTTCATTTCTTGTAATGCTTTGTTCCGATCGAGCATTCGTTCTAATGATCCTAGACAGGTCACGTAATCAAATGTACCATCCACATAGGGTAAATCTTCAGCGTTGCCAACACGGATGTCGGCTTTTTGGTACTTCGCCTTGGCTTTTTGGACCGCGATGTCTGAAATGTCTATGCCCGTCGGTTTCAAGCCGAATTCATTGCTAACAGCTATAATTCTCCCAAGTCCACAGGCTACATCTAGAATGGATCTATTCTTTTCGACCTGTAACATGGTGAGAAAAACCCTATAAGCGGCAATTGGTCTTAAATACAATTCGCCGTGGCTTTCATAGGTCTTGTCAAACCATTCTTTAATTTCCAATTGCGTTTGCTTCGTCATATATAAAGAGAACTTCGGGTTCTGTTTTTGTAAGCTACATATTGGTTACCAAAGGCCTCTAAAAGGAATTTTTCTTCCAACTTTGCTCTATTTTTTAAATAAATGAAAACCAATATGCATCCTGAGAAGAAGATTATACTCGGCATTAGAACACACATACAAAATAAAAAGGTGGTAGTACCGTCAATATTAGGATTTCTTGTCCATTTAAAGTAGCCATCGTTATGCAATTTTTCTGGGTTTTTTCTTAATTGTACCATAGCTCCAAATGAGAGGACTCTTCCAAGCACAACGAGTATCAATCCAGTAATGATTACCCAGCTTGAGGTTGAGAGTGAATGCAAATGGAAGTAAATATTAACTAGAGGATAGGCGATAATTCCAAGTACCAGGAGATTGGAGGACAAAGCCAAAATACTTCCTATTAGTCCAGTTTTCCTGCCCTTTAGTATCCGAAACGTACTACCTTGGCTAGTTACTGGAAAAAACACCAATTCAATTAATAGGGTTAAATATGCCAAACTGATGAAATATGGAAGGAATTGAATCATAGTTCAGTAAACATTTTCGCGGAATCCGTCCAGGTGTTTACTGGAAATTTCAGAACAGACTCACATTGGTCCTTATAATAAAGGGGATCTGAATGCATCTTTATTATTGCCCCTGATAATTCATCTACCTCAAAGCCAGCTAAGACATGCCCTATCTGTTGTTTTTTGAAAGCCACGTAATTTCCGGTAGGCGTTGTAATTATGGGAATTCCTGAAGCTATACTTTCTAACAAGGCCATGCTGTTATTTTCTTCTTCCGAAAAGGAGATGACCGCATCAAATTTTAATATGAATTCATTCATTTGGGGAAATTCTACTTCTTTATTCAGAATTACCCTACCCCCGGCTTCCTTGCTTTTCTCGATAATCCGTTTGCTGTAATCCCTCTCGCTGTGTCGTCCTACTAGTGTCAAGTTGATTGGATAGGCTAAGGACATAAATAGTTTGACAACTTCCAATTGCCTTTTTCTTTTGCATAGATTTCCTATCATCAAAAAATTTGTAGCTGAATTCGAATAGACGCTTTTTTTCTGCCATCCGGAAGCTACCCCGGGAGGAATGATGAAGTGCTTCTTAAGCGTGCCAGTGTAGAATAAACTGCATTGGTTTAGCGAATGTTCACCAGCGAAAATAAGGGGGACTTTTTGACATATTTGGCGTTGTTTTTTAACTATATTTAGTCTTTTATGTGTTTCTATCTCCTTGTTAACGGATGGCCAAAGATGTATTAAAAAGTATATGGTTTCATTTTTGTAACTTTCTAGGTTTAAGAACTCATCTATGATGATACTATCCAAAATTATAATAAAGCCTTTTTTTAGATACTTCTTTGCGTATATGTCTTTCGTTTGATGAACTTCGTGGCCTAATACTTTTAAACTGTCGGCTATATTGGTATTGTAGATATTGCCTCCGCTCTGATAGTCAGATTTATTGTTGACAAAAACAAATGTTTTATATGAGCTCATTAGACCATTTATAAAACCGGTAATAAGATTTCGCAAATGATAGTACAATCAGAATGCTGCTGACTACTAGAAAAGTAGACGCCCATTCATTTTGGAAAAAGTAAAAAATTATTAATGCTATAAAGTAATTTCCTGCAATAATACTCGCATATTTTTCTTTAGCTTCCACAAACTTTTGAGCGCGATCCATGATGTCAAGCGTAAATTTATAGAAGTAGCGTAGAAAAGCAGGGATTAAAACAATCCACATAGATGGGTAATTCATAAAGACTAGTATTGACGCTACCATGACAAATAGGGCGTCAACTTCCATGTCATAGTACATTCCAAATTTTGATTGTTCATTCCTGAACCTTGCGACAAACCCGTCAATGATATCTAATACTGGAATGATCAAAACAATGCTTAATAGGTAGTAGTCGGTAAAGTTGAGTTTTCCAGAAATAAAAACTAGTAGTACTACCAGAAGCAATCGTGATGTTGTTATTAAATTTGCTAGTCCAAAATAAGCTAAATTTTCCCAAGCAGATTTGTTCTGAGCGATAAATAGCGAAAAAGAAGTGGCGATTAAAAGAATTGCTACAACATAAAAATTGCTTAATAGGAGAATTAAGCCGGCAACTACAATTAATATACACTGTGTTGATTTCATTTATACGTTGTATATAGGTTTTCCATGATACAAAATGTGATTATCTGAACTTGAGAAAAAACCGTCTAGCTTTAAGGATTCACTCACCTCATCAATTGGAGCCATTTCAAAGGCACATTTGCCTGATCCAAAAATAACAGGAGCAATATGAATTTGCATCAAATCAATCAATTGTGCTTCATAGAAATTTGACAGCGTAATACTTCCACCTTCTATGAAAATTGAACTTACACCGAAATCCTTTAATTTGGCTAATACTTCCTTAATTGGTTGATTTTCCTTTGAATAACTTATGTGGTGATCTATTCCCTTTGGTTTTCTTTTTATTATATCTTTGTCTGCGATCAATATGGTGAAGGTATCGTGAGCGTGATAAGAAGAGTAATCATGTATGGAATTACACCAAAATATGCGTTTTGGGTTGTTACCTTTGACCCTTCGTACCGTTAGTTTTGGCTTATCGGCCTTTATTGTTCCTCCGCCTACCATTACGGCATCCACCATTGCACGGAGCCGATGGCTGTGATTCAGATTATCTTCGTTGCTTATCCATTTAGATTTTCCGCTTGATGTGCAAATCTTACCATCTAAGGATTGTGCGAAGTGGGTGATAATGAGTGGTCTCGATGGCTTTAATTTATTTGCCATCAATAATGGGACATATAATCTTATATAGGATACCAAATCGTTTGGAATTTCATCAAATTCTGCAAATAATAGGTTATTATATAAATCTAATGTGTTACTATAATCACCACTTTTTTGAAAGGTGATTTTGAATAGATCCTGCTTGCTTGGCTTTTTGGAAAAACCTTCGAGAATTGAATAATGCAGACTTTGATAATCGATATGCTCTGGAATTTTTTGCTCCTTGGCTTTTATCAAATGGAGCCAAAAGACGTTTAAGGATGTCATTTGATATGAATTAGGTGGTGACCTAAATTGAATTTCTTGGTCTTTAAATACGCTAGGTTCTCTATTTTCGGCTCAATCTCCAAAGGCATCCTTTCAACCTTCTCAAAACCGGCGTCAATCAATGAGGCTAACTTATCTGGATTATTCGTTAATAACCTTATTTTTTGAATGTTCAACTCCTTTAATATGTCGACCGCGATATCGTATTTTCTTGCGTCTATCTCGAATCCAAGCTTTTTGTTCGCTTCAATGGTATCCAAGCCGTTTTCCTGTTCACGGTATGCGTGTAATTTATTGATTATACCTATCCCTCTACCTTCCTGGCGTAAATAAATGATTACACCTCCCTCCAAACCAATAATTTCCATAGCCTTATTGAGTTGTTCGCCACATTCGCATTTTCGAGAGCCAAATAGGTCGCCGGTAATGCACTCTGAATGGATTCTCACATTAACTGGATTGTCGAGATTTGTTTGGGGGTTGTAAATCACAATTGTTGGGACGTAGTCATCAACTTTATTGGAGTAGGCGCGCATTCTAAAATTTCCAAAATCTGTGGGAATATCTGCTTCACCTTGAAGTATTACTTTGCTCATGGTTTTTAAGAGTGTTTTTCATAAACAAATTAGTTTAACTATTGTTCCCCGTCATTTAATATTCCGGAAATACCCCAATGCAAAACATCTAGGCAGCTTTACAAATTTATCCAATTGGTGAATTCGGTTCCAGTTTCTTGATTTCGAAAGCTGTCCTTTCGGAAGAATTAGGCAATCGGCATTCTCTCGGGAAGCGGTCGTCCACTGCCCCGATTAGTAAAATACTTGTGTAGCGAGGCCTTTTCGGCCTCAGGATAATTGGCTTAGCTTCTATCTTTGCTAGTTACCTTAGGAAGGATGATCTTACATGCTCATTTTCCCAGAGCGAAAAAACTAGAAGCACGAAATATAGGACTAAAATTTGAATGGACGGCTAAGTTTGTGGTTGTATCTGTTGGATTCCTGTCATGAATTTAGCGGGGCCGTGAATGAAGTTCTTTCTTCAAGGATCACATTAACCAAAATTTGAAAAAAAACCCCCAAATACAGTCTGTATTGGGGGTTGTGTAGTCCCGACAAGAATCGAACTTGTATCTAAAGTTTAGGAAACTTCTATTCTATCCATTGAACTACGGGACCAAATTACTACCTCCAGGCTACTATATCCATCCATTGAACTACGGGACCAAACATAAACGCAATCAAGCTTTTGGTTTGTCAGTCATGTAAGAAAATGCAATACCTTTTGTAAAACGGCATTCTAACGCATTGCAAGTTAAAACATAAATACCCATTTGCGCAAATATTGTCGGGGGATATTATTCTTTTTAATATTATTAATCTATCTTTGCAGTCCAAAAAAACGGATGGACGGGATCCATCAATTCACTAAATATCAATAGAATATGGCAGTAAAAATCAGATTAGCGCGTAGAGGCCGGAAGAAAATGGCCATTTACGACGTAGTAGTAGCTGATGCAAGAGCTCCACGAGATGGACGCTTTATCGAAAAAATCGGATCTTACAATCCGAACACTGACCCTGCAACAATCTCCATCAACAACGACAGAGCCCTAAAATGGCTTCTGAACGGAGCTCAGCCTACCGACACGGTGAAGGCAATGCTTTCGTATAGGGGTGTGATGTTGAAGAAGCACCTTCAGATTGGTGTCCTGAAGGAAGCCATTACGCAGGAGCAAGCAGACGAAAAATTCCAGTCATGGTTGGATTCAAAAGAGCAGGCTATCGCTACCAAGTTAGATAAAATCACCCAGGCTAAAGATACCGCTAAGAAAGATGCGTTCGCAGCTGAAGTTGCGAAAAACCAAGCGAGGCTGGATGCCATTAAGAAAAGAGAGGACGATGCTGCCGCTGCTGTTGCCGCCGCAGAAGCTGAGGCTAAGGCCGCAGCTGCTCCCGCAGCAGAACAAGCTCCCGAAGCTCCTGCCGCCGAAGAAGGTGAAAACGCATAATTGACCTATCCCCATGAACAAGGACAATTGTTTTCAATTGGGCTACATAGCCAAAGTTCATGGACTACAGGGTGAGGTAGTTTTAGTGCTGGATGTCGACTTCCCCGAGGACTATGAAGATGTCAAGCATCTTTTTGTAGAAAATAACAACCGCCTAATACCGCATTTTCTGGAGCATTTGGTGCCCCAGCCAAATAACCGGTTTTTGGCAAAGTTCGAGGAATTTGATCATGTCGACCAGGTAAAAGGCCTCGTCGGGACAGCACTTTACCTTCCGCTTAAAGAGCTTCCGGAACTCGATGAAGACCAATATTACTTCCATGATCTGGTGGGATGCCAGGTTATCGATGAGGTACTCGGAGCACTTGGAGAGGTAGCGGTAATCTACGATTTGGAGACCCAGGATTTGATCGGAATGAACTATCAGGAAAAGGAAGTTCTCATCCCGATTCAAGAAGGAATCATCCAAAAAGTGGATAAGACAGCAAAAAAAGTTTTCTGTCGATTGCCTGAGGGCTTACTTGACATATATCTGAACGATTAAGATGCGCATTGATATCATCACGGTGGTACCCGACTTGCTGAAAGGCCCTTTTGACCACTCTATCCTGAAAAGGGCAGAGGAAAAAGGACTAGCAAAAGTTGTGGTACATAACCTCAGACAATTCGGAACCGGAAAGCAGAAAAGCGTAGACGATTACGCATTTGGCGGCGGGGCGGGAATGGTCATGATGATAGAACCAATCGCCAATTGCATCCGTTCGCTTCAAAGTGAAAGGGAATACGATGAGGTAATCTACATGAGTCCTGATGGGGAGACGTTTCAACAGTCGATGGCCAACGAGCTTTCGCTGAAGGCAAACCTTATCATTCTCTGTGGTCACTACAAAGGTGTGGACGAGAGGGTCAGGCAGCATTTTATCACCCGTGAAATAAGTGTGGGAGACTACGTTCTTTCAGGCGGGGAGCTCGCTGCGGCAGTAGTCACTGACGCAGTAATTCGCCTTATTCCTGGCGTTCTCAATGACGAAACTTCGGCATTGACGGACTCCTTTCAGGATGGGCTATTAGCCCCGCCAGTATATACGAGACCGGCTGAATATGAAGGTATGAAAGTCCCTGATGTCCTGCTTTCAGGACATGCGGCAAAAATAGAAAACTGGCGATTTGAAGAATCGGTACGTCGCACCCAGGTCAGAAGACCGGACTTGTTGATAGAAAAAGGCAGTCAAAATGCGACGGTAAGGATAAGCAAAAAGAAATAATATAGTAAACACATATTGCTCCTAGGCAATTTAAACGCGATACGCAAAAATATTAAAGCAATGAGCGAACTACTAAAAATTGTAGAAGAGGAATACAAGGACGTAAGGGCCAAGTTTCCTTCTTTTAAGGCCGGAGATACGATCAATGTTCACGTGAAAATCACGGAGGGTAACAAAGAACGTATTCAGCAGTTCCAAGGCACTGTGATCCAGCGGAAAAACCCTAATACGAACGGAGAAACATTTACCGTAAGGAAAATATCCAATGGCATCGGAGTCGAGAGGATTTTCCCTATAATCTCTCCTGCACTTGATAAAATTGAGCTGCTTCGAGAGGGCCGCGTAAGACGAGCAAGGTTGTTTTATCTTAGAGGACGTCAAGGTAAATCTGCTAAAATCAAAGAAAAAATCAGACCTAGAAAAAGCTGATTTCGACAAAGGGCCATTTGGCCCTTTTTTTTTGTTTTTTTTTTCAGTACTTTCATTTTTGAGATTTTATAAATACATATTAAAATTTTGCTAAATGAATATTTTGCTCGTTGTATTGGTTGTTTTAGCCGTGGCCACCATAATAATTTATAACCAACTTGTCCGTCTTAGAAACCTAGCTGATGAAGGCTGGAGTGGAATCGACGTGCAGCTAAAGAGACGGGCTGACCTTATTCCCAACCTGGTGCAAACTGTCAAGGCGTATGCAGCTCACGAGAAAGCGCTTTTTGAAGAGGTAACCTCTATTCGCAACGAGGCGCTCAAACCACACTCCGTAGAGGAGCAGGGGAAAACGGAGGCCGCACTTTCGAAGGGATTGCGAAAGATACTTATCGTTGCGGAAGCCTATCCCGACTTAAAAGCAAATACCAATTTTCTGGAGTTACAAAAGGAACTATCAGCAATCGAAAATACCCTGCAAAAAGCGCGAAGATATTACAACGGTACGGTAAGGGAGTTAAATACGAAGATCGAAACGATTCCTTCTAGTTTAGTTGCCCGTATGTTTTCCTTTTCTAAAAAGGCTTTCTTCAGCTTAGGGAGTGAAGAAGAAGGTAATATTCCTCAAGTAAATCTGTAATATCCATGAAGAGACTGCTTATTATTTTCCTACTCTGTTACGCGCCTTTTGTGGCCAAAGCACAGGATCGTGAAGAAATCCTAGAATATGTAAGTGACATCGAAATCCTCTTGGACGGATCACTTCGAGTAAAGGAAACAATCACGGTAAATAGCGAACAAAACGAAATTAGACGCGGGATATTCCGAATTTTTCCAGTTATCTACCGAGACAAATACAATAATCGTGTACAAGTAGGGTTTGACGTGGAAGCGGTGTTAAAGGATGATGAACCGGAGCCGTTTGTGGTATTGACAGAAGGTGATTTTAAAGAAATTAGAATTGGGAATCCTGACGTCATCATGCCAAAGGGGGTGTATACCTATACTATTATGTATACGACAAACCGGCAGATTGGCTTTTTTGAAGAATATGACGAATTGTATTGGAATGCTATAGGGGACAGTTGGGCGTTTCCGATTCGTAATGCAAGTTCCCGCATTCACCTTCCGGAAGGAGCAGATATGATTCAATATGCAGCTTATTCCGGTCCTTCCGGAAGTACGGAATGCGCTTGTGAAATAAGAAAAGTCGATAGCGGTACACTACTTGTAACGCTTACTGAACCACTAAATCCTCGTGAAGGATTGACGATAGCAGTTGCGTGGCCTAAAGGGATAGTGGAAGCTCCATCTTCTATGGATCAAAAGCGACAGTTTCTGGTAGACAATTATGGGATCTTGATAGCGGTCATCGGTTTGCTTTTCACTTTAATATATTACCTCTATGCATGGAATCGCGTTGGTAGAGACCCAAGGAAGGGAGGAATTTACCCGCAATTTGAAGCACCTTTAGGATTAAATGCAGCTGCAATTCGGTATATCTACCATATGGGTTTTGATCAAACCGCATTTACCGCAGTGATGATTCAGCTTGCTACGAGAGGCATTATCAAAATTGTAGAGGAAAAGCGTGGCAGGTATGCTCTTCAGTTACTGTTTCGCGAGGACAGTTCGATTGATCAGATGGAAAGGAACGTGATCAACAGCTTATTTCCTGATGGGACCTCCGTGATTACCTTGCACCAAAAAGAGTATAAAAAAATTGGAAGTGCCTTGAAAGTAGTTCGGGATTTTCTAAACGCAAATTTTAAAGAGGGTTATTTTCAACTTAATCACCTTTGGATTGTCCCGGCCATTCTAATCAGTGCGGCGACCCTTATACTCTCACTGAGAGCTACATTGCCGATGCGGTTTGAAGAAGAAAGGGCCTTTTTGGTTGTCGGGACGGTAATCGCACTCCTACTCTCCGGTGTGGTGTCTAACTTGTTAATTAAGGTTTATGAAATCACACAGGGTGAACGGGTAAAGCCATTGACGATTTTGGGCAGCCTATTTTCCGTACTTTTGTTTCTGGGGGCGCCAATATTTTTGAACATTAGTTTTGGGGTGCAGTTCGAGTTTGGCTTGCTTTCGCTTTTTTTGCTTTTGGGAATTATAAATTACCTCTTTTTCTATCTGATGAAAGCGCCGACGGAAAAAGGGCGAAAGGTAATGGATGAAATCGAAGGCTTTCGCATGTACCTGAATGCCGCTGAAAAACCTCAGATACAACAAATGAATCCTCCAGGGCTTACTCCGGAAATTTTCGAAAAGTATCTGCCGTACGCCATCGCACTGGGTGTAGGGGTTGCTTGGGGCAAGAGCTTTGAACGAAGTCTAGAGGTCATGGAAAAAAGCACGGGCAGTGCACGCCATTATGTTCCGGCATGGTATGCGGGTAGGGCGTTCAACGCCGCGTCCATGGGCGGCTTTTCTAAAGAATTGGGACAGAACTTTAGCAGTGTGCTCAACAATTCAGCCGCCGCACCCGGATCAAAATCAGGTAGTGGAGGCGGAGGCCGTTCAGGTGGCGGGGGCGGTGGAGGCGGTGGAGGCGGCTGGTAAGCAGTCCTTGGTTCAGCCGGACTATCGCCGCAAACCGTTATTTTTGTTGATTGTCACCTTACTGTATCCAGATCGTTTTAGCGTACTCATTGGTTCGGGTCCGTAGGACAACCGTCAAAAAGCCCTTGGGAAGATGATAGATGCCAACTTCTTCTTGACCATCTACGACGGGTATATCCTTTAGTTCTTGTCCAAGTGCGTTGTAAATTTTCAGCTCCCGCAGACCGCCTATGCCCCTGGTTGAGATCTTAATGTTGCCTTGGGAAGGATTTGGATAGACACGGAATGAAGCCCCAACCGTCAGCACTTCAGGGAGTGAGGTTATGAGATTTACATTGACAGGAAGCGTCTGTGAAGGGCCTGAGTCGCATGCATTCATAGGTGTTGCCGTCAACTGGAAATCGCCTTCATTTTCCCAAGAGACCCTGACCCGTCCTGTGCCCTGTCCACTGATAATGGTTCCGCCGCCGCCTGTAGACCATTGATAGTTAATGTCTGCTACTGTAGGTATTTCATAATCTGCCTGTTGCAGGCCTACCCGGGTACTCCCCGTAATGGCCCCTGGTCGCGCGGGGGAAGTTAGTACACGGATGGTTTTTTGGGACACGGGACCCTGCCCACAGGGGTTGCTCGTAGACACCCGAAGCGTTTGGTTGCCGAGGCTTGTCCATTCGACATCTACCCTGGAAGAGCCTTGCCCTCCGCGTATTAGACCTCCGGTAACTGCCCATACATATTCGGTTCCCGGGACTGAATCTACATAAAACTCGTTTATTGCGCTTAAACAAGCTACTCCTTCACCTTGAATAGGCGGTGCTTGGTTTGGCTGCTGTGATACCACGACCTCTAGAGCCGAGGTGGGGCCGTTACCGCAGGTATTCTTTCCACGTACCATAATAGCGTTTCTCCCCGCAATATCCCAACGCACCACCAATCTGTTTGTCCCTTGTCCTTCAAGTATTGTTCCGCCATCTACCCGCCATTCATAGGTAGTTCCGGGTTCATCGCCTTGTTGAATGGTATAGAGTTGTTGGCTTAGGCAGATGTTATTTTCACCAAAAATAGCAGTCGGCTGCTGAGGCACCTGGCAGGTGTATTGGAAAAGCATTCCCTTCTCCCCTATGGCATACCCTACATTAAGGTCACCAAAACTGATGCCTGTAAGGTTTTGAAACGTTCCCGTAGCAAGTTTTTCCCACGTTAGTCCACCATCAAAAGTACGCATCATAAGCCCATTGGTCCCGGTAATGAATCCTACTGATTCGTCCAAAAAATCAACGCCAGTCAAATTCTCCTGTATGCCTGAATTGATCCGTTGCCATTGACGCCCGCGGTCGGTTGTTTTGAAAATTGTTCCCTGGTTTCCGACGACAATGGCGCTGTTGTCATCCAAAAGCGTAATGGAATTAAGTGATGCCGTGGTCGGTAGGGTTACTCTCGACCATTCGGTCCCATTTTCGGACCGGGATATATAGCCTCTTTCACCGATGATAATTCCCTCATCTGGTTCGAAAAACGTAATTGCATTAAAATCCAACATATTTTCTCCCGATGCGATGATGGACCAGTTCACCCCTCGGTTTACGGTAGTGGCGATATATCCACGCTCGCCTACCACATATCCCCTGTTGATATCGAAGAAAAACACGCCGTTGATGCTGCGGTTGGTTCCAGGATTGAGTGTGGTCCAACTCGCTCCGGAGTTTGTTGTACTAATGATGTTTCCGTTTGCTCCGGATACATAGCCCACTCCTGCCGTGAGAAAGTGCAGGGCTTTGAAAGCAACGGATAAGGGTCTTGATCTATCAACATAGGTGGAACCCCCATTGGCAGTCAGTAATATTAGCCCATTCTCTCCGGTAATATATCCTCTTAGGTCTGAAGTAAATTGAACTGCAGTATAGTCCGTAGACCTACCCGAAAGGCGTAAAGTCCATGAGGCACCAGAATTCGTAGATGAACCAAGAAACCCACTATTTGCAACATAAAATATGTTGTTGCTTTCCTGTCGAAAGTCCAGTGCGTTAATATCCTGTACGGTACGGCTTACAATTTCGATGAATGTCAACCCTCCATTTGTCGTTCTTAGGATTTTCCCGTTTTTTCCGGTTACGACACCAATTAGCGGATTGTTTCGACTGAAGGATACGGCAAGAAAATCGGTGTCAATACCACTGTTGATAAACTGCCAGGTGTTGCCTCCGTTTTCCGTCTTGATAATTGCACCAAGGTCACCAACGGCGTAGCCAATAGTATCGTTTGTAAAATACAGGCTATTCAGCCTTACGTCAAATCCGATAGGAAGGCGTTGCCAAGTAGTTCCTCCGTTAGTTGTTTTGAGGATTTCCGCAGCAGCGGTTGCCATGTAGCCCAACTGCGAGGTTGAAAAAGACATGGACTTAAGATGGGCTGTTGTTCCTGTTTCCCGGATCGACCATGTTTGTCCAGCGTTAGTAGATGCAAATAGTGCCCCATTTTCTGCTGTAATAAGGACATTATTCTGAGATAGATACTGAATGTCAGAGAGGCGCTCCGTCCCTGGAAGCGTTCTGCTTTGCCAGCTTGTGCCTCCATTCGTCGTTCTATAGATCACCCCGGATCCGGCAAGAAGGATCCCGTTGTTTTCATCATAAAATGCCATCTTGACCAAATTGGGACCAGGCACTAAAAGCTCGGTCCAACTTAGTCCTCCATCTATTGTTTTTAGAAAAATGTTCTCCCCAGTGATGTATCCAACTTCATTGTTTATCCACGTGATATCGCTAAAACTATTGCCCCAGCTACCAACTCTTCTCCAGCTTTGCCCGAAGGAATTAGAAAGCACCCACCAACACATTATAGCTAAAAGTATACCTTTTTTCATACAAAAACCCTTATAACTAGTGAATTACCTTTACAAAAATATAACTATTCACAAGAAAAAACAGCATCTTTTACGATCACTCACCGCTGGGAATACCAAGTCCACTTTTTATATTGTGAAGGAGAATAAACTTGTCACCAATGAATAAAAAAAAGCTGCCTCACGTTTAGTGTAGGCAGCTTTTTTAAAAAGATCACGTCATAATGATCAATAGTCTTTTTCTCCCACGGCAATCATCGCACATCTAAAACCAATATGGTTGGTGGCTGAATCCTGATGCATAAATCTTCTTGCGCCAGGCGCTAGCCAGTAGGCAACGTCTTTCCAAGATCCGCCTTTGAACACGCGGAACTGGTCATTTATCATCGTCGTTTGGTAATTCTCTTCTTCGTCAAATAATCCATCTCTACGGAGCGGGTTTAGGTCGTCAAAATCCTGAAACGATAAGGGACGATACACATCCTGAACCCATTCGTTCATATTACCGGCCATATTATAAAGACCGAAGTCGTTCGGAGGGTAATTGTAGACGTTAGTTGGAATGATGTCGCCATCATTAGAAATCGATCCGGAGATACCGGCATAATCGCCTCTTCCTCGTTTGAAGTTGGCTAAGAAGTCACCCTGCCTAGAACTACGTTTTACATTGTAGGGGTTACGAGGGCCTCTTCCATCCCAAGGATAGATCCGGCCGTTTTCCTGATTCTCATCCATGTATTGCGTGCCGACCATCGCCTTTGCAGCAAATTCCCATTCAGCCTCGTTGGGCAGTCTGTAATCGGGAAACACGACCCCTCGTTCGATTAACTGTCCCTGAGACAATGCGGAATCAAGCTCATTTTTCTCACGGTTCAACTCATTAACGTAAAGTGTCCTCCATTTACAATAAACATTCGCCTGATTCCAGCTTACTCCAGCCACAGGGTAGAAATTAAACCCTGGATATTTAAAGTAGTAGGTAGCATAGACATCATTATAGGAAAGCAAGCCATCCCATACTCTGTCGTTGGGCTGCAACTTCTGGAGGGAATCTTCTGAGATTCCCCTTTGCGTGTTGTTGGCTATTTCGAATAAAAATTCTTTGTAGTCAACATTCGTTACTTCTGTTTCATCCATGTAGAAGGATGCTACCGTCACGGTGCGTTCTACATTGTCCCTGAAGCCCATAATATCCTGCTCTTGTGAACCGAGTACAGCCCGTCCACCTTGGATGAATTTTAATTTAGGGCCGATTACTTCCCGCGGTAATCGAAACACCTGAAATTGCGTTGTATCGTCTTCATCAAAGCTGTATTGGGCACCGGTTGACGCGCTTGTTCCTCCTGGATTGCTTGCTGTCCTTCTACTCGACCGATTTCCACAGGAATATAAAACCAAGCTGAAAATAAGTAGGGCTGCCACTGAGGACAAACCGTTGATTTTGTTCACCAATTTCATGCGAAAATAATTTGGTTGTGCGCTTTAAAACGCTAATATATGATCAATAATGTACTTTAACAATATTCTTTTCAAGCCGATAGGGTGTTGAAATACCATTTATGTGTAAATCATGTATCAATTTTCGAAAAATAAGTTTTGAAACTCATTTTCTTTGGGAAAAAATTTTTCACAATTTAAATTCCGAAAGCCATTTGATACCGTTTTTAATGGTTGTAACCCCATCGATTACTAATATCAAACGGTTCTTGGACTCCTTTATTTTACAGTATCTTGCCTTCTCTTGGATTTTTTTCATAATATTTCCAAAAACGGCAGATTGATAATACTTATGCCTTTCTGAAGGAACGAAATAACATTTCATTTGTTTATTTTTCAAGGTCAGTTTTTCAAAACCCAGGCGTTCCGCTAACCACCTCAGGCGAACGGTTTCGAAAAGTGCGTGTACTTCATTAGGTACCGGTCCAAACCTATCTTTGATGTTTTGTTCAAATTTCTCAAGCGCACTTTCCTCCTGGATGTTGTCAAGTTGGGAGTACAGGTTAAGGCGCTCAGAAATGTTAGACACATAGGTCTCCGGGATGAGCAGTTCAAGGTCCGTTTCGATCACGCAGTCTCTTACTAGGACCTCAACTTTTTCCTTTAGATCAACTTCAAAAAGCGCCGCAAATTCATTTTCCTTTAGTTCCTGAACGGCTTCATCCAGGATTTTATGGTACATTTCAAACCCAAGATCAGTTATGAAACCGCTTTGCTCGGCACCAAGTAGGTTGCCTGCACCTCGGATATCGAGGTCTCGCATGGCTACCTTAATACCGTCACCGAGGTCTGAAAATTCTTCCAAGGCCTCTAGGCGCTTACGGGACTCAGGAGTAAGGGTGGCCGTAGGGGGAGTCAGCAAGTAACAATAAGCCTTTTTGTTGCTTCTTCCCACCCTTCCTCTCATCTGATGGAGATCACTTACACCAAACATGTGTGCCCTATTAATAATGATTGTATTGGCATTAGGGATATCTAATCCCGATTCTATAATATTGGTCGAAATCAGCACATCATATTCTCCTTCTATGAAGCTGATCATTATTTTTTCCAACTTTTTGCCGTCCATTTGTCCATGAGCTCCGATCACTTTGGCATCCGGCACAAGTCGAAGAATTAGGTTTGCGATGGAATCAATTTCTGCTACCCTATTGTGAACAAAAAAGACCTGACCTCCCCGGCGAAGCTCAAAAGCAATCGCATCACGGATTACCTCCTCTTGAAACGTGTGTATTTCGGTAGTGACAGGCTGTCGGTTTGGCGGCGGTGTAGCGATGACTGACAGATCCCTCGCCCCCATGAGGGAGAAATGCAAGGTGCGCGGTATTGGCGTAGCCGTCAGGGTAAGTACGTCAACATCAACACGCATCTGTTTTAGTTGGTCTTTTACTTTAACGCCAAATTTTTGTTCTTCGTCAATTATCAACAAGCCAAGGTCTTTGAATTTTATGTCTTTATTTACGATGCGGTGCGTACCGATAAGGATGTCGATCTCTCCGGAATTTACTTTGCGAATGATCTCTTTGATCTCTTTTGCAGTGCGAAAACGGTTGATGTAATCGATCTCTACCGGAAACTGGGCAAGTCTCTCCTTGAAGGTTTGAAAATGCTGCATTGCCAAAATGGTGGTGGGAACCAAGACAGCTACCTGTTTACGATCATTTGCTGCCTTAAATGCTGCCCGAATGGCTATTTCTGTCTTACCAAAACCAACATCCCCACACACCAAACGGTCCATTGGATGGGGTTTTTCCATGTCTTTCTTCACATCAAAAGTGGAAGCTGCTTGATCTGGAGTGTCTTCATAGATAAACGAGCTTTCAAGCTCCACCTGCAACACACTGTCGCGAGAGAACGCATGTCCAGGAGCTCCCAGCCGCTTAGAATAGAGGGCAATCAGATCTTTCGCGATGTCCTTGACTTTGCTCTTTACCTTGCGCTTTTTGTTTTCCCATTCCGGCGAACCCAGTTTTGACATCGTTGGATGGGTGCCCTCTTGACCACTGTACTTTGAAATTTTGTGTAGCGAATGAATGTTCAGGTACAATAAATCATCATCCCGAAAAACTAAACGGATAGCCTCTTGATGTTTTCCATTGACATCTACCCGCTCCAAACCAGCAAACCTCCCTACACCATAGTCAACATGTACAATAAAGTCTCCAGGTTGGAGACTATTCAGTTCCTTAAGTGTTAATGCCTTGGACTTACTGCTTCTCTTTTTGCTTTTGTATCGATGAAAGCGCTCAAAGATCTCATGATCTGTATAACATGCGATTTTCAACAAAGGAAAAATAAACCCGCCCCTGAGACTGAGCGGCAAAGACTGCGTCCTTAGCGTAGGGTCTAGTTCCTCTAATATATTCTTGAGCCGCTCGATTTGTTTTTCACTTTCAGAGCTGATAATGTTCATCAGACCCTGATGCTCATTGCCAAGTAAGTCAGCTACCAAAAGGTCGAAGTTTTTGTTGAAAGAAGGTTGTGGCTTCGTATCGAAAGGGAAGACCTTAGCTGGCCCTGATGTAAACACATGGCCAAACTCCACTTTTCTAAAGGAGGCTGTCTTTTCTAAAAAACCTTTTTTATCATCAAAAAGACGACTGGGATGCATCAGTAGCGTTGCATTGACAGCATTTTTTTGTCCCAATGCATCATGCCTATGCAGTGCCCGTTCGTAAAGTTCCTGAATTTGACCTAACGCATGCGTCTGATCCTTAAACCATATGTACGATTCTTTGGGCAGAAATTCCAACATGGATTGCCTTACCTCATCTAGCAGCCGTGTCTGCATATTCGGAATGATGCTTATTTCGGTAATCGCATCAAGCGAAAGCTGTGTCTCCGCATCGAAAGTACGGATGCTTTCTATTTCCTTTCCAAAAAGCTCGATTCTGTAAGGCAGTTCATTAGCAAACGAGAATACATCAATGATTCCTCCTCGAATGGCAAACTGGCCTGCTTCGTACACAAAGTCTGATTTTTCGAAGTCGTAGGTAATAAGCAATTCTTCGATAAATGGAAGATCGATCTTTTCGCCCACCTTCACGGCAAACGTATTGTCTTTTAGGCTTTTTTTGTTTACAACCTTCTCATATATAGCCTCGGGATAGGTCACGATCACGTAACTTGAAGCCTCCTTACCGGCTATTGTATTCAAAAGTTCTGCCCGCATAAGGACGTTCGCATTGTCCAGATCGTCATACTGATAGGGTTTTTTTACCGACGCCGGAAAGAACAAAGGCTCAATGTCCAACGTCAATGCTTCCAAATCGCCCAACAGATAGGCTGCCTCTTCCTTGTCGTGTGCCATGATAACGTGGACTCCGCCGATAACTCTAACGACTGAGTGTACGACAATCATGTCAGCACTTCCGGAGAGGCCCCTGAACTGAAAAGTGCGATGGCTGCCTGTTCGGAGCTCTTCGTGAAGGGTTTTTATGAATGGATCCTGATCAAACAGGGTAATGAAGGCTTGTTTATCCAAAGCTTAACTTAAATAAAGGTGAAGCGGATGTCAGAAAATACTCCTAGAGACGCTAGGTTGCAACTCAAACAGGACCAAATCCCAACAACCTAAAGGGGGGCCGTTTTGGGAACGTAAAAATACAATTTATTTAGGTTTTAAAAGGCCGTAATACGATTAAGTTGGTATTGCGGATGAACCATCAGACTCGATTTTTGTTTTACATCCAAACAAACATGCATGGTTTCTGAAAATAAAACACACTGGTTTACCCGCATAGAGAATATGCATCCCTACCAGACGATGATGTATTTGGGGATGGTAGGCAGCGGGTTGATTTTTTCGTTTCTGTTAGTCGCATTTTTACTTTCCCAAGCCACGTTCTCCTTTTTCAATCCGCTATACTTTCCCAAATTTTTTGTAGTAAGCTCCTTCGTCTTGTTGCTGAGCGCGTATACGGCATCCCAGATCGTTCCTCAGTATTGCTTGGATCAAACAGTGAAAGTTAGGCAATATTTGTGGGCAACACTTTTACTGGGTTTGGGCTTCACCGGTTTTCAACTGCTCGGATGGAAGGAGTTGGCGGATAATGGCATTAATTTTCAAGGATTACCATCTGGAAGCTTTCTTTATGTATTGAGCGGAATCCATATCGTCCACTTAGTGGGAGCGATGGTTTTTGCGGGGAAGCTTATTTACAAGGTTCGTGCCTGCGAAAAGGACCATGTCCGTAATTTAATTTTTCTTTCCAACCCATTTGACAAAATGGTCTTCCGGCTCTTTGCTACCTACTGGAAGTTTATGGATTTAATATGGATCATTCTCTTTTTTACGTTGATCTGGGTGATCTGAACCATGTTTTTTTGGTACTCTCCGGTGGAGGTAGAATATTACGGTAACTTCATCGGGGTTTCGGTTGGAATAGGGTTATGCCGTGTTAACTTTACAGTATTGATTTAAACTAAAATAAAAAAATAAGAATGGCACAAGAACAATATGAAATCAATATAAATCCAGACTGGATAAAAAAATATCTTGTCAAAATTATTATCGGGATTGTTGCGGTGGTCATTTTAGGTACGGCTATTAAGACTGTCGGTCCAGAGGAAGAAGGTGTCGTCATTCAGTTAGGGCAGTATGACAGAACAGTTCAGCCCGGATTGAATTTTATCATTCCATTTGTAGAAACTATGTATAAAATCCCCGTTCAGCGCCAGCTTAAGCAGGAGTTTGGGTTCAGGACATCGGACCTTTCCAACCCGTCGGAGTACGCCAAAACGGGATACGGTGACGAAAGCATGATGCTGACGGGGGATCTTAACCTGACCGATGTTGAATGGGTAATCCAATACCGGATCGTTAATTCATACAACTTTCTTTTCAGGGTAAGAAACGCCGAAAAAACGCTCAAAGATATGTCCGAAGCAGCAATGCGGAAGATTGTCGGAGACAGGACAGTAAATGAAGTACTAACTGTTGGTAGACAAGAAATAGCTACCAGTGTCGAGGTATTGCTTCAAGAAATGTGCGATGAATACGAAAACGGAATCCGGATCGACCAAGTAGTACTTCAGGATGTAAACCCGCCAGAACCGGTAAAGCCTTCTTTCAATGCTGTAAATGAGGCACAACAGGAGCGGGAAACGCTCATTAACCAAGCAGAAGCCGAATATAACCGGGTAATCCCACGGGCGAGGGGTGAAGCATCGGAGACAATACAGCTCGCGGAGGCGTATGCCCTAAATAGGGTAAACCGCGCTAAAGGAGAAGCAGATAGATTTAATTCAATCTACGAAGCCTACATCAAGGCCCCAGAGGTAACAAAGCAACGCATATATCTGGAAACCATGGAAAGGGTGCTTCCAAAGATAGGCAATAAGATCATTACCGACGATAAAGGGAGTAATGTGTTGCCACTATTAAACCTAAATCAAGCCACACCTACAAAAATTAATCCATGAAAAAGAGCGCAATAGGATACATTATCGTGGTTGTAGTAGTACTGATCACCTTGAGCGATACAGTGTTTATTTTGGATGAAACCCAACAAGCCATTGTAACCCAGTTTGGAAAGCCAGTGGGTGAGCCTAGATCTACTCCGGGTCTGAATTTCAAGACTCCCTTTATTCAAAAGACCCAGTTTTTTGACAAAAGATACCTTGAATGGGATGGAAACAAGAACCAAGTCCCAACCAAGGACAAGAAGTTTATATTCGTAGATACCTACGCACGGTGGCAAATCACAAATCCGCTGCAGTTCTTTATCAGACTGCGGGACGAGCGGTCTGCACAGTCTAGGCTCGATGATATTTTGGATGGCGAAACTCGGAATGCCATAGCCAGCAACGAATTGCTGGATATCGTGCGGTCTTCGAACAGGGATCCCGAAATTACCGAAGAATTTATGGAGCAGATCGAAGTGCTTGAGGATATTAGCGTTGGGAGAGCGGCTATAGAGAAAATAGTCCTTGAAAAGGCAAATGAAAGGTGTGCTGATTTGGGAGTTAGGATTCTAGACTTCAGGTTCAAGCGTATGAATTACGTCGATGAGGTCAGGGATAGAGTCTATGATCGGATGATCAGTGAAAGAAACCGTATAGCGGATCAGTTTCGGTCTGAAGGTCAGGGAGAGGCACGTGTTATCGAAGGAAATAAAGAGCTAGACCTTGCACTTATTCAATCGGAAGCCTATCAAAGGGCGGAGGAGATTCGTGGAAAAGCAGATGCGGAAGCCTCCGAAATCTATGCCTCCGTATTCAATAGAAACAGGCAGTCTATCGATCTATACCGTTTCCTGAGAACCATGGAGGCTTTTGAGAAATCCCTTGATGAAAATACCAGTTTGGTTATATCCTCGGACAGCGAACTTTTCAGGTACTTAAAACAACTTGATTAACGTGTAAGAAGGATGATTCCCCAAGCCGAAAAGGGAATCATCCTTTTTGTATTCTTAAATTTATGTCTTGGAAATCAAGCTTATGATAAACATTTGGTAATGAGTTGTCTCTGCTATGGTTCTCGTATAGTGACGGGGTATTGGGTCCAAAAGCGGAAGACACGTTACAACCGCTGACAGAAAACGTTAAACACATGAAGATCACAATAGCTACCAAGGTGGGTCAATCCCTTTCCGACGTGAAGCTAGGTTTTGACAAAGACCTCTTTTCAGCACTTAGTCCCCCGTTTCCACCCGTGAAGCTCCTACGATTTGATGGATCCAAAAAAGGAGATATTGTCAGCTTAGAGTTGGATTTTTTCCTGTTCAAACAGGTTTGGACGAGTGAGATTACGGACGATAACGATCAGGAGCATGAGTTTTACTTTGTAGATAAAGGTGTAAAGCTCCCGTTCTTTCTCGGTGCTTGGGAACATAAGCACCGCATTATACATCTGGGAAATTCACAGACTGAAATAAGGGATGAAATTTCCTTTCAGGGGTCTTGGAAGGTATTGACACCCCTGTTATATCCGGTTCTATACCTTCAGTTTCTATACAGAAAACCAATCTATAAGCGCATCTTTGCAGCTAGGCGGACCTAGACTAACTCGCGTAATCATACAAGGGTCAGATTTTCGCAGTTGGGTAACTTGCAGTCGCCATAGAGAACAAGGGAATGGCTGGTTATCGAAGATACAAATTCCTTACCCATGGCATCCTTTATCAGATTGATTCGTTCATCGGAAAACTCTTTGATTTTTCTGCATTGATTGCAGACGTAGTGGTCGTGGTGTTTGTAGGTCAATGCCTGTTCGTAAAGGGCGACTTTATCCTTGAATTGATGCTTCACCGCTAAACCACATTCAACAAGAAGGTCCAATGTGTTGTATATTGTCGCGCGACTTATTGAGTACCCTTTGTTTCTCATTAACAAAAACAATCCCTCAACATCAATATGTTCATCCTGTGGAAGTGCATAAAGCTCGTCAATTACCGAGAATCTTTCAGGGGTTTTGCGACTGCCTTGGCGGAGTAGATAATTTTCAAAAATCTTTTTTGCTTTTTCAATAAGTGACTTTTCTGCCATAATGCTTAATTCTGGAGATTAAATATGCAGTATTTTTTAGATTAATTCAAATTAAGCCAGCATTCCAAGTGAAAATTGCCCTTTATTTGTTGGAATTCTAAATTGGGAAAAGATAAACGAAAAGTTCACTAAACTTTCTACAGGTTTCAATTAGGACTCAATTTTATTTTTTAACTTAACAAAATATTGGAGAAGCCACTTACGCGTATGCACCCTTTCAACCGGTTATTTGTTTTATTCTTTTTTATCGGAAGTGTTTCCTTCGCGCAGGTTCCGGGGTTTTATATGAAAAAGGAATCTAGACGGGTAAAGGTACCTTTCATTGATTCCAATAGCCTTGTGATTATACCAGTATCCATCAATGATGGCCCGCCGGTTAATTTCCTCTTTGATACCGGCGTCAAATCCAACATTTTCTTTAGTAGGACAATAGCCGATGAACTTGGGATGCAATACACCCGAAAGCTAAACTTGGTAGGCGCAGATGGGCAGACGGTGCTTAGCGCTTCTGTGTCTCCGAACAACTTTTTTGACCTAGGTGATATAGAAGGGATTTACCAGGCTATCCTCGTTCTGGATGAAGATTTTCTAGAACTTGAAAAGGTTATCGGCATCCCGATCTATGGGGTTATAGGGCATGAATTTTTTAAAAATAACCCCATCAAAATTGATTATGACAATACAACGTTAACGTTCTACAAAACGTCAGCCCTGAAATGGAAACCTTTTGGATTCCGGTCAATGCCTATAGAGATGGTCGGCAGTAAGCCCTATATTACAACGAAGATCCGTCAGGTTAAGGGAAGGGAATTGGAAGCAAAGCTGTTAATTGATACAGGTGCAAATCACGGCTTATTGTTAAACAGAGAGACCTCAGATGAGATCGTATTGCCCCCGCTTACCATAGAAACGGATCTTGGAAGGTCTCTTGGTGGGGATTTGTTTGGCTTAGTAGGCAGGGTCAGGAGAGTGGATATACAAGGTCTCAAATTCAGAAACGTTGTTACTTCTTACCCTGATCAAACGGAATTTTCAGATGTTATTGTGGAAACAGGAAGACAGGGAAGCATAGGTTCTGAGTTACTCAACAGGGTTAAGCTGATTTTGGATTATCCAAGAGAGCGTTTGCTTTTTAAAAAAGGTGCAAAATTTAGCGAACAATTCGATTACGACATGAGCGGAATGATGGTTCGAGTCTTTTCGGCAGAAGAAAAGCGGTTCTACGTGAGTCAGGTAAGAGAGAACTCTCCTTCCGGAAAATCGGGGGTTCAGCTCTATGATGAGATTACCGCAATCAATAAAATACCCTCTTTTTTTTGGGAGTTGGCAGACATAACCAAACTGCTTCGATCTGAGGAAGGTAAAGTAATCACCCTCGATATCCTCCGGGGCACAGGAAACGAGGAAGATCCGCCTGAGAGCCTAAGACTTACCTTTGTCTTGGAAAAACAGTTGTAAGTTTTAAAAATACCTCAAAAAATTATAGTTCGGTTTACAATCGACATTTTTGTCATGACAAACGACATCTCCCGTAATTATATTTCTATTATATTTGGGAAAATCTTGATAAATCGGTTCCAATTAGCTTTTTCAAGGATTCGGGTTAATTTTGGTGGTGTTCATGGTACAAATGTTTGTTGAGGGAGTAAGTAGCCTGCTAGTCACATTCAAAAGGATTGGCAAGCACAACTATGAGTGGGTGTATCTGAACGCAGCGATGAACGGGGCAACAAGTAACGGCGGTAACCCGAAAATAATTGAATCCCATTTTGAGGAACGTTTTCCTTCAGTCGACAGGCCGTTTTTTGAAACAATTTACAGGGCTATAGTGGAAGGAAAAAATATGGATGCCGTTTATGAGCCGATTCGTGGCCTACGGTCCATGGTAAAACTGGAAGGCCATGTAATCCCCCAACCGGATGGTTCATTGCTAGTCTCCTGTGCGTTTATCCCATTTCAGCAGAAACCAACCCCATTTGCGAATCCTGTATTCCCATCTACGGATGGCGTGGAGAGTGGACGCTTTGAGGCGGGACAACTGTATCAAAGTATTGCACAGAATTTTCCAAGAGGTACAATTGATGTATTGGATACCTCTCTTAGGTATATTTATACTGATGGCACAGAATACCGCTTATTAGACCTCGATCCCGCTCAGCTGGTAGGTACCTATCACTTGGACTTATACGAGGGGAAAAATAAGCTCGTTTCCCAAAAAAACCTGGAACTTGTACTTGAAGGCGAGATGGTGAACTATGAAGTTCAGTTTAGAAAGCAGTTTTACCTAAAAAGTGGTGTCCCCTTACGGAATGAAAAAGGTGAGATAGACCGTATTCTTTTAGTTCAGCAGAACATCACAGATTCAAAAAAACTGGAGGCTGAACGAGAGGTGCTTATTAAAGACTTAAAATCGCATAATGAGGAACTCTTGCGCTTTGCCTATATCGTCTCTCACAACTTAAGAGCCCCCATTGTAAATATCTCCTTATTACTCGACCTTTATAATGAATCAAATCCTGCAGATGCGGAAAATGTCGAGGTGATCGAAAACCTGAAGATATCCACCAATCTACTACATGCTACGCTACAGGATCTCATTGAAGTAGTGTCAATAAAAAAGCAAAAGATACCAAAGGTTGAGCGGGTGAATTTTAATTTACTTCTCAACAATGTAGAAAAAAGCCTATTCAATCAGCTAAAGGAGTCCGGCATTAAGATTCACAAGGACTTCACCCATATGAACGAGATGAACTATATCTACGCCCATCTGGAAAATTTTTTCATGAACTTCCTCACAAATTCGGTAAAATACCGGCATCCGGATCGGGATCCTGAAGTATGGATTACCACGTACCGATTAGGAGAGTACAGGATTATTGAGTACAAAGATAACGGTATAGGGTTAGACTTGGAGAGATATGGAGATCGGCTTTTTGGATTGTACCAACGCTTTCATAATCATGTCGAAGGAAAAGGTCTCGGGCTTTACCTCGTGCGCGAGCAAATTCGTGCTAATGAAGGTAAAATAGAAACGGAGAGTGTTGTCGGAGAGGGCTTGCTCTTTCGCATTTACTTGAGAAACCTTATTCTCTGATTGCTCCAAGCGCATGCTTGTCTACAGCAAAGATGCGGCTTCTTTGTCCAATAAAACGCTCACATTGGGATGCTTTTGTAAAATGGACGCAGGTAGGGCCGTGGTTATCGGTCCATTTACCATACCTGCTATGGGTTTTGCCTTGCTTTTTCCGAAAGCTACCATGATGATCCGTTTTGCATCCATAATCGATTGAATTCCCATTGAAACAGCTTGTTTTGGAATGGCCTCTTCGGACTCAAAATACTTTGAGTTGGCTGCAATGGTTTCGATGCTTAGTACAGCGATGTGGGTTTTGCTGTCAAAAGGGGTACCGGGCTCATTAAACGCGATATGGCCGTTGGTACCAATTCCTATGAGTTGAATATCAATCCCTCCAACTGCTTTTATAAGTTTCTCGTAGGATTCACAGTTTTCGGTCAGATTTCCTATTCCGGAAGGTACGTGTGTGTTTGTCGGTTCGATATCTATATGCTTGAAAAGGAATTTGTCCATAAAATACCTATAGCTTTGTTCACTCGCCCCGTCAAGACCTACATATTCATCTAGGTTGAAGGTGATCACATCTTTGTAGCTAGTACCATTTGTTTTGTGGTCCTGTATTAGCATTTCATATACACGCATTGGAGAATTTCCCGTAGATAATCCCAATACAGTCTTGGGGTTTCTGCGGACAGCTTCGATGATCTCGGCCGTTGCTGCGTTTGCTATTTCCTCTTCGGTAAGGTAGGTAGTAATATTCATTGATGGTTTGTTGTTTTGACGTTCTAGTATTACTTTTAATCAGTACAATGGACTTTTCTAATTAACAAAATTTAGTGAATAGACACCAGATTTTATACATTTAGCAACCCCATGTCTATCCTAATGTCGGTAAACTAAGTTTGAATTTTACCGCTACAAGTCGGATACTTATAATTAGGCTGATGGATAGCAAAAGGTTAATGTCACGGTTAAGGCCAAAATGGTTAGCCACTACATAAAGGATAGCTCCTGTCAGACAAGCGGAGGCATAAATTTCTTTTCGAAATAAGATCGGTATCTCATTGGTGAGGGTATCTCGAATCACGCCTCCCATAACCGCTGAAAACATGCCCATAATTGCCGCTACTTCTACACTAAACCCTAAGCTGAGCGTTTTCTCAACTCCCAAAACCGTAAAAAAACCTATTCCCAACGTGTCAAACAAGAATAGTGTTTTTCGGAGTTTGGACACAAAGCGGAAGAAAAGGAAGGTAATGAGTATTCCGGCTAGAATAGCATATAGAAAATAAACATTTCCAATCCACACAAGTGGATGGGCACCTAGTAGAATATCACGTAAACTCCCTCCTCCAATAGCGGTAATAAATCCAGTAAATCCAGCGCCAAACAAATCGTGTCCCTTATCTTGTATAGCGAGTGCCCCAGAAATGGAGAAGACAAAGGTGCCGACCAGCTCCAGTGCATATTGTAGTTCCATTCGCTTTTTTAAAGATTTGCGGCAAAGATAGGTGGTTTTAGGGTATTGACCTGCTTTTTTCAAAAACAAAAACGCCCATGGAACGCAGTTCATGTACCAATACCGATTTAGGAGGTTCTAGATGGATGAGCATAAACTGTTCCATCATCTTAGCAAGAAGCTTCGCGGTCAGCACGAAACGCTCACTTCCGTCCGGAAGCAAATAGCGATTGTTTCCTAGGCTTTCAGCTTTTTCAAGTATGTTCCCTGCATCGGTACACATCCGAAGCCAGAATATCCCTTTGGGTTTCAGAGCCCTAATCATTTCGCCGACCATTTCCATGAAATGTGCTTCATTTTTGGCAAAATGTAAGACCGCACTGCTTAGCACGGCATCAAAAGCCGCGTCATGGAACATCAGCTTCTCCAAGTCGTTTACCTGAAATCTATGGATGTCAAAATCCTTCCGAATAGAATAGGCATACATGCGCGCCATTTCTATGGATGTTTTGTCTCTGTCTATTCCGAAAATGTGAAACCCTTCTCGAATGAAATAGTGGGTGTTTCGGCCCTCTCCGCATCCCGCGTCCAAAATCTTCATCGAAGACGTAAACCTGCCCTTAAGTATCTGATCCAAGAGGTAGATATCGATGTTGCCAAGAAGCTTATTTAATTCCTTAACGTCCATGAGTAGTTTTGTCAAAAAGAGATGGAGAAATTGACCGGCATGATCGTAATCCGTGCTTAAATTACTTCATTCAACCCAAAGTAAAAAGCTCTTTGATCTCCTACGCCAATATCCAGGCGTATGTTCAACCCTTCTTCGTTTAGTCTGTAGCGGAACCCGATACCTGCCCCATACCGTAATCTACCAGCCGCAAAGGCACCCAATGTTGGCGCCACCTGTCCGGCACTTCCAAAAAGAACCAGTCCAAAAGCCTTATAAACAGGAAGGCGGTATTCCGCTTGATAGACCATCGCATGCATATCGCGGTATTTTCCTTCGAAATATCCCCTCATTAAGTTACTGCCACCAGTCAACGAGACCTGCTGAAAGGGCGGATTACCTGTAGTTAAGCTTACCCACGCCTGTCCCACAAGCATGTGTTTAGGCTTGATTTGTAGGTATTTGCGGAAGTCGAATTGGTACTGGCTAAACGTAAAGTTACTCCCCAAAAACCGCTGATAGGTCATTAGGGAAATTTGATGGAAAGCACCGCTGCTGGGCTGGAAAATATTGTTGCGCGTATCGTAGTTTATTTGTAACCCTAAGCCGGATATCCGCTGACCATCGCTTCCCGGGATAGCTCCGGATGATAGCAGTCCCTGATCTGTCGTTTCATAGATCGCATCAGTGCGAAATTCATAGCGAGGACCCACATATAGCCCCGAAGCGACCCTTTTCTCATAGTTGATGTGGAAATAAACATAGCGCGTGGCATAAATCTCATCAGTCTGAGGCCTATTGCCGATGCCGTAAAATCGGAAGGGATAGTCTGCTATTTCCAGTCTGGTATTCAGGTATCCTGTATTGCTCTTCTCCCAGAAGTCGAGCTCCGCAGTTAAAATAGCCTGACGATTTAAGGTATATAAAAAAGTAAGGGGAAGGGATGAGGGCCGTGTTAATGAATCTTGGCCGTTTACCGGGCGAAAGATCTTGAGAGCACGAACTCCTAATCCCAGGCTCGTCTCGGGAGAGTAGGTTACTGCCGGGATAAACAGCCAAGAGTCTCGGCTGATAAGATCTATGACTTTATCTGCAAGCCCAAACAGTTCATCTACAGCTCCCTCTTTTGCCGTCGAAGTAGTGTCTTGAGCCTGAAGCTCACGCGCTACAGCAAATAAGAGCAGCACACTTAACGTTACCTTCCACATTACGAAGCAAAGGTACCATAATCTGTGTTTAAAATTCAATAATCAGCCCCACCGTTGGGAGAATTGATCCTGCTGTACTGCGGATGCTTCTTAGCAAGTACCGGCTTGGATCAGCGGGATCAATCATCGGTAGCCCCTGTTCGTCGCGTATTGCCACTAGTCGCGGGGGTTGTTCAGCCTGATAGTTGTAGGCATTTTGGATGTCAAAATACCAATTGAGATTCCACCGATTGAAGAAATACTTCTTGTCTACCCGTATGTCCAATTGATGGAAACTGTTAAGCCGAGGCTCGTTGATCCGTGAATAGTCAAAAATCCCTTGATTGAATAAATCCCAGTTGGACCTAAGCGAAGAAGCGTCTTGGTCAAAGGGAATAAATGGAGTACCCCCAAGAAAACGCCATCTGGCACCTATCTCCCAATCTCGCTTGAACCGTTTTCCGGCCGTTAAGCTTACTATGAACCTGTTGTCCCAAGCGGAAGGAATAAAACCTACTGTATTGGGGTTGGTAAACTCACTTCGGACTAAGGTAAGTGCCGCAATGCCAAAAAAATCATTGAAAAGTCGCTGCTGTGCTAAAAATTCCAGCCCATATGCCCTTCCTTCTGCGTCAGAGCGTACGGCCTCATTTCCGATCACGCCAAAATCGGCACCAAGGTTTGACAATGCTATTCCGTTTTGTACAGAAGTGGGGTAGTTACTGTAGCGTTTGTAAAACCCTTCGATGGTAAAACGCCGGTTTTTTTCCGGCTTTTGGATCTCTATGCCCGAGATGAAATGCGTAGCACGGATAAAACGAACGTCGTTTTCCTGATTTAAAAGTATGCCTGCGTTGTTTCGGAAGCCTAAAACGGTGTATGGTGGCTTTTGGTAGTAAATGCCGACGTTTGACGTCCAGAATAGGTTGTTTGCAAATTGGTAACTTACGGAAAGTCTTGGACTTATCTGATTAAGAGGATTTGCGGCTGTTGACCCAAAATCGCTACCATCCATTCTTACACCACCGCTAATTAGGAGTTTTTCGTCATAGTATTTTTTGCTGCCTTGGATAAAGGCGCCATACGAATGGAAAAAAGAAGTCGCGTTCACATCGGTAGGTTCTCCGTCCGAAACAACCTGACGGCTGAAATCTTCGATATAATACCGGCTATACTCGTAATTTATTCCATATTTCAGTGTGTACCCCTTTCCAAAAATGCTGTTCTCTGCCCGGAATTTATTTTCACTTTCTTGCGACAGGTAATTGAAAATCAGATTTGCCGGATTGGATTCATCATTGTTTAGGTATTTGTATGACCTGTTGTTCAGCATGTTTCTGCTGAGTATGTATGTCCAAAATCCGTTGGATCGGAATTTCTTTAGCTTAACCCCGGTCGCGTAGTTCCACTGGGTGGATATGGGCAAGCTGTTTAATAAAAATAGCCGCTCTTCCCGCTCTTCTTCCGATTCCTCTGTTGGCACGTCGAAATTTAGTACAAACTGGTCTATAGCGCCCACCCCTAAGAACGTTAGTTCCGTCTTGTCGTTTATTCGGGTTTTTGTTTTTAGGGTAAAGTCATGAAAGGTAGGCAAAAAGGGAAGTCCAATAAGGCGGAATAATCCCTGCAGGTAGGATCTTCTTGCGGAAAGGATATAGGTAGTTTTCTCAGAAAGCGGACCTTCATTGGACAATGTAAGCTCACTTGCACCAATAGTTAGTTGGGTAAACATCTTATCCCGCCTACCGTCTTTCAGTTCAAACTCAAAAAAGGAACTGAGCGAATTCATTCTGTTGGCCGGAAAGGCACCGCTTATCACGTCTACATTCTTGATCAAATTTACGTTCAAAATACCCAAAGGACCACCTGATGATCCCTGTGTAGCAAAATGGTTGATAACAGGAACTTCTATTTCGTCAACAAAGAATTTATTCTCGTTCGGCGCACCACCTCGGATGATGATGTCATTTCGAAAGCTGGCGGTACTTGCTACCCCAGGGAGCGCTTGGATGACCCGGCTGATATCCCTGTTTCCTCCGGGGTAGCGCTCGATTTCGTTTGTGCTTAGCTTTCTTACGGAAATGGGTGTTTCCTCCGATCTTGAAAATTCTGAGGATACGACCACTTCTTCCAGATCAGACGCTTCTTCTTCCAGTTCAAAGTCAAGTTGTACCGGCCTCGCCAAGGTTACCTGTACTTCAAAAACAGTCTTTGGCTTATAGCCCACAAATGAGGCCCGGACGTTATATAAGCCTGGCGGGATATTTTCAAGTTTGTAAAACCCATTCTCATCGGTGACCGTGCCGTTATCCGAACCCTGTATCAAGACATTGGCGAAGGGTATGGGTTCATTGTTTACTGGATTAAACACCCTTCCTTGTATACTCCCCTGCTGGGCAAGCAGCGTTAAGGAAAACTGGCCAAAAAGTATCACGAGTAAAAGTTTTTTCATACTGGAGATTAAGTATTTCGATATAATAAGCAGTTGCGTGAAACTATTTGGAAATCAGCACTGTGTAGGAAGTCTATACGATGCTCTTTTCCTTTATCCGCCATAGGCGCCACCAAGGAGTTCCTGGAGAATCATGGTGTTCATAGTGGTAGCCGAAGAAATAGCAACTAATAAAAGCCCAAACATGGTTAGTAGACTGTGAACTAGAATGATGTTTATTGATGTGTGTACCTCTATGTGGAAGATAGGTGCCAAAATAAAACAACTGCAATGTGGCCAAAATGGCGGGCAGCATCCAAAATACGATTAAATTTTCCTGTGGTATAAATAGCTTTAGTAGGTTAAAGGTAACTGCCATCAACAAAACTTGCCAGATGCTTACATATCCCTTGATAAAACTCCAATACCAAAGAAGAAACTTTTGTGAGGGATGATAATCGGGATCTTTTTCCGTGGCTACAAATCGGTGATGTTCATGGTGCTTTGGGAATAATTTCCAGTAAAAATTGTAGGAAAACAACAATGCGCTAAGCCAGCCCAGGGTGTGGTTGACGCGTTTGTTTTCAGATACCAGGCCATGCATAGCATCATGGGCCGTGATAAAAAGTCCGGTATACAGATGCGTCTGTATAACAACTGCCAAATAGGTCCACCAGTTACTGAAGTCGACCTGAACCTGTAACAAATACAAAAGCGAACCAAGCCATGCAACAATTACCGTTAAAGCAATGATGACACCCTTCGGATCTATGGACGACTTCGCAGTTTTATTTAAGGAAAATGGCATACTGAAAAAACAATAAACTTGTTCTTTTCATTCAAAATTTAACAATTCTATCCTTTACTTGCTCCATTAGCCACATGGGTGTAGATGTGGCCCCACATATTCCTATGGATTGATTGGCTTGAAACCAAGAAGGGTCAACCTCATCAGGGTTGGAAACAAAGTAGGTATTTGGGTTCTTCTCCCTGCATACGTTAAAGAGCACCTTTCCGTTAGATGATTTTGTTCCACTTACAAAAACAATATGGTCAAACTTCGAGGAAAAATCCCTCAACTCTTTGTCCCTGTTTGATACCTGCCGGCAAATCGTGTCATTTGTATTTATTGTGATGCCGTTTTCCCGCAGGATTTGATTGATTTCGTAAAATTTGTCCGTGCTTTTCGTTGTCTGACTGTACAGCGTGATATTACGGGGTAATGATGGAATGTCCAATTCCGAGATATCCTGAAAAACAATCGCTTTATTACCTGTTTGCCCAAGTAGGCCAATTACTTCGGCATGCCCGTGTTTCCCATAAATGTAGATTGTTTCTTGTTTGTCAAACGAGTTCTTTATCCTGTTCTGAAGCTTTAGCACAACGGGACAGCTCGCATCGATGAGCGTTAAGTTATTATTTATGGCTAATTCGTACGTGGAGGGAGGTTCACCATGCGCCCTTATGAGGACTTTTTCTCCGGTGAGTTTTTTAAGGTCTTCGTGGTTGATGATGATGAGGCCCTTCTTGGTGAGTCGTTTGACTTCCTCATCATTATGTACAATATCGCCTAAGCAGTACAGATATCCTTCATTATCCAGTATTTCTTCCGCCATCTCAATGGCATATACCACGCCAAAACAGAAACCCGAATGTTGGTCAATATGTACGTCGAGATTTAACATAGTCTATAAACTTCCGGCCTTTCGAAATGTTTTGGTTTCTTTTATCTTTTCGTATACCGTGTTGACGAATAAAAGCATGCTGAGGTTATATACCGTATCTTCTATGGGCACAGTTCCTATACGTATTCCCAGATTTTCGGCGTTGTTGTAGTACACAATTGGCTCATCTATCCACGAACCGGTAAGTACTCCGTTAACCAACATAAAAGGAATAAGGGTCACCAAATACGCTAGAAGAAATCGCCCGAAATGTCTGTCGTTAAATATAATGAAATGTATCGACAACATGGCTGCAGCAAATATAAAATTTACTGAAGTATACATTTTATCACTATGAAGGATGCCCAAAACCAAAAATGAAGGTATCAAGGCAAAAATAATATACTTCGAAACGGATTTGAAGATGTCTTTCTTAACAAAGTATTTAAGCACTTCATAAATGAACACACAGGAATAGGGCACGAGAAGGAAAAATGACCACTCTTCTATGGGTAGCTCCAAAAAATAGATGCCAAGGATATATCTGGGATTAAATTCCCAAACGCCGGATATCGTGAACCAATGATCCCAAGCGATAAACACTATGGCCATCGCAACCGTTGCCGGTAGAAGCGCATAAAGATTACCGGCAAAGTAAATACGGTGCTCAAACGAGCGAATTAGCGGATAGGACAGGGTAAACACCATCAGACCTAGGTAATAGTAGCTTTCCATGGGTTAGTTGATTCCAAACTTTAACCCAAAATACGTTTTTATCATAAGGGAAATCTTTCTGGCGTTTGGGATGCGTATTCGCTCGCAGGTAATTACCTCAGGAGACAGACCTCTGATCTTGTCAAACAACTTCAAGTAGTACAAATAGGCAATTTTTACACCCATCACCGTCCCTGCCGGAAGCTGATGGATACCAATTAGGGCCTCGTCGAAGTCGTGTTGTATATCTTCTTCAATACGTTTCTTTGTAGGATCGTCAAATTTGTTGAAATCTACACCTGGAAAATAAACCCTTCCCCTTTCTTCGAAATCGCTCTTAATATCTCGAAGGAAATTCACCTTTTGAAAAGCAGCGCCCAACTTACATGCAGGCGCTTTTAATTTGTTGTATATGTCCTCATCTCCCTCACAGAAGACCTTGAGGCACATAAGGCCAACCACTTCTGCGGATCCGTAAATGTACTCCTCATACTTGCTGTCCGAGTATATCGTGAAGTCAAGGTCCATTTCCATGCTATGCAAAAAAGCCTTTATGAGATCCTGCCCGATATTGTAGCGGTTCACAATGATCTGAAATGCATGAAGCACCGGGTTTAAGCTTATCTTTTGTTCTATTGCTTTGAATGTATCCTTTGCAAAGTCATCCAGTAAGGCCTTTTTGTCAAAGTCATGAAAAGTATCTACGATTTCATCCGCATAGCGAACAAACCCATATATGGCATATATTGGCATGTGATACTTTTTGTCCAGCGTCCTTATACCCAATGTAAAAGAGGTGCTATACCGTTGGGTAATCAGTTTGCTACACGCGAAGGTAGTCTCCTCAAAAAGCAGCTTTGGATCTATCATGTCGGTTAATATATGGAAAATATCACATTTTATGCTCTTTCTCTACTTCATTCGCGACAACTCCTCCTGAAATTAACGAAGGAGGAACTCCAGGGCCGGGTACCGTTAGCTGCCCAGTGTAGTACAAATTAGATACTTTTTTGCTTTTTAGAGACGGCTTTAGAATAGCTGTTTGGGTAAGTGTGTTGGCAAGGCCATAGGCATTCCCTTTAAACGCGTTGTAGTCGCGAATGAAATCTGTATGCGCATAGGACTTTTTGAAAATCACGTGCTCGCGTATTTTTTGTCCGGTAAGGAATTCAAGCCGATCCATGACAATGTCATAATATTTTTCCCGTATTTCTTCTTCATCAGGTAAGTTGGGGGCTAGTGGAATTAACAGAAATAAGTTCTCCATGCCAGCAGGCGCCACAGTAGGGTCCGTCACAGACGGTACAGATGCATAAAAGAGCGGTTTTTCCGGCCACCTTGGATTGGTATAGATGGCATCGGCATGTGGACCAAGCGGTTCGTCAAAGAATAGGTTATGATGCAGAAGATTTTTTAGACGTTTATTTACCCCTAGATAAAAAAGTAGCGATGAGGGAGCTAAGGTACGTTTGTCCCAATAGGCAGGGGAGTAATTGCGGTATTTCTCGTCCAATAAATGAGCATCCACATGGTGATAATCAGCACCCGCAACCACCACATCAGCAGTAAGCTCCTCTCCTGTCTCCAGCGTGACGGAAACTGCCTTCCCTTCGCGTACGTTGATACTTTTTACCGGTGCCTGATACCTGAAGACGACTCCTTTTTCTTCCGCTAGAGATACCATTCCCTCAATTATCTGGTGCATTCCTCCTCGGGGATACCAGGTCCCCAGAGCGATATCTGCGTAGTTCATTAGACTGTATAGCGCTGGAATTTTCTCCGCTGTCTCGCCGAGAAACAGTACCGGAAATTCCATCAATCGGATAATGCGGTCATCTTTAAAAAATTTTCGCACGTGGCTGGACATGGATTGAAAGATGTCCATGCGAAACAAATCCCTTAACAGAGATAGCCGCGCAAATTCTAATAAGGAGCGGCTTGGTTTTTTTACCAGATCGTGGATTCCCACCTGATACTTATATGCTGCCTGATCGAGAAATTTGTCAAGCTGTGCAGAAGCTCCCGTTTCGATTTCTTCCAACATCGCCCGAAAAGCCTGAAGATCTGCCGGTATGTCGAGTCGGTTATTTTCGCCATAGATGACTGCATAGGAAGGGTCAAGTCGTATTAGATCGTAATAATCACTTACTTTTTTTCCAAAGCTGCCGAAGTAATTATCAAATACATCGGGCATCCAGTACCAACTAGGGCCCATATCAAAAACAAACCCCTCGGTGCTGAACTTTCTAGCTCGGCCACCGGGGGTCGTATTTTTTTCCAGTAATGTAACGGTATATCCTTTGTCGGCAAGATGAGTAGCAGCGGAAATTCCGGCAAAGCCGGCACCAATCACAACCACGTGTTTTGCGGTCATATTAATTTTTGGTTTGATATACGCAAAGATCGTCCTTGAGTAGTTTCCTTGCAATATGGATACGATTTTTAACAGTTCCAATCGGTATCTCCAACTTTTCGGCAATCTCATGATACTTGTACCCTCTGAAATGCATCATAAAGGGATCTTTGTATACATGATCTAATTTTGATATGGCTTTCGTAATGTCTTTCATCGCAAACCTGCCATAGGCGTCATTCTCTATAATCGCAGCACCAGAGTTGATGAAGTGTAAGTTGTCAGACGTATCTACGAACGTACCCCGCCTCACCATTCGCTGATAATTTGTGATAAAGGTGTTCTTCATTATCGTATAAAGCCAGGCTTTTAAGTTAGTGCCATCGGTAAATTTGTCCTTGTTTGTGAATGCTTTGACCATAGTATCTTGTAGGAGATCGTTAGCATCATCCAAATCCCTTGTTAATTTTAAAGCAAATGGCTTCAAAGACTTGGTCAATTTTGTAAGTGAATAACTAAATTCAAGCGTTGTCATGAGCTTTAACGTTTTGTTTAATCAAATGTATTAAATCCTAAACAAAGCTCAAAACATTTTGTCTAATAATTTTAAAAAAAAATTCCACATTTTTTTAATGTGGTTATTAATTTCCCTAAAAACACCCTTTAGTGGCTTTTTTAGCGGGTTAGCGGTACGAGATAATCATTGATAACCGGGAGAAGAATTTTTTTTGTTTAACGAATCAAATCAAATGTTAAAAAAAATACAGAGAAATTGGCACCTATGCCCAAGCTTTTCTTAAAAATCGAATCCAGTTGCCATGCATCACCAGATGAATTTCTTCAGTGCTATATCCGCGTCTATGCAACATTTCAGGAATTCTACCCAGATCGGTAATCGTTTCTAAATCGTACGGGCTTTGTTCCCTTCCATACGCCCCATCCAAGTCAGAGCCGATTCCGATGTGGTTCGCATTTCCGGCAATCTGACAGATATGGTCCATGTGGTCAATGACTTTTTCTAGATCACAATCCATTTCCTTGGGTTGTGATTTTCCCCGGATCCATCCGGGTACCATCATCCACGCATCCAATGCACCGCCAATGACAGATCCCCGGTCAATTAGCGCTTTGATTTGGTCGTCACTGAACTGCCTGTTGTGGTTTACTAATGCCCGGCAGTTGTTGTGGCTAGCCCATACGGGTCCATGGAAATGGTCCAACGCTTCCCAAAAACTATCGTCGCAGAGGTGGGTCGCATCCAATATAATGTTCAGGGATTCCATAAGTTTTAGCAGCTCCCTGCCCTTGGTACCCATAAAGCCTGTGGCGTCAGTGCCCTGCGCGTAGCGACCTGGCCCGTAATGTGCTGGTCCTAATGCTCTTAGGCCCGACGCATAACTCTTCTCCAAATAGCTAAGGTCGACAATCGAGTCAGCACCCTCCAGCGACAATATATACCCGACAGGTAAATCAGCAGTTGGTCCTTGTCCCATCCACCGGTCTAGATGGCTATCCAAACCAGTGCGATCGATGATCTGAACCATTTCGCCAGCATCTTCCATCGCGCGGTACCAGGCAAGTTGGCCTTGTGTCTGTGCCCAGGCCTGTGCCGGAGAGTGCCATCCGGGAAGCGGATTCCCGGGAGCAACGTACCTCGCAATCTGAGTTGCAACAACTAATCCTATATTTCCCGCTCTAAGTGCCGGCAGGGATACGGTTGCATTTCCCCGGTCTGGCTTATCAGTCAATCCGTGTTCCCGCGCATTAATGGCTTGTACGGACTGTGTGAGATCCCTGTTCCATTCAAGGGCATTCATACTAAGGTCTAAATGGGCATCTATCGTGAACATAATTAATTTTTTATTCTTATGTTATGGTAAGCCAAATCCTTGAATTAGAAAGTGAGTCGTTTATCCCTTGCGGCTACATTCCATTCCCCGGATTGTTTTCCGTCAACAACCGTAAACACACGGTCATGAAGCGCAACGGTGGGACATATATGATAGGGAATGCCATAGAAGAGATCTCCTATTTTATAGGAGTGGTCCTCAGAAGTCTTAAGGACGAGGTGTTCTTCACTTTGGCTGATGGGCACTAGCCCAGGGGCATTCAGAAAAGAGACCCGGTTGGCAAGTGGGTTTTCAGCGGCAATGGACTTGTGGCCCAAGTCAAGGCAAATAAGGCCCGGTGCAGGCAATGAAATTACCCGGGTGATGACGAGGGCGGCAGGAATAAAGGGCTGTTCGGGAAGTCCGTCCCCATAGCCCTTATCCCAATAGACGAAGGTGCCAGGTGAACAGACCGTTTCTTCACGAGCTGCGTGAATGGTAAATGTAGTAGACCCTCCAGCGATAACTTCAATGGTATGTCCCAGCGCACGAAGTCGCTTGTAGCTGGATAAAACTGGAGCGTAGCCTTCGTCACAGGCTTTCGTCCGCTCTTTTATATCCGTTTGCCTGAGGTGTCCGTCATAGACGTGAAAACCCCTCACGCGGATTCCTGGCATCGGAACGGTGTCAAGAAAAAGGTTTTCCGCCGCCTCACCCGTACTGATTCCAGTCCTATTGGTACCGGCATTGAGGTCTATGTATGCGTTGATTATAAGGTTGTGCTGTTGCCCAAGATCAGAAAGCTGTTGGGCAACAACATCATTGTCAATAAGACAGGAGAAAACAACCTCAGGGGCTGACTGTATCAAACGCAACCAGCGTCCTTGTTTGGGGCCAACTGGTTGATAAGCGAGTAGGATATCCTTTGCTCCTGCCCTTACCAGCATTTCCGCTTCAGCAACCGTTGCGCATTTAAAGGAACGAATACCGGCCTCCATCATCATTTGGCAGGCTTCTATACTTTTATTTGTCTTTACATGAGGTCTTAGCCGCGAGGGGTCTTTTACTACGGAGACCGCCTTTTCAATGTTCTCTTTTACCCTGGAGACATATACCAGTAATGCCGGGGTATCGATCTGCTCGGGATTTGAGATGGTATACCAGTCGCTTCTCGTATCAACCATCATATTATACCAATTCGAACAACGCCTCTATCTCCACCGGAATATTCCCTGGTAAGGATCCGAAGCCTACCGCTGATCTTGTCCCTATACCGTTTTCCTCACCCCATACCTGGGCGAAAAGTTCGCTGCACCCATTAATGACAAAGGGATGCTCTCCGAAATCAACGGTACTGTTCACCATTCCTAGTACTTTAATGACCCGCTTTACTTTGTTTAGGCTGCCAAGGTGCGACTGAATCGTGGATAACATGGTTAAGCCTACTTGTTGGGCAGCGGCTTTTGCTTCATCCTTTTCCATGTCCCTTCCAACCTTGCCGGTCAGGAGTGAACCGTCATCGGTCACTGGACCATGTCCGGATAGATATAGGTGTTTGCCGTCAATGAGGTAGGGCTTGTATACCCCCATTGGTTTGGGAGCAGGGGGTAGGTTTAGCCCTAAGGCATTGAATCTGGACTCTGCGGATTCGATTTCCATAAGTGATCTTTTTTACAGGATGTCTGGTTTGTTAATTCACGAAGTTAAACAAATAAATTCAATGCCAAAACTCCCAACAGGCCCATAATCGAGATCATCGTTTCTATAAGCGACCATGACAGGAGTGTTTGTTTGATGGATAAGTTAAAATACTCTTTGACAAGCCAGAAGCCTCCGTCGTTGAAGTGGGAGAATATCAGGCTACCTGATCCGATGGCAAGTACCATCAGATTTGGATCTACCAGCGTGCTGTTTGCAAGCATGGGTCCGATGATTCCCGCAGCCGTGAGCGCGGCGACAGTAGCGGACCCGATAGAGACCCGAATGATGGCGGCAATCATCCATCCCAGAAAAAGGGGATTGACATCCCAGCCTTTCAGGAACCCGGCGATTTGTCCGCTTACCCCGCTTTCCACAAGGACCTGTTTAAACGCACCTGAACCGGCAATGATCAGAATGACAAGTGCCACGTCCTTTACGGCGGCACCGTACTCTTCCATTATCGGTTCGATCTTTTTCTGCATGAGGATTCCCAAGCTAATTGTTGCCCAAAGCAGGGAGATAAGCATCACCACCGACGGATCACTAAAAAATTTCAAATAGGGGTAAATGGAATGGGTAGTTTCGACTTGGAGAAGTGCAAGGGAGGTCACAATCAGAAGAAAAACAGGAAGCAAGGAAGTAACAAGACTGTTAGCCAAGCCTGGAAGCGATTCCGGGGTTTTGTTTTCACCTCTAAAGGAGGCTAAGGGCTGAAATACCATTTCCTGAATCCATCTTGATTTTGCATAAAGTGGACCTGCAATGATGATGAGGGGAATGCTAAGGAGTATGCCATAGATCAAGGTTATCCCCATATTCGCCCCGAACTGTGCCACTAGGGCCACGGGTGCGGGATGTGGGGGCAGCAGTCCGTGGATAACCGATAGGGCGGCCAACATAGGTGCTCCGACCACCATGGTAGGGACCTTGTACTGATACGCGACGGTAAATACAATTGGCACAAGCAAGACAAAACCCACGTTGAAGAAAAGCGGAATTCCTACAATCAGTCCCGTAAGTGCGATTGCCCAGTGGATGTTCGATTTGCCGAACAACTGCATAAGAAAGGCCGAGATGCGCTGGGCAGCACCGCTGGAAGCAACAATCTTTCCCAACATCGCTCCTACAGTGATCACGATAATCAACGACCCCAGTAAGTCGCCAATTCCCCGTTGAACGGCAGTCATTATAGCCGGTAGCGGAATGCCGAGAAAAAGTCCCGCGTAAATAGAGACAATCAAAAAGGAAATAAAAGGTTCTATTTTAAGCCATACAATTAACAGAACAAGTAAAAGAATGCTTGAAGCGATGATAAGGAAGGTCATAAAATAGCGCCGATTGGGTGGAAAGTAACAACTGCGCGAAAAAAATAGGGTATTCTAACCAAAATGTCTACCTATTTGGTGAATTAATTAGCGCTTTATCCATTTTAGTTGTTGGGACGCCTCTGAAGTCAGGAGCCGTAAAAAGTATACCCCACTGGGTAGCGCCTGCAATTTTATGGTTACGG
>WGNT01000083.1 GCA_016124425.1 Cytophagales bacterium
ACCCGCAGCCAGCCGAACGGAAAGCGGGTGGCAGGTGGTATTTCCGGTAGAAGTGCATAGGTCCAGCCTCCCTTCCCCGGAAATTTTTCCAGCAAGTAGTTCTTGTCAACCAGAGGTTCTTTTGTCGTATTCATCGGTTTTCCAAAGAACAAATAGCCGCAGAGAAGTATGATTTGGGTTTAGCTCCTTATCTGTCCGGTGCCCTGAATCACCCATTTATAAGAGGTAAGTTCGTCAAGTGCCATAGGTCCTCTTGCATGTAATTTTTGGGTACTTATGCCAATTTCCGCACCAAGTCCGAATTGCGCCCCGTCGGTAAACGCTGTTGAGGCATTCGCATATACCGCGGCGGCATCTACGGCACGTAGGAAATGGTTTACAACAGCCGCATCTTCCGCAATGATAGCTTCGCTATGTTTGGAACTATAGGTGGAAATATGCGTAAGGGCCTCTTCCATGTCAAAAACCGTCTTTATGGACATAGTGAGCGAAAGAAATTCTGTACCGAAATGCGTTTCTTCGGCCTTTTCTAACAGGTCCTCTGGATAGGAGCCTTCCAATGCAGCGAAAGAAGCTTCATCCGCAAAAATCCGAACGTTTTTTTGCGCTAATCCTTCACCGATTGCGGGGAGGTCGTCCAGTCGTTCCCTGTGGATAAGTAAACAGTCCAGGGCGTTGCACACGCTTACTCTTCTGGTTTTTGCATTGAGGATGATCCCCTTTCCTTTTTCCAAATCAGCAGAGGCATCGTAATAGGTATGTACGATACCCGCTCCGGTTTCTATGACAGGGACTTTTGAGTTTTCGCGGACAAAATTGATTAGGCCTTGACTTCCGCGGGGGATAATCACGTCTATGTAGTTCACAGCTTGCAGCATTTCACGGGTTGCCTCCCGATCGGCGGGCAATAGGGTAACGATGTCTGTACTGACACCGTTTTTCTGTAATACAGTATGGATGATAGAAAGGATAGCTACATTTGAGTCATTCGCGTCGGAGCCTCCTTTAAGTACCAGGGCATTACCGGTCTTTAAGCAGAGGCTAAATACATCAAAGGTGACGTTGGGGCGGGATTCGTAGATAATACCGATCACCCCCAATGGCACCCGCACCTTCTTTAGGTCCAAACCGTTAGGAAGTAATTTTGACTGTAAAACGTCGCCTAAGGGACAGGGCAGCGAAGCCACGTTCACCATGTCTTCGGCAATGTCCTTTATGCGGTCCGCGGTCAGTTTCAACCGATCATATTTGGGATCCTCGGGTTGCATCCGGGAGAGGTCGGATTCATTGGCGGCTAAGATGTCAGGTATGCGTTCAGTTGCAGCTGCTGCCAAGTCGTTTAGAATTTGGTTGATCGTATCCTCGGATAGGAGTGCCAGCTGGCGACTCGCATTTCGGACACGTTTGAATAGTTCTTCTAATGCCATTGTATAGGAATTTTGCGGCGAATGTTTAATTGTGCTCGTAAAGGTACAGGTAATCGTAGTGCACGATGGGGCGTTGATTTGCGACGCCGATTTTTTCCAAAGCGGCTTTCGCCCCATATTCGGCTTTCCCGATGCCCACCTTCTGTCCCTTTTCATCAAGGATGCGGATAATATCTCCCTTTAGAAAGTCTCCTTTTACCTCAATGATGCCAATGGGAAGCAGGCTGCTAATATTTTGGGAGCTTAGGGCGCGCTTTGCTCCTTCGTTGATGATGACTTCACCCTTGGAATAGTTGTCGCTATGGGCAATCCACTTTTTCTGGTTGTGTTTTGTTTTGCCTGGTTGAAAGTAGGTACATACCAACTCGTTTCGAAAGTATTCCATCAAAGCATCCCCCCTTCTCCCGTTGGCAATCAACACTTCAATTCCCAAATCGGCCGACTTTTTGGCCATGGACATCTTGGTCAACATTCCCCCACGGCCAAAAGAAGACTTACTGGATGAAACATATTGGTTGAGGTCCGGCATATCCTGACCCACTACCCGAATTAGCTCTGCATCTGGATCCGACGGGTGTCCTTTGTAGATCCCGTCCACATTGGTCAGCAAAATCAAGGTACTTGCGTCAATCATCGCCGCCACCAAGCCTGCCAATTCATCGTTGTCCGTGAACATCAGTTCAGTGACAGCCACGGCGTCATTTTCATTGATAACCGGGATCACTTTGTTTTTGATAAGGCCATCCAGGCAATTTTTCATATTCAGGTAATGCACCCGGTCCCGGAAATCCTCTTTGGTGACCATCAACTGGGCAATATGGTGGCCTTTTTCGAGAAAAAGATTTTTGTAGGAGCGGATCAGTTCGATCTGGCCGATGGAGGCCCAAACCTGCTTTTTGGTAACTGCATCCGTTTTGGGGTTTAGGGGTAAGGCCTTTCTGCCAAAAGCTACCGCTCCTGAAGTCACCAGTACCACCTGCAGTCCGTTTTCGGATAGAAATACCATTTGATTAACCAAGGAAGCCATACGGTTATGGTCGGGGGTACCGTCGTCCTGCGTCAATACATTCGATCCTATTTTGATGACAACCGTTTTGGCCATGTGGAGGTGATTTCTGAAAGTGTCCCTGTGAAGTATGCAAAAATAGGAAGGATTAAGGAATATGCAATTCCGGCATGAAGCCAGTGCTTCAAATGCGTTCGTCTTTACTTTGGGAAAAAGAAGGACCACGGAGGTCACAAAGTTTTTTTACACGCTCGTCGTGGTTTGCCACCGCGACGGACAGATAAAAGGAATTTTCAATTCCGGTAGGTAGGGAATTTGTCGAGCTATAGTGTCTCTGCTCCGAAACTGCCCCACCCTAATCTTCTCCATTTGGGGAGGGCGATCGATTACATTCTTCCGGTTCTGATGAAATTGTATCAAAACTATGTTTAACTCCTCCTGAAAAAATAGGCTGTAGGCCTTGTCCCGAGATAAGAAAGGGATTCGGCTGATTTGAAAAGATTTTTTATTTTTGTTATTTCCAGCCCCAACCGGGGCGGAATAAGTAACCTCGAGTGTTGCGATGCGTGGGTTCTGCAACGCCTAACCAGATGATTACAAAAGCGCGATTGTGTTTTGGCAGTGGGGATGGTTGAAGTAGCCAACCTTTCCCACCAATACCCGATACTGCTTGGTTCTGCTAAGGCCTGGCGGCAGCTAGGTATCTATCGATATTCCCTTCCCAATAAACCATCCTGAGTTTAAAAAAATCAGGTATTATTTGTTTTCCCTTTTTTAATTTTTGAAATTAATCGCTGAAACAAAACGAAGCGTAGACAAGTGATTGTTTGCCTCAAACCCAAAATAACTATGAATCCTACCGATACCCAAAATCCGGAGTATTACCACAAGGTGGTGGATTGCCAATATGCCTGCCCCGCCCACACGCCTGTTCCCCAGTACATACGCTTAATCGCAGCCGAAAAGTACACGGAAGCCTATATGATCAACTGGGAAAGCAATGTCTTTCCGGGAATCTTGGGCAGAACCTGTGACAGACCCTGTGAACCCGCCTGTCGTCGCGTGCGTGTAGAAGAAGAACCCGTTGCCATCTGCCGTCTCAAACGGGTTGCCGCCGACAACAAGGGAAATGTAAAACAACATATGCCGCAAGGCCCTTTTCCATCTAATGGAAAGAAAATAGCCCTCATCGGCGGTGGTCCGGCTTCGCTTACGGTAGCGAGAGACCTGGCACCATTGGGATATGAAATACATCTTTTTGATGAACAGATTGCGGGCGGCGGTATGATGCGTAGCCAAATTCCGGCCTTTCGGCTCCCGGAGGAGGTATTGAATGAAGAAGTCAATTACATTCTTGAACTAGGGATCCACACGCAGTTTCTTACCTACGTGGACAGCTTAAGGGGTATCTTGAAAAAGGAATACGATGCTGTGTTCGTAGGAACAGGTGCCCCTAGAGGACGTGATCTACCAAAACTTCCCGGAAGAAATGCCGCAGACGCCTATATCCACATTGGCATCGAGTGGCTGGCGTCGGTCGCTTTTGAACATACCCATAAGATCGGAAAAAAGGTAATTGTTCTTGGCGGTGGTAATACTGCCATGGACTGCTGCCGTACGTCACGGCGACTGGGAGGTGAGGAGGTAAAAGTGGTCGTACGAAGCCCCTTCAGCACGATGAAAGCCTCTCCTTGGGAAAAGGAAGATGCCATGCACGAGGATATTCAGATTTTCGACAACCACGTCCCGCTAAGCTTCGAGATGGCCGAAGGGAAGTTGACGGGAATGATGTTTCAGAAGGTGAAAGCTGTCTTTGACGATAAGGGTAAGCGGCAACTTGTTCCCACCGGGGAGCCCGATGTATTTATTGCCGCAGATGAAGTGCTCATCGCGATAGGTCAGGAAAATAGTTTCCCTTGGATTGAGCGGGATTTGGGATTGGAGTTTGACGAATGGGAAATGCCCGTGGTGGATAAAACAACCTTTCAGTCCACATTGCCGAAGGTGTTTTTTGGAGGTGACGCTGCCTTTGGGCCGGAAAACGTGATTACCGCAGTCGCGCATGGTCATCAGGCGGCTGTTTCGATGCATTTCTACTGTCGGGGGAAAGACATCACCCAAAGACCCTCTCCCTATACCAACCTGATCAGTACCAAGATGGGAATCCACGAATGGAGCTATGATAGCGAAGTTGCCAAAGATCAACGCTATGCTGTACCTCAAGCTGCTAAGGAAATCACGCTCGTAGACCGGAAAAAAGAGGTTGAACTGGGATTTGACGTAGCCACGGGCTTTAAGGAAGCACAGCGATGCCTCAACTGTGATGTGCAGACTGTATTCAGCGAAGACCGCTGCATCGAATGCGACGCTTGCATGGATATCTGTCCCACCTCCTGTATTACGTTCACAGCTAACGCTCCGGAAATGGAGCTGAGAAAAAACCTGCTTGTCCCGGCTGAAAACCTCACTCAGGACATCCTGGTATCAGATCAACTCAAGACGGGACGGGTGATGGTAAAAGACGAAGACGTCTGTCTCCACTGCGGACTTTGTGCGGAGCGATGTCCAACGTCAGCATGGGATATGCAGCAATATTTTTATAATGTTACTAAAGCAAGTAGTATATGAGCGGTGTTAATGAACAGGTTTTAGGCAGGGTGAATGACTTTGTCATCAGGTTTGCCAATGTAAACGGTACAGGATCGGCAAGTGCGAATTTTCTTTTCGCAAAGGCCATCTTCCGAATGGGAATTCCGGTGACTCCTAAAAACATCTTTCCTTCCAACATTCAGGGCCTACCCACTTGGTACGAAGTTCGTGTCAGTGAAAAAGGATACTTGGGACGAAGGGAAGGTATTGATTTGGTGGTAGCTGTCAATGCACAAAGTTTTGAGAAGGATATTCATAGCGTTCGCCCCGGAGGGTACCTGATCTACGACAGTACAAAAAAAATGCATCAGACCCTCATTCGGGAGGATATCCATTATTTGGGAATTCCGATGATGGAAATGTGCAATGCCCATTTTTCAGATCCGAGACAGCGACAGCTATTTAAAAATATCATTTATGTTGGTGCATTGTCGGTCCTGCTGTCGATTGAATTTGAGGTGCTCGAGGCGCTTCTTGCGGAGCAGTTTGCCGGCAAGGAAAAACTGATTGCGCCAAACATAAAGGCCCTGAAGCTTGGGATAAATTATGTATTGGAGCAATTCCCTTATCCATTAGAATTTCATCTGGCGCGACGGGATCTGGTCAAGAATAGGATTCTTGTCGATGGGAATACTGCATGTGGTTTGGGTGCTGTCTATGGCGGAGCCACAGTAGTGGCTTGGTATCCCATTACCCCTTCCACTTCTGTCGCAGAGGCTTTTGACAAGTATGCAGCGAAATTCCGCATTGATCAGGTTACAGGGAAAAAGAATTACGCAATTGTCCAAGCTGAGGACGAACTGGCAGCCATCGGCATGGTCATCGGGGCAAACTGGAATGGGGCGAGGTCCTTTACGGCGACAAGCGGTCCGGGAGTCTCTCTTATGAATGAGTTTATCGGACTCTCTTATTTTGCCGAGATACCGGCGGTTTTGATTGACGTGCAGCGTGCAGGCCCAAGCACCGGCATGCCTACCCGAACACAGCAATCCGATGTCCTACTAGCGGCCTATGCTTCCCATGGAGATACCAAGCACGTGCTGCTTTTTCCTGCTTCGCCTAAAGAATGCTTCGAATTGACTGCCGCGAGTTTTGACTTAGCGGAATACCTACAGACACTCGTTATCGTGATGACAGATTTGGATCTCGGAATGAACGATCATATGAGCGAACCATTTGAATGGGACGATGCTGCTGACTATAACAGGGGCAAAGTGCTAAATGAGGAGGAGCTTGAAAACATGGGGAGGTTTGGAAGGTACCTTGATGTAGATGGGGACGGTATTCCTTACCGGACCATTCCTGGAACCCACCCTACGAAAGGTGGCTTTACCACTAGAGGTACTTCCCGTGACGAATATGCTGCTTATACAGAGGACAATAAAGCCTATCAACGAAATATGGAACGCTTACTTGCCAAATGGGAAACCGCACGTTCACTTGTGCCGACACCGGTGCTTTACCAGGAAGCGAATAGGCATGCCTATGGAATCCTCTTTTACGGAACTTCTACCTATTCATCCGAAGAAGCAAAGGATATCCTTGGAGAAAGAGGCATATATGTGGATGCTATCCGCATAAAGGCTTTTCCATTTAATACCGATGTCAGCGACTTTATAGCAGCTCATCAACAGGTATTTATTATTGAACAAAATAGGGATGCCCAATTGAGGTCACTATTGATGATGGACCTTTCTATAGCGCCGGAGAAGTTGGTTCCGGTTTTAAACTTTGACGGAATGCCCATTACGGCAGATTTTATTGCAAACACCATTGCCTCACACCTATATCAAGAAAAAGACATTCAAGATGACTTATATCAAACCCATATTTAGGCACCCCAATCTGCCCAAAAATAAAATCGGCTATACCCTTAAAGAATACGAAGGAGCGATTTCAAACCTGTGTGCCGGCTGCGGCCATGACAGTATCAGCACGGCTATTGTTCAGGCTTGTTTCGACCTTTCTATTGCACCCCACAAAGTAGCTAAAATCTCGGGAATTGGTTGTTCCTCCAAGACGCCGGCGTTTTTCCTCGGAAATTCACATGGATTCAATTCCGTACACGGCAGAATGCCTTCTGTGGCGACGGGAGCCAATCTCGCCAATAAGGAGTTGGTGTACTTTGGCGTCTCCGGAGATGGGGATACTGCATCCATTGGCATGGGACAGTTTGTGCATGCCATACGGAGAAACGTCAACATGGTTTATCTGGTAATGAATAATGGTTGCTATGGATTGACCAAAGGGCAAGATTCTGCCACTGCTGATCAAGGTTCAAAGAGCAAGGCGGGTTCCATAAACCCATTTCAACCTGTAGATTTGGCGAGTTTGGCTGTAGAACTAGGCGCAACATTTGTCGCCCAAAGTTTTAGCGGAGATAAGGGACAGCTTGTTCCGCTCATCAAAGCTGCCATTCACCACAAAGGCTTTGCTTTTATCAACGTCATCTCTCCCTGTGTCACGTTCAACAACAATGTAGGTTCTACTAAATCATACGATTATGTCCGTGAACATATGGAAGCTACGTCCACACTTGATTTCGTCCCCATGGAGCAGGAAATCCGTGTAGCCTATGAGGCGGGTCAGGTTGCCAGGGTGACCATGCATGACGGCACGCGTTTACAGTTGCACAAATTGGAAAACGATTGGGATCCGCAGGACCGGCTCTCAGCAATGAATGCCATACAACGCGCACGGGCAAAGGAAGAGATCATCACCGGATTGCTTTACCTTGAGACAAGGTACGGCGATTTGCATGATATCTTGGAAACTACCCACACGCCATTAAACAAGCTTACTTCCAAAGAACTCAATCCAGGGGCAGCGGCCTTGGATGAAATTAATCATGCATTTAGTTGAGCGGTATAGCTATATTTCATTTCTCAGTGTGGTATATTCGCCTAAGTGAACGTTGAAGTACCACCTGTAAGCTATCCACATATCCAGCAGGTGTGATTAGATCGCCGTCACACCTGTTTAGGGACTAACTGTACGCATTGCGGATAAAGAAAAACTTAAAATAACAAAATGCCCAGGGGTACGATCAACGAAGCTTAGGGCACGGCGATGCCGAAAGTGGTTTCAACCCTTATGGAATGTTCGATAACGCGAATGAAACATTATTTACTACGTATTTTATTCTTTTTTAGCATTTGGTTTAGCGCTTATGCTAGTTTTGCCCAGCAAACTACCGGAGGGCAGAAACCTAACATCCTATTGATTTTCACAGATGATCAAGGGTATCACGATGTGTCCTACTACGGTACCGCGGATATCAGGACACCACATATTGATGCCTTGCGGAATGAGGGCATGCGGATGGATTATTTTTATGCAAATTCTCCCGTTTGCGCGCCGACCAGGGCTGCGTTGATGTCAGGTCGTTATCCAGACCGTGTGGGGGTACCCGGCCTTATCCGCTCTACGCCTGATAACAACTGGGGGTTTTTGGATCCTACAACAACGCTGATGCCCGCCAAGCTCAAACACGCTGGCTACCATACGGCGCATATCGGTAAGTGGAACCTGGGGTTTGAAAGTCCAAACCTGCCCAACGAGCACGGCTTCGACTATTTTCATGGCTGGCTGGAAGATATGATGGACGACTACCGGTCCCACCGGCGGCACGGGAGGAACTATATGCGGCTTAACGGGGATACCATAGATCCGGAGGGCCACGCTACGGACATCTTCACCCAATGGTCGGTGGATTATATCCACGAACGGGGACATCAGGATGGGCCATTTTTTCTATATTTGGCCTACAACGCGCCGCATTTTCCGGTTCAGCCCCCGCAGGACTGGCTTGATAACGTGAAAAAAAGGGAGCCAGGCATCAGTGAGAAGAGGGCCGCGCTAGTGGCATTTATAGAACATATGGATGATGGTATCGGAAAGGTGGTTAAGGCGCTAAAGGAAAGCGGTCAATACGAAAACACCCTGATTATATTTACCGGTGACAACGGCGGACATCTACCCGATTTAGCGAATAACGGGCCGTTGAGAGACGGCAAACAAAGCATGTACGAAGGTGGGCTTAGGGTTCCCACGGTAGTCTCCTGGCCGGGGGTTGTACAGCCCGGTACCGTATCGGAACAGGTCAACCTCTCCATGGATATCTTTCCGACACTTGCCGAAATCGCCGGTGTGCGGTTGGACGAAAAAGTGAACGGGAGGAGCTTTTTGCCCACCCTGCTGGGACAGCCCATGGGGGAAGAACAACGACCGTTGTATTTCGTGCGTAGGGAAGGGGGGACCCGGTATGGTGGCAAAGCCTACCATGCCCTTAGACTGGGGGACTGGAAATTGCTTCAAAACTGTCCGTATCAGCCCATGGAGCTTTACAACCTCCGGGATGATCCGATGGAGGAAAAGAATGTCATAAAGGATAACCCGAACATATACCAGCAATTAAATGCTTTGTTGATGTCCCATATCCAGGAAGGCGGGAAGACCCCGTGGCAAAAACCGGAATAGCTGTAGATCCATATTAACCAGAAACCAGATAGATGAGAATTTCCAACCCAAAACCAATAACCCTGTTTTTTTTGCTTTTTAGTACCCTGACGATACACGGGGCTAGCGCTAATCCCGATCCCGGAAGGGAAATAAAAAGGGACGACCCCCCGAACATCATCGTGATCTTCGCCGACGATCTGGGCTATGGAGATCTGGGGGTTTTCGGACACCCCAACAACAAAACCCCCCACCTTGACAGAATGGCCTTCGAAGGGCAGAAGTGGACGAATTTCTATGTTGCCGCCCCTGTCTGCACCCCAAGCCGCGCAGGGTTACTGACCGGGAGGTTGCCTATCCGGTCCGGTATGTGCAGTGACAAACGAAGGGTGCTCTTTCCCGACTCCAAGGGCGGCCTTCCCCAGACAGAAGTGACTATTGCGCGGGCGTTAAAGGGAAATGGCTACCAAACTGCGGCGGTGGGCAAATGGCACCTCGGGCACCTTCACCCTTACCTTCCCACTGACCATGGGTTCGACAGCTATTTTGGCATTCCGTATTCCAACGATATGGACAAGGTAGAGACCACCGACCACTTTACCCTTGCCCAAACCGAAAGATATCAGGCATACAACGTACCGCTCTTAAGAGACGCCGAAGTGGTAGAACGGCCTACAGACCAGCGAACCATCACGAAACGGTACACCGAGGAAGTAGTGGAAAAAATCAAAGGGTTCAAGGACAACGGCCCCTTTTTCATTTACCTTGCTCATTCCCTACCTCATATACCCTTGTTTCGATCTAGTGCATTCAAGGAAGCCTCTGTGGGCGGTATTTATGGAGATGTGGTAGAAGAAATCGACTGGTCGGTAGGGCAAATCCTGGAGACCTTAAAACAGGAAGGACTTGCTGAAAACACTTTGGTGGTTTTTACCTCGGACAACGGTCCATGGCATACGTTCAGAACCCACGGCGGTACCGCGGGGCTGCTTCGCGGGGCAAAGGGGGGGACGTTCGAAGGTGGAATGCGGGAGCCCACGATATTTTGGTGGCCGGGCAAAATCAAACCGGGGGTTGTTTCGGACATGGGAACGACCATGGACCTGATGCCGACTTTTTGTGCGCTATCCAATACCAAACTTCCCGATGACAGGGTTTATGACGGATACGACATTACACCCTTGCTGACGGGGACAGGAAAGGGGGAACGGGAAACGGTATTTTACTACCGAGGCCAAAAGGTATATGCCATCCGTAAGGGAGATTATAAGGCGCATTTTATCATACAGCTGGAATATGGCAACCCAACTGCCCATCCCGTCACCAATCCGGCAGTACCTTTAGAAAACGGGGCGACTGTACTGGAAGAGCCCTTATTGTACAACGTGAATATAGATCCCGGAGAGCGGTTCAACATAGCGGCAGACCATCCGGAGGTAATTGCCGAAATCAGGGAAGTATTGGCACAACATACAGCTGGCTTGGTACCAGTGGAAAATCAGTTGGAGAAGTGACCTCCTACGTTAGTAGGCTGTATATTCCGCTTTCAAATGGGAAACGGATATCAATAGGAGTAATCGGTAACGGTCAGGAAAAGGCAGGTCACGATCCAATAAAGCATCAAGCTCCGTCCATTATATCGGCTAAGGATTACGAAACTATTTACTTTCAGGGAATGACATGTCTGCCAGTTCGTTACGGTGTTATCCTTTAAAATAAACCTAACAGTAGTGCCGAATCGGCGCAATATATTGAATTATGAAAAGACGACTTGCAGTAAAGGCAATTGCACTCAGCACCGTAACCCCTCATTTTCTTTTTGGTGAGAATAGGCAGTTTCAGCATGCTTTAAAAGCAGCGGAGGACTCAAAAAAATCTTCGTTTGAAAGTGCCTGGAATAACTGGCCCGATATGCCATGGATAGGTCCCGAGTTTTGGGGCAACCGGCTTCAGGATTGGGAAATTAGAGATGGCAAGGCGGTATGCGTAGTGACCGACAGAAATCGAACCCTGCATTCTCTGACGCACCAATTAAATGAAACGCAAGGAAACTTTCAAACAAAGGTTACAATCGCCTGGCTAAATCCGGAAGCAAAGGGCAAACAGGAAGTTTATACCGGATTTCGGGTAGGGGCAAAAGGAAAATTTGACGATTATCGGTCTGCCGCTGTATTCGGCGCCGGACTTGATTGTGGTATCAATGGCGCAGGTCAACTTTTTATAGGAAATGTGATTAGTGAAAGTAACCTTGACCTATCCAAAGTCTACGACCTTCACCTTGATGCCGAATTTGCTGAAAATCAGTACACGTTGAATCTGAGGGTTATTGAGGCGGGAACCGAACAGGACCTTGCTTCAGTGCATCTGGGAAATGTTTCCAAAGAAGACCTTCTGGGGAACGTAGCATTGGTTTCTCATTTTCCGGATATAGAAGGAGGGACTTTGAGTCCTGCTGTTGCTTTCTCCAACTGGGCGCTAAGTGGCGATAAAGTTACACAAAATAGGCACCAAACATTTGGGCCTATTTGTTTTACCTACTATACCCTTCATGACGGGGTGTTGAAAATGGGCGCGCAGTTAGCGCCCGTGGATAAAGTTAAGGGGCTAAAAGTGCGTCTACAAACGGCCAAAGGATCTGGCTGGACCACAATACAAGAGGGCTTACCGGATCCAATGGGTAGGGTGGTACAGTTTCAAGTAGCTGGTTGGAAGGCGCAGGATAAAGTACCCTATCGGGTTACACTTGAACTGCCCCTAAAGGATGGCGTTTATGAGTACCATTACGAAGGAACCATCGCGGCAGAGCCTGGTTTAGCAGACCCAGTTAAAATGGCGCTTTTTAGCTGCAATGCGGACTATGGATTTCCAGATACAGAAGTAAGTGTGAATTGCCTCAAGCAGCAGCCCGATCTCGCTGTGTTTTTAGGGGATCAGTTTTACGAAAGTACCGGAGGTTTTGGGATCCAAACTTCCCCCTTGGAAAAATCGAGCTTGGACTATTTGAGGAAATGGTACATGTTTGGATGGTCATACCGCGAGATCTTCCGAAATATCCCAACAGCATTTATTCCCGATGACCACGATGTATATCATGGCAATGTGTGGGGTGAAGGGGGTAAAAATGCGCCTACAGATGAAGGCTGGGGCTATGTAGCCCAGGACCAGGGCGGATATAAGATGCCTGCAGAATGGGTGAATATGGTACAACTCACCCAAACGGGACACTTGCCCGATCCATTTGACCCAACTCCGGTGAAGCAAGGCATTACCACCTACTATACCGACTGGGTGTATGGAGGGGTAAGTTTTGCCATATTGGAAGACCGTAAGTTCAAAACGGCACCGAAAAACATACTTCCTGAAGAAGCCAAAGTTTTAAATGGCTTTATTCAGAATCCGGAGTTTGACATAACGGCACATTATGACATAGATGCGGAACTCCTCGGTGAAAGACAAATGAAGTTTTTGGAACACTGGGCTACAGATTGGAGTAAGGGCGCTGAGATGAAGGCGGTACTGTCCCAGACCAATTTTTGTACTGTCGCCACGCTTCCAAAGGGCAGTATTATCGATAGCATTGTACCTAGTCTTCCCATCCCAAATCCTGGCGAATATGTTGAAGGCGATGCACCTACAACCGATATGGATTCGAATGGCTGGCCGCAAAAAGGAAGGGACGAGGCGCTAAAGCTTATCCGAAAAGGGTTTGCCCTGCATGTGGCAGGTGACCAGCATTTGGCATCCGTGGTGCAATATGGCGTGGATGAACACCGGGATGCTGGATTTGCCTTTGCCGGACCGGCACTCAATAATCTTTTTCCCCGCCGTTGGTGGCCCACCTTACCTGAAAATCACCAACCGCTTGAAGGGCGACCGCCATATACGGGCAATTTCACGGATGGTTTCGGAAATAAAATGACGGTTCATGCGGTAGCAAACCCTCGGAAGACCGGGAGGAACCCTGCCCTCATCTATGACAGAGCTACAGGATATGGGATTGTTACGTTCAACAAAGCGGACAGGACCATGAAGCTGGAATGTTGGCCACGGTATGTGAATCCGGAAGAAAACCCGGATGGGCAGTATCAGGGATGGCCCATTACGATCTCCCAACACGACAACTATGGGAGAAAAGCTGCCGGGTACCTACCCACCCTAGACCTAAGTGCTGTGGAAATTCCTGTTGTTAAAGTAATCAATGACAGAAACGGTGAAACGGAGTATTCCCTACGTTTACGCGAAAAACGTTTTCGACCTAAGGTCTTTGAACAGGGAAAATATACAATCAGTGTCCTGGATTTGGCTTCGGGCCAAGAAACATCCTATCGGGGTATCCGGATCGCAAAAAAGGAAAATGAAACATTAAAAATCAGCTTAATTTGAAATCGATGAAAATATCCAATCGTCTAATTTGTTCTTTTTCCTTTATATTGCTGTTGCTGTTTTCCCAATGTCAAAGTCAACCAAAAGAAGCTACAACCGCCCGAGACTCATCTCCGAACATTGTGATCATCTACATGGATGACTTGGGATATGGAGATATGAGTGCCTATGGCGCTACGGAGCTACAAACCCCTCACATGGATATTTTGGCTAATGGAGGTGTCCGTTTTACCAATGGATATGCATCTTCAGCCACCTGTAGCCCAAGTCGGTATGCCTTGCTGACCGGTAGGTATCCATGGCGCAATGAAAATGCAAAAATTCTTGCTGGAACAGCACCGCTTTTGATAGATACAGCAGAGTTGACAATCCCTAAAATGCTGAAAGTACAGGGGTATACAACCGCGGTTATCGGTAAGTGGCACTTGGGATTAGGAGATGGAAATGTGGACTGGAACCAACGGGTAAGTCCCGGACCGAACGAGGTAGGTTTCGACTATTCCTATATCATGGCGGCTACGCAGGACAGGGTGCCGACGGTTTATCTTGAAAATGGCATGGTTCAGGGACTTGACCCAAATGACCCCATCGAGGTAGATTACCAAAAAAACTTTGAAGGAGAGCCTACAGGAAAAGATAATCCGGAAATGTTGCGGATGAAGTGGCATCATGGCCACAACAACAGCATCGTGAACGGGATTCCAAGAATAGGATTCATGAAGGGTGGAAAAAATGCCCACTGGGTAGATGAAGATATGGCTGATCATTTCCTGGAAAAAACCAAAGCATTTCTCGCTGAAAATAGAGACCGGCCGTTTTTTCTCTACTATGCCTTGCAACAACCCCATGTACCACGTACTCCCCATCCACGGTTTGAAGGAAAATCGGGCATGGGCCCTAGGGGAGATGTGATTTTGGAGGCAGATTGGTGTATCGGTGAATTTATGAAGACCTTGGAAGAGCAGGGTCTGGCCGAAAATACACTCGTCATTTTCACCGGTGACAATGGTCCGGTTTTAAATGACGGATATTACGACGATGCCGTGGAGAAACTGGGGAACCACACGCCTTCGGGACCACTTAGAGGTGGGAAATACAGCCTTTTTGAGGCGGGAACACGGGTGCCCTTTATCACCTACTGGAAAGGAACGATTCAGGCGGGGACGTCTGATGCGCTAGTGAGCCAAATAGATTTCTTAAGTTCATTTAGTAGTCTCGTGGGTTCTGAAGAAAAAAGTCAAGACGGTCTCAACCTTTTACAGACCTTTTTGGGAAAGAGCCAAGAGGGAAGGGAAAACCTGGTGCTTGAGGCAACCACCCGTACCGCATTGAGACACAAACACTGGATCATGATCCCGCCTTACCAGGGTCCTGCGGTTAACAATCAAGTGAATATAGAACTTGGAAACGACAGCGGGTTTCAGCTCTATGATTTGGACAAGGATATTGGTCAACGAACTAACTTGGCTGAGGAACAGCCTGAGAAATTAAAGGAACTTGTCAGCATTTTTATGGATATCCGGGGAGAAGATTATGTCAATACCGAAGGCCTAGAGCTGAAATAACGGCGTAGTCCTAACATAATACGCGTAAAATTATAATTACCCCTTTACTATGTCAACTACTCATGTATTCATCTTTTTTTGCGTTTTGGTCGTTTTTGGATGTAAAGATCCAGCCGACCTTAACGATGGACGACCAAATATCATCTTCATATTGGCAGACGACCTAGGTTATGGCGAACTGGGGTGTTATGGGCAGGAAAAGATAGAGACGCCACACATTGATGCCTTGGCTAAAAGTGGCATGTTGTTTACACAGCATTATTCAGGTTCTCCGGTATGTGCGCCCTCACGGGCTATCCTGCTGACGGGTCTGCACAGCGGACATGCCCAGGTCCGGGGAAACGACGAATGGGGCGAAAGGGGAGATGTATGGAATTATTTGGCCATGTTGGCTGATTCAACCCTAGAAGGGCAGCGGCCCATTCAAACAGGAACTGTGACGCTCGGAACCACTTTACAAAAAGCCGGCTATAAAACCGCTATAATCGGTAAGTGGGGGCTTGGAGCCCCGCACACTGAAGGAGTGCCAAACAAGCAAGGCTTTGATTATTTTTACGGATACAATTGTCAGCGGCAAGCACATACCTTATACCCCAACCACCTATGGGAAAATGAGCGCCGGGTTCATCTCAAAAACGACACAGTTCCGCCACATACAAAACTACCTGCTGGCGCTGATCCATATGACCTCGACCACTATTCGCCTTTTCAGTTAACTGATTATGCTCCGGAACTAATGTTTGACCGTGTCAAAGCGTTTGTCAATGATCACAAGCATCAGCCGTTTTTTCTTTATTGGGCCACACCTATTCCGCACGTGCCCCTACAAGCACCCCAGCGTTGGGTCGATTATTACGTGGATAAATTTGGAGATGAAGCGCCCTATCTCGCTGACAATTCCTATTTCCCGGTTAGATATCCAAGAGCTACTTATGCTGCGATGGTGAGTTACCTGGATGAACAAGTTGGCCTACTGGTAGACCAGCTAAAGGAGGATGGAATATACGACAATACACTCATTATTTTCACGAGCGATAACGGCCCGAGTTTTAATGGGGGCACGGACTCCCAATGGTTCAGAAGTGCGGGGGATTTCCGGGAAGCTTTTGGGTACGGAAAGGGTTTTTTGCATGAAGGAGGCATACGGGTACCCATGATTGCAAGTTGGCCGAATGTAATCAAAGCAGGTAACGGTACAGACCATGTTTCGGCATTTTACGATATCCTACCCACATTGGCCGAGGTAGCACAGACGCCCGTTCCCGAACAAACAGATGGCATCAGCTTTTTGCCACTTTTAAAGGGAGAAGCACAACCCAGGCATGAGTTCCTTTATTGGGAGTTTCCTGCTTCTGGTGGGCAGATGGCGGTAAGAATGGGGAATTGGAAAGCACTTAGAAAAGATATGGACAATGGAAATCAGCAATGGGAACTGTTTGATCTCGATACGGACTCCAGAGAAGAGAAGGACGTATCAGACTCCCATCCGGACATTATCACGAAAGTGAATCAAATCGTAGCGACGGAACACACCATATCTCCCAATCCAAATTGGAGGTACAAGATACTGGGAGAGTGATTTTAAAATGGAATGGTAAAGGGTAGTTAGAGCGGTCTGTTGCTATAAGTTTATTCGTGGTATAACAGCGAGCCTAGATCAGGGACTGCTAATGCGTGGCCACCACCTTAGTCCCTGGGCGCGTGGCAAATATTTTTCAAGCACATATAGATACCAACAGTACACTGTTAGAAACAAACTAAATCTTTTTGTATATTAAAATAATATTTCAATTTTTTATTTAAGAAATTATAACTTTTCGATCGCTTTAGGGTTCATGTTGGTATAACTAACCAAAAAAATACCATGATAAAATTACTGAGTACATTCGTATTGGCCTTATTTGGTAGCGTCGTGCTATTCGCTAATGATAAGGTTGAAAAGCCCGTAAGTGAGAAGCCTGCTATGGATATTGTAGATTTGGCAGCAAGCACCGATTTTCTTACTACACTGGTGGCCGCGGTTAAAGCCGGTGATTTAGTTGATGTGTTGAAAGGTGATGGACCATTTACCGTGTTTGCACCCACTAATGAGGCGTTTGCAAAATTGCCTGCTGGTACTGTTGAAGACCTGTTAAAGCCGGAGAACAAGGCAAAACTGATCGAGATTCTTACCTACCATGTTGTAGCCGGAAAAGTAAAATCTACCGATCTAACAGATGGTCAGAAAGCAAAGACGGTGCAGGGGCAGGAGATAACAGTGTCACTCAAAGACGGAAAGGCAATGATTAACAATGCCACAGTTACCGCGGCCGATATTGAGGCAACTAACGGAATTGTTCACGTCATTGATACGGTTATCATGCCCAAGTAATGGGAACCCAAAACGGGTATAATGAAGTTCCTACCAACTTAAGCGTTGGTAGGAATTTTTTTTGCTATGATTTCATCATCTACCAAGATGGCAATCAGGTCATAGCGGTTGAAGGTAAGGCAGAAATCGATATCTTCCTCGATATTGAAGTTTTGTAGGCGTTTGGCATGAGAGGCTTTTTTTAGGAATCCCAATAAATCCTCTTTTGTCTGATAATAGAGGGTTTCCATGGCAAGTATCCCGTCGCAATCGGAGGGGTACTGAAGCAGGGCGGCCAATGCCCCAGCATAAAGCGAATCTTCAAGGTTAAACTTTCCCTTCCATCCCGCGCAGAATATTAGCACGGACGCTTCTTTTTGAAGGAGGTAGTTTGCCGTAGCCTGCAGGTTCAGGAATGAACCGATAATGACTTCTTCTGCACTACCCTTGGATCGTTCGATGGCAACGGTACCGTTTGTCGTAGTCATGGCTATCCGCACACCGTCAAATGTCCCGTCCAAGTAGCTTAAAGGTGAATTGCCTAACGCAAAGCCGGGTTCTTTTTTGCCGTTTCTCTCACCGGCGGTGACGTATCCATTTCCGGCAAGGGATTTACAGGATTCCAAATCTTCTACTGGCTTAATGCTAGTTACGCCATTGGCCAACGCAGTTACCATTGTAGAGGTGGCTCGGAAGATATCAACGACTACGACGATTTTGCCGCTAAGGTCATGAAGGTGAATTAGTTCGGGACTAAGGCATATTTCCAGTGAACGCATATCTGGGCGAAGCTAAGTTAGACTTTTAGCAAAGGAAGCTTATAGACGGTTGCTTCCAAACGTTTTTGACGGACTTCAATGATGATGGTAGTACCCGGTGTTGCATAGGATGATTCGACATACCCTAAGCCAATGCCTATCCCCATACTGGGAGACTGGGTGCCTGAGGTGACTTCGCCAATAACCTCACCCTCGGTAGACAGGATTCGATAATGAGCTCTAGGAATGCCCTTTTCATTGAGAATAAAACCCACTAATTTTCTGGATACACCCTGTTCTTTTTCTGCTTTTAACCGCTCGCAATTGATAAACTTCTTAGAGAATTTGGTAATCCAACCAAGGCCGGCTTCTATAGGGGATGTTTCGTCGTTGATATCGTTGCCATACAGGCAGTACCCCATTTCAAGGCGTAAGGTGTCTCGGGCACCCAGTCCTATGGGCTGTATGCCGTAATCCTTACCCGCTTCAAAAATTGCCTGCCAGACGCCAACGACATGTTCATTTTTGACATAAATTTCAAAGCCCCCTGCTCCGGTGTATCCTGTAGCGGAAACGATGACATCAGGTACTCCGGCAAACTCTCCGATGGCAAAATGATAAAAAGGAATGGAATCCAGATCCAACGGAGTAAGCGGTTGTAGTGTCTTGGAAGCCAAAGGACCCTGCACGGCCAATAGCGAAAGCTCTGCGGAGAGGTCTTGAAGTGAAGCCCCGAACGTATTATGGGCGCTGATCCAATCCCAGTCTTTTTGGATGTTGGAGGCATTGACTACGAGCATGTACGACTCCTCGGATAGCTTGTAAACGAGCAGATCGTCTACAATACCCCCGGATTCATTCGGAAAGCACGAATACTGGGCCTGGCCTACGATGAGTTTGGAGACATCATTGGACGTGACCCATTGTATCAGGTCGAGCGCATGAGGTCCGCTTACCATAAATTCGCCCATATGGGAAACATCAAAAACGCCCACTTTTTCCCTTACGGCTTTATGTTCTTCCATATCGGAGGAATAGCGGACTGGCATTTGAAATCCGGCAAACGGGATGATTTTGGCTCCCAAAGAGACATGGATATCGTGAAGGGGTACTGTCTTGATTTCTTCCTGCATAGGATGGTAGTTAATTGATGATGGTCTCGGTTGATTCAAAAATTCTAGTCACAATTGCCTTTATGGCTCAAAATTAACCGTCAACAGGGGAATCACCTAACATTTAGGCAATTTAATAGGCATGGCATCCAAGATAGAAAAAGTTTGGGAAGCAAACGGGCCCCAATAGGTGGGACCCGTTTGTCTTGCCGTAGTGGTTCAGTGATTAACCTGCGTATCCTGAATTTTGAATAAGGTTTTCATTATTATCCATTTCCCGCTGCGGAATGGGAAACACCATCTTGGGGTCATCATAGGGGTAGCTTATTGCAGCATTGATGTTGTCCCGGATAGCACCCTTCGTACGCTTTACATCATGGATGATATGGCCTTCATGGGCGAGTTCAAGTTTTCGTTCTGTCAAAATTTCATCTAACGTTAACGTGGTTTTAACCGGAAGACTCACCCGTGCCCTTATTAGGTTAATGTCATCCAAAGGCGTTGCTCCTATTGCGGTACCTTCCCGGAAGTTTGCTTCTGCCCGGGTCAGGTACATCTCTGCCAAGCGGATCACCTTTACATTTTTGAACTGCTGCCTCCACTTGTCGGTCCTAAAGTCATCTGCACGTATGCTGAATTGGTTGCGACGTTGATCTCCTGCCTCATACAAGTCAATGTGGCTTTGTAGGATGGTTATATCGCCTCCTCTGGCCCCTTCGTCCGGAGTGGAGTAGAAAAGATGCAAGTTATTGTCACCATCTTGGGTATTTACCTGAATTGAAAATAGGTCTTCGCTGGTGTCTGCATCGTTGTTGAAGACATTCATAAATCCACTTGTAACTAAAGATTTGCCAGTCTCTGTAGCAGAAATTATTGACCTGTTTGCGGCGTCCCTTGCGTCTCCAAACCGTTCCATTTGGAGGTATACTCTGGAGAGCATAGCAGATGCGACGTAATTTTTTGCAAAAACTCCATTTGTTGGAGGAAGAAGGCTCTCCGCAAGTGTCAAATCTGCCAATACCTGCTGGTACACTTCCTCCACTGTATTTCTTGATACATAATCCTTCTCGGAAATTTCGGTGGTAGGATCAAGCACAATCGGAACGCCCAAATTGGACGCAGTATTTCCGGCTGAGTAAGGTAATGCAAAGTACCGCACCAACTCAAAGTATAAAACGCCCCTTATGAAGAGTGCTTCTCCCCGTACGCGGTCTTGATCCTCCTCATCCACCGTATCAATCACGCTTAAGATATTATTGGCGATATTGATGGTTTTATACGCTGCAAGCCAGGTATCTGTGATAAAGGAATTGTTGGTGAATATGGATTTGTTGTATACTTCTCTTGGTGCGTTAAAGGTTCCTTCCCACCTGATTTCATTATTGGCACCTAACAATTCGGCATAGAGCTGAATCCTTCCGCCATATAGCTGAACGGTACGTAGCTCTGCATAGGCGCCAATCAATACTCTTTTGATATTCGCATCGCTGCTAAGCGCAATCTCCTGGTCTACGTTCTGTGGAGGTCTGAGCTCAAGTTGGTCTCCACAGGAAGAAAAAAGCACCGAAGCTACTATGATACTAACTGATTGTATAAGATTTTTCATTGGTTTAGTCTGTTTAGAATCCCACATTGATACCTAGCGAAAACGTCTTGGCCTGTGGGGCCGAGTAGAAGTCATTTCCCTGAAAAATGTTGTCCGCGAGGTAATCCGCGTTTACCTCAGGATCCCAACCGGTGTAGTTGGTGAAAGTCAACAGGTTTTGTCCGATAAAGTAAACTCTTGCGCTGCTGAGTTTGAATTTCTCCAAGACCCTCCCAGGAATGTTGTAGCCGATACTTAGGGTTTTGAGCCGGACATAGCTTCCGTCGGAGACATACCTGCTGCTGGCATTACAGCCGTTGCATGCGCCTAGGCGTGCCTGTGGGATAGTAGTGATGTCTCCTGGATTTCTCCATCGGGCCATCTGGTCACTGGTAGAATTGTCAAACCAGTCGCCATTGGCGGAATAAAACCCCCCGCCTCCTTGGTAAATATCATTTCCGAAAACTCCCTGAAACAAGATTGAAGCATCAATGTTTTTGTAGGTGATTACGTTGTTAATCCCTCCAATAAAAGCCGGGTTGGGATCTCCTACGATCATTCTAGCCGCCTCATCGTAGTCGTTGGTGGTTTCGGTAAGTGTCTCGTCCAAATAATACAGTGCGTCTCCGTTTGCCGGATCTACGCCCGCGTACTTTTGTCCGTAAAATACGCCAATGGATTCATCGATAAATACACCGTTAAGAAACCGAGAATTTGCCGGAGGAATGGACGTTTGCCCAGGGGCCAATTCACGGACTCGGTTAATATTCCGCGCAAAATTGACCGATGTTCTCCATGAGAAGTTTGAGGTGACATAATTCGCTGAATTGATCACAACTTCTACTCCTGTGTTTTCCATCCGTCCGATATTTTGGAACTGGGTCTCAAATCCGCTGGTGCCGGGAATTGGTACCTCCAAAAGCAACCCGCTCGTATTTTTGTTGTAGACGTCAAATTCTCCCGTTACTTTATCATCAAACAGCCCAAATTCTACCCCTATATCTACTTGGTTGGTTCGCTCCCAAGTTAGATTTGGGTTGGCGATTTGTGTAGGTTGCAGGCCGGGCTGAAGGTTGTAGGAAGCCGAACCGTATAGGCCATAATGGGCGTAGTTGCCTATCTCGGCATTACCCGTTGAACCGAATGAACCTCTGATTTTTAATAAGCTTAGCGTATTGTTTCCTTTGAGAAATCCTTCTTCAGAAACTAACCATCCCAACGAAGCTGCCGGGAAAAAGCCATATCGTTCGTTGCGGCCAAAGCGAGACGAGGCATCATACCTGCCGCTCAACGTCATAAGGTACTTGTCATCCAGCTTGTAGTTGATTCGGGAAAAGTAAGATAAGAAGCTAAAGTTTTCCAACTCTGAGGTTCCAAGAGTAATGTTTGCAGCGGATTCCAGTTTTTTCAATTCATCAAGGGGAAATTCCTGCCCGTCGACCCGTGTGTAATCCTCATCGGACCGCTGAAAAGCCATTCCTGCAACAACTTCCAGGCTGTGGCGACTAGCTATGGTTTTCGAATAGGTAAAATAGTTATTTGTGTTGTAATTGAATACCCGCATCCACCTTGAGCTTCCAAAACCACTTACGGCAAGACCGGTATTGGTTCTGGATCCGAAATACCTGTCGTCATTTTGGTTTAACACGTCCACGGCAAAATCAGACCTGAACCGGAGATTTTTTGTAAATGAATACTCGCCGAAGATGCTCGTTATGTTTCGGAAGTTTGTCGTCAACCACTCCGCATTTTCCGAATCAATCAAATTGTTATAGTATGTAGCTGTTGGCCGGTCATAAAGATTTCCTTCCAGATCCCTGATTGGAGTGATTGGTGCCAATGCTACCAACTGAATGGGATTGTTGAATTGATTATCCTCGTGGAGGCGGGTGGTGGTCGTTCTTGCAAGGCTGAAGTTCGCGCCTATGGTAAAGTTGTCTGAGACCTTATGATCTAGATTCAGTCTGCCGGATACCCGCTGAAATTTGTTACGTATCATGATTCCGTCCTGCTGATCCAATGCGGAGGAGAAGTAAAACCGTGTCTTTTCATCCCCTCCGTTTGCTGAAAAGTTGATATTTAGAATTCCGGCATCAGGATTGAACGCCTGTTCCTGCCAATCTGTATCGGTTTCACCTTCCCGCCAATTGCTATGGCCTGCGTGTCTTGTAAGCCTGTTTTCGACAAATTGAAGTTCTGAGCGGTTGTATTGATCTGGGTTATTGATGGGGTCAATACCTGCCAGAAGATCGGCATTGTACCCCGATTCCCGCATCAGTTCCACATACTGTCCCGCATTCAGAAAGCTATTTTTGCGAGTAGGGCTACTGACGCCACGTTGAATGCCGACGTTGAATTTTGTTTTGCCCGCCGATCCGGATTTGGTAGTAATCAGTACGACTCCGTTCGAGGCCCTAGCGCCATAGATGGCTGCCGCAGAAGCATCCTTCAGCACTTCAAAAGATTCAATATCCGCGAAATTGATATCCGCAAGTGGGTTACTTTGGCCTATCGTTCCTCCTTGGGTCATGGGAATACCGTCTATGACATATAGCGGTTCATTTCCACCTGAGATGGAAGTGGCTCCCCTTACCCGTATTTTGACCCCTTCCCCCACTTTTCCGCTTGAAGATTCTACGAATACACCCGCCATTCTTCCCTGAAGGGCCTCTTGAAAGGTTGGAACAGGCACGTTCTGAATGTCTCCTCCTTTAAGTGAAGCAATGTTTCCAGTTAGGTCTCCTTTTGTAGTGCTTCCGTACCCTACCACGAGTACCTCCCCAAGTGATTTGGCGTCTACTTCCAAGGTGATGTCGACAATGCTTTTGTCTCCAACTAGAACTTCCTGATTCATAAAACCGATGTAGGAAAACACCAACGTCTCCGAAGGAGCTGCTTGAATCGTGAAGGTCCCATCAATGTCTGTAACAGTGCCTCTCGTCGTACCGCCAACTCGGATGTTTACTCCCGGCAGCGGAAAATCATCTTCACCGGAAACAACCGTTCCGGAAATTTGTTGGTTTTGTGCTTGGGTTGCCATAGTGCCAAAGAACAATAGCCCCAATACAATAAGTAATGTTTTTTTCATAAGCTTAGACCCGACTGATTAGTAAATAGTATAAATTAATAAAGACAAATTAATTGTTATAACAATCTGTAATTAAACAAAATAAAATTGGTAAATATTTTTAATTGTGGCAGTGGTATATTTTCCAATGATTGAAATAATTAAATGGGGAATTTACTTTTTGGCTTGAAATTTACACCTTTGTTTACAAAAAAATAGTTTTTTTCAGAATTATTACCACAAATCTTCCCTAGGAAGGGCTTCGGGAAAAAGAAACACCCCGCAAATTTTTGCGGGGTGTGAAGTTTAACCGTTGATATAATTTTGAAATGTCGGCTAGTTCAAATAAGAGCGGTCATAAATTTTACGACGCAGATTGAATTGATAATTAAAAAAACGTGATCTATACAGAAAAACTTTCGCCGCAACCACAAGTCCTAGAGGCGTTAGGATTGACAAACTGAAATCCTTTGCCATTTAGCCCGTCGGAGAACTCCAATACGGTTCCCGCAAGGTATAGTAGGCTCTTTCTGTCTACGATAATCTTCACACCTTTATCTTCGAATACCTGATCGGTATCTTTTAACTGGCCGTCGAAGCCTAAATCATACATTAACCCTGAACAACCGCCGCCTTTTACTGACACACGGATGTTTTCTTCCTCACCCCGGTTTTCGATTTTCTTTAACTCCAATATCCTGTCTTTGGCTTTATCTGAAACGATGATCATATCCTTATGAAAATTTAAGCGGCTTATAATGATTAGCAGATTTAAAACGGATTTTTAATAAAAATGATTCAGATCAAGCTAAAGATATTTTCATTTTTGTGGCATCATATACAGGCACAGTAATGGGATTACCTTATATTCGTTTACGTATTAAAATAAGCTAAATCATGAAAATTGAGCATATCGGCATAGCGGTTAAGGATTTGGACGCATCCAATCAATTGTTTGAACGATTATTGGGGTATCCCCCTTACAAGGAAGAATCGGTGGCATCCGAAGGTGTGGTCACCTCCTTTTTCAAGGTAGGAGACAGCAAGTTGGAACTACTTCAGGCTACTAATGAAAACAGTCCTATAGCGAAGTTCTTGGAAAAGAGAAATGAAGGCATGCATCATATCGCTTTTGAAGTAGATGATATCGAACATGAGATAAGCCGTCTGGAGCAGGAGGGGTTCAAATTGATTTCATCAATTCCCAAAAAGGGAGCCGATAATAAAATTGTTGTATTTTTACATCCCGGTACAACGAACGGCGTTTTGGTGGAGTTGTGTCAGGAAATAAAAGAAGCAGCACAGCATGACGAAGCGAACAGAGATCAGTGAAATTGGTGAATTTGGTCTAATTGAAAGGTTAAGCCAACAGATAGCGGTCAAACATACTTCAACGGTAAAAGGTATCGGGGATGACGCTGCCGTCATATCCCATGGGGAGATGATGCAGGTCGTTACCACGGACCTTTTGCTGGAGGGGGTTCATTTTGATTTGAGCTACTGTCCGTTGAAGCACTTGGGATTTAAAGCGGTAGCCGTGAATGTGAGTGACATTGCGGCCATGAATGCTATTCCCAAACAAATTACTGTTAGCATCGCCTTGTCCAACCGCTTTCCGGTGGAGGCTGTTGAGGAATTGTACGAGGGGATCAATTTGGCCGCCGCCCATTACAACGTGGATGTGGTAGGCGGGGATACAACGTCTTCCCGATCAGGTCTCGTACTCTCGATCACGGCACTGGGTGAAGCTTCCAAAGAGCAGCTTGCGTATCGGTCAGGGGCCGGAGTGAATGACATTATTTGCGCAACCGGTGACCTAGGGGCGGCGTTGATGGGGCTTCAGGTTCTTGAGCGTGAAAAGCAGGTTTTCTTAGCCAATCCAGATATGAAGCCGGATTTGGATAAGTATTCCTATATTACCGGCAGGCAATTGAGGCCCGAGGCACGTATGGATATTATCCACGAACTCAGAGACCTTCAAGTTGTTCCTACTAGTATGATGGATATTTCCGATGGATTGGCATCGGAACTTTTTCATATCTGTAAAGCCTCAGAGGTGGGGGTGCTGATCTACGAAGACAAACTACCCATCGATAAGCAAACCTATGATACAGCCGTTGAATTTGGCATAGACCCAATCACTTCCGTGCTGAATGGGGGAGAGGATTATGAATTACTGTTTACCATCCGGCAGGATGATTTCCACAAGTTGGAAAAGCATCCCGATGTACATTTTATCGGACATGTAACCCCCGCCTCGGAGGGGAAGTTTCTGGTCACCAAGAGTGGAACGGCTGTGGAGTTGAAGGCCCAGGGATGGAAGCATTTTTGAGGGATATGAGTTAAAATGTTTGGTACAGCTAAACCCATGGGGACGTTAGCCAAATTATCTAAGTAAAACGAAGATAGCGTAATAAACAGGGTGCTTTATCGCACAAAAATTCACAAAACGGATCAAAGAAATTTATTGGTGGAACTTTGTACGCAAGTTCCCCAAGACGTGCGCTATTTATTCCCTTTCGCTCCAAATACCTTTTACTCTGATCGACACCCCGATAAAAAAGCCAAAGCCATTACAAAAGTAAAAACAAAATAAGCCCTGCTTTTTATCATTTCTCGAAATCAAATTTCACCACCATGTACCTTAAATGATCTTCATCATAATCGGGACTGTTTTCATTGTTAAGCGAGAGGTATAAGCCCTCTTCACCTACAAATATATTAGAATAGGTATGCACTTGAAATTTATCGAAAAGATGCTCTCCCAGCACATTCAAATCTTTGTCCAAGACCATCACGCCTGTAAAGGGCCGGTCTCGGTAGAGACTTCGCAAGCTTTCAAAGGTATATTCCTTATCCTCTTTAAAGCCAGGATAAAAGAACCTATAGAAACAATCCCGGTACTTGTCATAAAGAATTATTCCATAAAGGTCGTGGCTTAAATAGTTAATCGTTCCCTCCTCAATAGATCCCGGAATCTCATCCACATAATAAAAACTATTGACATAATTGGACTTAGCTTGAACCTTACTTGTCACCTTTTCCGTCTGCATATCAAACACTTGAATTTCATGATCATACCAGGGTGAAATATAGAGTTTATCCCCTCTTCTAACCCAAGAAAAGTTCGACCCTTTTTTTCCCTTATCCCAATAATCGGTAGCATAATATACATCATACCATATCGTCTGATCCGAACCCATATCATAACTGTAAATCAGAGAAATTTTTTGGATGTCCTCCTTTTCCATCCCATGGTGATTCATAAAAAGCGGCTGCATGCCGAAAACCTTATCACCATAGCAGTGAAGCCCCTGATGAAAGTCCGAAACAACAAAGGTAATATCGACCTCCCCCGGAGGTATGCTCTTTTTGAACTGGATTTCGCCCTCATAGTTGATATAACCAATGGCATGCGGCCTAAATGTGGTCCAAATTTTATCTTTTTCTACACTGGCAATTCCAGATCCTCTGCTCATACTATTCGGACCGTCATATTTTATTACAACCTCTTTGACAATCTTCCCATTTTTTAAATCCATGAATTGTAAATTTTTATGGTTTAAAAAAAACAAATAGTTACCAGAATCTGACTCTATCAAGCGGGCTTGGGCCGGGTCGGGTGCCATCATAACTTCAGGCTTAATTTTTAATTCCTTGACTATTTCTATTTTCAGCGTTTTATTTTCTGATGGCTTCTGACAAGCGCAAAGCAGAATAAGAAAACCTATTATTATTTTTGGCTTCATTGAGGACTTAATAAATAGTAAAGAATCTAAATTAAATAATTAGTTTTTTCAATCCTAAAAAAATTGAAATAAAAAATTTAAATATTGAACAAGACGTTTTTTTACTAAAAAACAGGTCCTCTACTATTAATCGTTGGGGTAGGGGATAAACAGAAAATTTGTAAACGTTTCATCTACCACAAACAAACAGCAGAACTCATCCGGATCCTTATAGGTTTGTTGAAAGCGTTCCACGGCCTCCTCTTCGATTAATTTGCGCTGTACAAATTCATCCAAATAGTTAATGCAGTAGTTCCTTTCGCTCCAAATACATTTTACTCTGATCGACACCCCGATAAAAAAGCCAAAGCCATTACAAAAGTAAAAACAAAATAAGCCCTGCTTTTTATCATTTCTCCAAATCAAATTTAACCACCATGTACCTTAAATGATCTTCATCATAATCGGGACTGTTTTCATTGTTAAGAGAAAGTTGCCAGTGATGTGAACAAACTACAAAATGTTTCCATATAATTCAACTTTTTATTATCTTTGTACTGTATAGTGAATTGAGAAACTGAATGGACAAAAATTTTGATGTCATCTTTCTTGAACAAGCTCTCGAGTTTTTAGAAAAGTTGGACTTAAAAACAAGACAAAAAATTTACTACAACGTTGACAAGGCCAAACTCGGACTCGACCCGAAACTGTTTAAAAAACTGACTGATGAAATTTGGGAGTTCAGGACCAAATATAGCGGACTTCAATATCGACTTTTCGCTTTTTGGGACAAAACTGACAAAACTGAAACACTTGTCATTTCAACACACGGTATCGTGAAAAAAGTTGATAAAGTTCCGAAAGCAGAAATCGAAAAAGCGGAAAGGATTAGAAAAGAATACCTTGCCTACCGCCAGGCAGGTTTTGAACAATAAAATTATGGAAACAAAGAATAAAAAAATGAAAATGATGACCCTAGACCAGCTAAAAGAAAGGGACATTGGAAAAATAGGAACTCCAGAAAGGGACAAATATGAATTTGACCTACGAATGGAACTGCTCGGAGAAATGATAAAATCCGTTCGGAAAGAACGCAACTTGACACAAGAACAACTTGGAGAACTTATCGGTGTCCAAAAATCCCAGATTTCAAAATTGGAACGGAGTACAAAAAATGTTACTATCGAAACGATTTTGAAAGTTTTTCAAGCATTAAAAGCTAACGTTAAGTTCAGTGTGGAAATCAACGAATCGGAATTTAAAGTAGCGTGAAAATAAATACACTACTGGCAACAGCACCTAAGAACGTGGGGCGGCTCATGGCAATGGAAAGGTTTGTTCCCCGAATTAACTTTAGTTATGACCGACAGGTAATCGCTCCGAATGCCCCACGTTTCTTAGTAGCGAAACGGTATACGCCTTCTTCTCAAATACATTAGAAGAGGCATGAACTTGAAATTTATCAAAAAGATGTTCTCCCAGTACATTCACATCATTTTCCAAAACCATCACGCCTGTAAAGGGCCTGTCACGGTAAAGACTTTCCAAGCTTTCAAAGTTATATTCCTTATCCTCTTTTATTTCTAATCGTTGGGGTAGGGGATAAAAAGGAAGTTGGTGAATGTTTCATCTACTACAAACAAACAGCAGAACTCATCCGGATCCTTATAGGTTTGTTGAAAGCGTTCCACGGCCTCCTCTTCGATTAATTTGCGCTGTACAAATTCATCCAAGTAAGTTATATAATAGTTCCAGTCGGTCTGCACATTCTTTCGATCCAACAGAAGCTGCCCGATTGGTTGCGGCACCTTGCTGATGGGGAATATGGGATAATCGGAGAACTTTCTGGATTTGACTTGGTAGGCGGCCTCTTTTAATGTGTCGCAAACCTTTATAAAGTCTGCGGTAATGGTTCCCAAATATTTTCCGTTTAGCTCGGGATCGTTTTCATCTCTCATGCGCTTGGATCTTTTCTAGTTAGCAATACGACATTTTCCACGTGGTAGGTTTGGGGAAACATATCCACCGGTTGTATGGCGGTGACTTCATATTTTTCCGCAAGCAGTGCCACATCACGGGCTTGTGTTCCAGGATTACAACTTACATAGACGATTTTGGGTGCTTCCAAGTCAAATAGGGTTTGAATCACATCCGCATGCATCCCTGCCCTGGGAGGATCTGTAATTACCACATCCGGCCGGGCATGTTGCTGAATAAACTCACCCGTAAACATATCCTTCATATCCCCGGCATAAAACTTTGTATTGGTCAAGCCGTTGATTTTAGCATTAAGTTTGGCGTCTTCAATAGCTGCCTCTACGTATTCGATTCCGATCACTTCTTTGGCCTGCCTGGCAACGAAACTGGCGATGGTACCTGTACCGGTGTACAAGTCATAGACCACTTCTTCACCCGTAAGCCCCGCAAATTCCCTGGCCACTTCATAAAGCCGTTGGGCTTGGGCGGGATTGGTCTGGTAAAAAGACTTTGGGCCGATACGGAAGCGAAGTCCTTCCATTTCTTCCTCAATGTAAGCTTTACCTGAGTAGGTGATTACTTCAAGATCGTGAAAGGTTTCGTTTTTCTTCAGGTTTATGACATATAGCAAGGAAGTGATTTGGGGGAATTTTTCTTTGAGGAAATTCATCACCTTCTCGATCGCCTCTACATTGTCTTCGCCAAACTGAACGATGACCATGGTCTCGCCGACAAGGGTATTTCGAATGATTAGGTTTCTAAGGATTCCTGTTTGCTGTACAATGTCATAAAAGCTGATTTCTTCTTTCAGCGCAAAATCCCTCAGGCTGTTTCTAACCTCGTTGGATATCCCTTCCTGTAAATAGCAGTTTTGTATATCTACGATCTTGTCGAATCTTTTAGGAACATGAAACCCCAGGGCGCTGCGTTCAAAGGTTTCCCCACTGTCGATTTCTTCTTTTGTCAGCCAGCGGTTATTGGAAAAGGTATAGTCTAACTTGTTTCTATAGTAAGTACTGCTGGCAGCGCCGATTATGGGCTGAACCTCAGGGATGGGAACTTTGGCAATCCGCTGAAACTGGTCTATCACTTGTTGCCGCTTATAACTAAGCTGAAGGGGGTATGAAATATGCTGCCATTTACAGCCCCCACATACGCCGAAGTGGCTGCAAAAAGGTTCCTCACGGTCAGGGGAGTATTGCTGTATACGGATGACGTCTCCTTCCAAAAAACTGCTTCTGCCTTTTGTCACGCGAACGTCCACCACATCGCCAGGTGCCACCTGGGAGACAAATACCACCTTTCCCTCATAGTGGGCAACGCATTTCCCCTCTGATGCAATCCGTTCTATGGTTAGTCCTTCCAGGACTTGGTGCTTCATTTTTCTGGACATAGGGTGCAAAATTAAAGAATTTAATCTAGGGGGATACAGTAGACTTGATAAATTGTTATTATTGAAAAGATTGATGCTTCTGTTAATCAATTATTATCCCGATATCAAAATTACTATGTGAACTACTGTGCACTATGTGGTTAAAAAATGACCACGAAGAACACCAAGAAGGCACAAAGCACACAAAGTTTTTTGGAAAATCCTCCTTGCGCTCTGCCGTTCTCATTTTTTACCGTATAGTAGGCGCAAAGACCCTAGAGGAAATCAAAAAGCGCTATGTTGTTTCTTTTTATTCGATCATCCGATATTGGTGCAGAAGATAAGATGGCATTCCCCTGAATTTTTCCTACTTTAGCTTTATACTCCATGTTATTTATGCAATTAAAAAATAAGGTAGTCATTATTTCTGGAGCCACATCAGGCATTGGTAAGGCTTGTGCCTTTACATTTGGAAGTGCAGGGGCGAAAGTAGTTATCACTGGAAGAAGCCAACCAAAGATAGACAATACACTGGTACAACTTCAAAAGGCAGGAATAGACTGTATGGGAATACTGGCTGATGTCGCGTCCCAGGATGATAATGAACAGGTGGCAAAGGAAACGATAGCGCACTTCGGAAAAATAGATATTTTGATCAACAATGCTGGCATTTCCATGCGGGCACTCTTTAAGGATTTGGATATGAAGGTCTTTCATCAGGTGATGAATACAAATTTCTGGGGAGCAGTTTATCTGACCAAAGCTTGCCTACCGCAGATCATCGCCAACAAAGGATCCATCGTGGCGGTATCTTCCATCAATGGATTCCGGGGGACCCCTGCGCGAACAGCCTATACGGCCAGCAAATTTGCCATGAACGGTTTTTTTGAGTCGTTGCGGACCGAGGTTATGAAGCTGGGGGTTCATGTGCTGGTAGCTTGCCCGGGCTTTACAGAGTCCAACATCCGGAACATTGCGCTGACGGCGGACGGTAGTCCCCAAAAAGAATCCCCCAGAGATGAAAGCAAAATGATGACGTCAGAAGAGGTCGCCAATGCTATATTGTCCGCTACTGTTAAGCGAAAGCGGGATATCGTATTGACCAGCCAAGGAAAACTGGCACATTTTCTCAACAAATGGATTCCCGGTGTCATGGATACCCTCGTGTACAACCACATGGCAAAGGAAAAAGACTCACCGTTCAACTAACGATATGCTTCAGGACATCTTGCGGGTATATAGAAACAGGTTGATAAACCTCTCGTCAAACAACCGGTCCATTTTTCTGCCAAAACTGGTGCACCAACAGATGATTGACCTGAAAGACTTTCATTTTCTGAACAACCACCCCTCTTTTTTTTACATCACGGAACTGCTTGGACGTAAGCGGAATATCCCGCTGATTCAGGTAAATGACGCGCGGGACAAAAACGTCAATCAGCTTTCTCAGCGGCTTAAGCGGCTGTTTCAGAATGTGCGGTTTGCGGAGGAGGAGACGGGAGAAAAGAGCCTGTTTGTGGGGTGGCCCTTCGTGGAAGGTAAGTTGCTAAATGATCGCCTTGTCCGGTGTCCGCTATTGTTCTTTCCGATCAGCCTGATCTTGGAAAACAACGCTTGGTTTTTAAAAAAGAATCCGGGCGAACATCCCTTTTTAAATCCCTCCTTCCTGCTTGCGTATGCACAAGCTCAGGGAAAACCACTGGATCAAGGCTGGGTAGAACAATCGCTAGAAGATTTTTCAAAGGACCCAAGGGGATTTCGTACGGATTTATACCATCACCTTCAGAAGGGAATGGTCTTAAATTTCAATAGGGAAATTTACCAGGACAAGCTGGAATTTTTTCCAGAAGAAAACCGCCAATTTTTTGAGGAAAGCTTCAAAACCGGTATGTTGAAGTTGATGCCCTATGCGGTGTTGGGGCAATTTCCCCAAAAGAGCGCGTTTTTGATGGACGATTATACACAGCTAATGGCCGATAATCCCCATGAAGGATTGGACACCTTGCTTGAGACATGGTTTAGCCAGACCGAAAAATCACCGCGTGCCACAAAGGAGGACAACACATTTACGACACTCCCCCTGGACGCCAGTCAGGAAGAAGTACTTAATCATGTAAAAGAAGGTGGTTCTTGCGTGGTTCAAGGCCCTCCCGGAACCGGCAAATCCCAGTTGATCTGTAACTTGGTCACTGACTTCACGTCCCGGGGTAAGAAAGTACTGGTAATCTCCCAAAAGCGGGCCGCATTGGATGTGGTTTACGAGCGGCTTACCACTCAGGGATTGGCAAATTTCACTGCGTTGATTCATGATTTCCGAGGAGATCGCAAGGACCTGTATAAGAAAATTGCCCATCAGATAAGTTCCTTGGAAAACTACCAAGAACTAAACCGATCCCTAGACGCCATTCAGCTTGAACGGAATTTCAAAAACCAGTGCAGGACGATTGAGAGAAGTACGGACTTTTTTGCCGAATACAAGGAGGCCTTGTATGATAGTGCCGAGTGTGGAGCCCCTGTTAAAGCCCTTTACGTGTCCTCCGCTGCTGATGAAAGACAGCTCGAACTCAGTCAGTACTACAAGTCGTATCGGTTTGGTGACCTAGAAGACTTTTTTCGGGATTTAGAAGTCTTCCATGACTATTATAAAGCCTACGATTACCAGTCTTCTTTTTGGTACCATCGCGTTGACTTTTCCGAATTTGGATCGACCATGTTGACGGGATTTAAGGATACGCTCCGTGAAATAGCCGAAGTAAAGGAAACCGCAGAGCGGGACCTTAAAAATTGGCTTGCACAGGATTTTGCCTTTGACGTAATCTACCAATCATTTGAAAACCGAGAAAAACTCGTTCTACTAAAAGAGATCGTCGCTGACGAGGAAGTATTCAGCCAGCTAAAGGACCTTTTGCGGCTCGGAAGAAGTTCCTTTGATTTGTTATGGCTGGAAAATAAAGTTGACACGATTGCGAAATTGTTCTATGCGCCGGGTATAGAATGGTTTACCGACGATGATGAGGTGGAGCCTACATTCAAACGGGCCATTCAACTCCTTGAAATGCTCCAATCATGGATCGGACGATTAAAGCTACGGTCTAATCCCAAAAAATATTGGGATATTCTTAACTTGTTGGAACTTAATAACCTGAAAAAGAACAGTGAAGGAGTAGCCCATTTGGTCGAAAAGCTGGAAAATAGGTTGAATTTAAACCATCAGTATACCTTGCTTAAGCAGAAGGAATGGGTTCCTCTTCCAGCGAAGCCATTCGAATGGAACCCGTTTAAGTCGATGACCGACACCTTAATTTTAGCCGTTAAGGCCCGCTTCATCATGGCTGATTTGGGGGTGCTTGTTTCCTATATCTACAGCCCGATGATTTCCTACAACCATTTCCTAGGTACGCTTCAGGAGTTGATACGGCTTAATGAATGGGGACTTAAACAGGTACCTAGGTGGAGAAACTACCTCACGGATATACAGTTAAAGCACCTCTTGGGCTCTGCCGATGAAGAAAAGCTATTGCCCGTCCTGGCGACGCTTGGGAGGGATTTTGACGCCTTGGTACGGTTCGACTCGCTTAAGAAGAAGCTACGGGAGGTTGATCGTGAAGTAATGGTGAAACTAATGGACAGCTTTCCCAAGTTGGATTTTGAAAGTCAGAAGCAAATATTTCTGTCAAGTTTAAAGGTCAGCTGGATTGAGCATTTGGAGATAAAGTACCCCGTGCTAAAAGAAGTTTCGGGCCCTCAGATGCGTGGGATGATTGATGAGTTTCAAGAAGCGGTAGATGAAAAAAGCAGGGTTTCCAAATTTATTGTCGAGATGCGCCTCCGCGAGGGAGTATGCAGTAAGCTTGAGACCAACAGGCTGGGAAATAGGATTACCTATAGGGATCTTAATCATCAAGTCACAAAGAAGAGTCAGCTTTGGCCGGTAAAAAAGCTTATAGCCAACCATGCTAAAGAAATATTCAAGCTTATACCCAGCTGGATGACATCGCCTGAGACTGCCGCGGCCCTTTTCCCGCTAGAACCATATTTTGATCTTGTCATATTTGATGAGGCATCCCAATGCTACTTTGAGCGCGCCCTCCCCGTCATGTTACGAGGAAAGCAGGTAGTAGTGGCCGGAGACAGTGCGCAGCTACAGCCCTTTGACCTGTATAAGGTACGGTTTGACATGGAAGAAGAGGCACCTGAACTGGAATTAGAATCCTTGCTCGATATGGCTTCACGGTATTTCCCATCCTTTCAGCTGAAAATGCATTACCGTAGTCAATTTCTTCCCCTAATTCATTTCTCCAATCTTCACTTTTATAACAGTACCCTTGCTATGGTGCCCGACATGGATTCGCTCAATGATAACCGCAAATCGATAAGCCGGATAAAGATGGAGGGCATTTGGGAGAAGCAAACGAACAGGGCTGAGGCGGAGGAAGTGGTAAATCAGGTAAAGCATCTTCTCGATGATTCTCCGAATGCATCGATCGGCGTGATCACGTTCAACTACTTTCAGATGGTACTGGTCATGGAACTGTTGGAAGGTGAAGGCTTTTTAAGGCCGGATATAAAGCTCAAAGTAAGAAATATCGAAAATGTGCAAGGGGACGAGTTCGATAGCGTGGTGTTTACCGTCGGCTATGCGCCAAATGGTCAAGGAAAGTTTACCGCAAATTTCGGGTTATTGGCTAAGAAGGGAGGGGAGAACCGATTAAATGTTGCTGTCACCCGCGCCCGAAAGCAGATTATCCTGATCACCAGCCTGAATTCCACGGATTTCAAGGAGTCTCTTATGGGAAATAGGGGTATTAAAATGCTCCGCGACTACATCGCGTTTGCGGAGGCGCAGGAGTCAGGTGCAGCCATCACTATACAACCACGCGTTTCTACCGACTTTGAGGACCACTGGTCTTTGAAGAAGCGGCTTATGGGAGCTTACGGAAACCATTACGTTGGTGAAAATGCGTACTATCAAATCATGGATATGGAAGTACGGGAAGACGGTAGGCTTACATCGGCCCTACTTACCGACGATCAGCGATTCTTTGGAGCGAATAACGCAAAAGAATCGCTTGTTTATCATCCCAAGCTGCTTCGGGCTAAAAACTGGAAACCAATTTACCTTTTTAGCAGACAGTACTGGCTGGACAAAGAGGATCTTCTCCAAACGAAATGGACTAGAAAGCAGCCTTAGTCCAGCTAGTTGTCAGTAGCTACTAGCTTGATTCCCACCGATTCAATTCCAGCTAGCTGTTCTTTGCGCATATATTGGCGAATAAGTATACGGGACGTGTTTGGTAAAATCTGTTCTTTGCCCAAGAGGGTGTCATATATGGTGTGGCGGTTTCCAAAGCCTTTGCCCAATGGCTTTCCTGATTTAGCATCAAATAATGAGATATTCACCAGCGTATCTTGGAGGACAGAGGCCATACTGTCCTGTTGCACAAACTGGACATACAAGTTATGGTACTCGTAATCGTCGGTATAGCGGACAGCAAGGACAGGTATAGAAGGCTGGGGGTGGATTTCTCCAATATCAAATGTGGCGGCTTCCTCCATATTCCAGAGACCGTCTTCGAAATCCCGGTAGGCTTCATAGACCCGGTCAGTATCACAGGCCACGAATAAGCCGGTCAGTCCGAGAAGCAACAGGTATCTCGTCGTTACCCACTTATTCATTGGCGCCACTGTTTTTAGGTGGTCCGGAGTTACCACGCCGGCGATTATTGTTTCTCCGCTTCTTTTTCGGGATGTCCGGGTTACCTGCCATGCCTTCTGGTGCGGGTTTGGGGCTTACTGGATCCGAGGAAGAGGAAGCTTTTGCCTGCGGTCTTCCCTGATTTCTGCCTCTAGTTGGTTTTCTGTTTTTGTTTGGGGTACCCGGAGTTGTAGCAGGGGCATTCTCTTTTGGTGTTTGGGTGGCAGGTTGTTCATTTACAGATGCCTGCACGCCAGTTTTGTTTTTTGGTTTCCGCTTTTTTTTCTTTTTTGCCTGACTGAATTTTTTATCCAAAATCTCCAAATCCCTGTTTGAGTTGGAAAAATCTTCTTCGAGTGCTAAGGCTTTATCCTCTTTCAAACTGGAAGGCACCTCTCCTTTTGCGTTCAACTCCAAAATTTCAGCAACGCGTGAGCATTCTACGGCATGCCAGTTGTTGTCATCGTTATAGCTGAACCACATGAGTTTTCTGAAAATGTCGGTCTTCTGAAGTTTTGCCGGGCCTGCGGCGGTCAGAAGGGGCTTATCTACATTTGGAATATCCTTGAGTGCACTCATGTAGCTATCAAGCTCGTAATTCAGGCAGCACTTGAGTCTGCCACATTGGCCTGAGAGTTTGCTTGGATTCAGTGACAGGTTTTGATACCGGGCTGCCGAGGTAGTAACACTCTTAAAATCGTGTATCCAAGTGGAGCAACAAAGCTCCCGGCCACAAACGCCTATTCCACCTAGTCTTCCGGCTTCTTGTCTTAGGCTGATTTGCCGCATCTCTATGCGTACTTTAAATTCCGAAGCAAGAAACTTGATGAGTTCCCTGAAATCAACCCGGTCTTCTGCGGAGTAGTAAAAAGTAGCTTTTGATCCGTCAGACTGGAATTCCACATCGGAGAGTTTCATTTTCAAGCCGATTTCATCAATGATTTGTTTTCCCCTATACAGTGTAGGTAATTCACGGTTCTTGGCTTCTTGCCACTTGTCAAGGTCTTTTTGATTGGCTACCCGATAGATCCTTAGAATATTATCATCATTTTTGATTTTCCTTTTCTGCATTTGCAGACGTACCAATTCCCCTTGAAGGGAAACATATCCTATATGATGTCCGTTTGGAACGTCCACTACGACCGGATCTCCGGTGGTCAGCGAAAGAAAATCAACATTTCGAAAATAGTCCTTCCGTCCTCCTTTAAATTTAACTTCTACAATATCAAACCTATCTACCTCAGGCAGTCCCATATGGGAAAGCCAGTCAAAGGAGTTCATTTTATTACAATCGCTCGTACCACAGGTGCCGTTATTTTGACAACCGCCGACTTTGTCGGTCCCGGTAGAGCAGTTACTACATCCTGCCATAAGTATATATATAAGGGAGTACCACTCCTCGTTAATTGGTTGAACTAAAATTTATTTTTGCAGTAGTAGGATATCTTGTCCGATATCCTTTCTATAATTGGCACCGTCCCAGCTGATTTTCTCTACACAGGCATACGCGTTTGAAATCGCATCAGGTATTTCTTCTCCTAGCCCCGTGATTCCCAGTACTCTACCGCCTGCGGTATGAACCGTACCTGATCCTCCAGAAACGGTTCCGGCATGAAACACCAAGCTGTTTTCTGTCGCGGCCACATTCAAGCCTTCAATGATCTTTCCCTTTTCGTAGGCATCTGGATAGCCCTTTGCTACCATAACTACCGTCGTGGCCGTTGACGTAGCGACACTTAGTGTATATTGACCGAGGGTTTTGGTACCTATACTCATCAGTAACTCCAGGAAGTCGCTTTTAATCCTTGGAAGGACCGCCTGGGTCTCTGGGTCACCCATGCGAACGTTATATTCAATGACAAAGGGATCGCCTGCCTTATTCATCAGACCCACGAAGATGAACCCCTGATATGGGATGTGATCCTTCATCAGACCCAATATGGTGGGCATCACCACCCGCTCCCTTACTTTTTGCATAAATTCCCCATCGGCAAAGGGAACAGGGCTCACGGCGCCCATTCCTCCTGTGTTAGGCCCTGTGTCTCCGTCTCCGATACGTTTGTAATCTTTTGCTTCGGGTAAAACGATATATTCTGAACCGTCTACGGCAACGAATACCGACAGCTCTATTCCCTCAAGGAATTCCTCGATAACAACCTTGGCTGAGGCAGCACCGAACTTATTCTCAAGTAACATCGCGTTGAATTCGTTTTGTGCTTGTTCGTAGTTGTCACAGATCAACACGCCTTTGCCGGCGGCTAACCCATCCGCCTTTAGGACAATGGGTAAGGGTTGCTTTTGAATAAAGGCTATTCCCTCTTCAACAGATTCCTTTGTGAATGTCTGCGAGGCTGCAGTTGGTATTCCATGGCGTGCCATGAATTTTTTTGAAAAATCCTTACTTCCCTCAAGTTGTGCCCCGATCTTTCCAGGCCCTACAAATGGGATGTTTTTCAATTCATCCGTTGCTTCAAAATAATCCCTAAGACCATTTACAAGAGGCTCTTCTGGACCTACCACCACAAGGGAAATCTGGTTTTCCAGACAAAAGGAGCCCAGACGTTTAAAATCGGTTACAGAAATCGGTACGTTTTCACCTATCGTAGCGGTTCCTGCATTTCCGGGTGCAATAAATAGTTTTTTACAGTGGATACTCTGGGTTATCTTCCATGCGAAGGCATGCTCTCTCCCTCCACTTCCAATCAGCAATATATTCATTCGTTGGTTTCAGTTTAGTTAGCGTGGTCGGAGATGAATTTAATCCTGTATACACGGATTTCTTCCTCTGAAAAATCTTCCTCTTCCAGTTCTCCTAGTGCATCTTTGATATGGTCAGACTCTGCTGTCATAAAATAATCATGAAGGATATCTTCCCGCTCATCGTCCATGATATTATTGATGTAATAATTTATATTTAATTTGGTACCGCTATAGATGATTTGCTCTACTTCATGGAGTAGCTCTGCCATAGAGATATTCAGGTTGTTGGCAATTTCATCTAGGTCAATTTTTCGGTCAATTTGTTGAATAATCGAAATCTTCACCTTTGACCTCGTGCCGGATGTTTTCACCACCACATCAGAGGCAGTGATAATGTCGTTTTCCTCCACGTAGTTTTCGATCAGTTTGAGGAAGCTGGCACCGAACTTCGATACCTTTCCCATCCCCACGCCGTTGATCTGAGCAAGTTCTTCGCGGGTCGTAGGATACACCGTCGCCATTTCTTCCAACGATGGATCTTGGAAAATCACATAGGGGGGTAAGCCCTTTTGCTTTGCTACTTTTTTCCTTTCGGCTTTTAGCAGTTCGAAGAGTTTTTCGTCATAGGCCTTACCCATGCTGTTCATCTCTTCCGAAGATATGGTTTCGGCAATTTCTTCAAAATCATGGTTTTTGCTGATGCTGACCGGGTAAGGGTTTTTAAGGTAATCCTCACTTCGCTCCGAAAGCAGTATGACACCATAATTTTCAATGTCCTTGTCCAAAATACCGAAGATCATGGCCTGCCGGATGACCGTTTTCCAATGCACTTCATCTTTGTCTTGTCCTCTGCCAAAGACGGGTAATTTGTCGTGGCTATAGCTACTGATATAGTCGTTCTTTTCACCGCGCAATAGGTTGACAATATGGTCCAACCCAAAGCGTTGTTGCGTTTCTTTTACTGCTTCGATTATCAGTAGGATGTCCTCTTTTCCTTCAAATTTTTCCTTTGGTTTTTTGCAGTTGTCACAAAACCCGCAGTCATGATCCATTTGTTCACCAAAGTAATTCAACAGAAAGCGTCTTCTGCAGACGGAGCTTTCGGCGTAGGCAGCCATTTCTTGTAGGAGTACTTTGGCGTTCTCCCGCTCATTAACGGGCTTATCCTTGTTGAATTTTTCCAGTTTGAGGATATCGTCATAGCGGTAAAACATCAGGCAATGGCCTTCCAGTCCATCTCTTCCAGCCCGTCCGGTTTCCTGATAATATCCTTCCAGAGACTTGGGTACATCATAGTGGATGACATATCGCACATCAGGCTTGTCTATCCCCATTCCAAAGGCGATGGTAGCCACGATGACGTCTACTTCTTCGTTTAAGAAGTCGTCTTGGTTTTTGACGCGAACATGACCGTCGAGCCCTGCATGATAGGGGGCGGCATTGATCCCGTTTACTTTCAGAAGTTCAGCGATTTCTTCGACCTTCTTTCTGCTTAAGCAATAGATGATGCCTGATTTCCCCTTGTTGGTCTTAATATACTTGATAATCTGCTTTTTCGTCTCATTCTTGATTTTCGGCCTCACTTCATAGTAAAGGTTGGTCCTGTTGAATGAGGACTTATAGAGGTCGGCCTCTTCCATCTGCAGATTTTTCTGGATATCCTGTTGCACCTTCGGGGTTGCCGTTGCTGTCAGGGCAATTACCGGTAGATTATTTCCCACTAGGCTGATGATGGTTTTTATCTTCCGATATTCGGGACGGAAGTCATGTCCCCATTCCGAAATACAGTGCGCTTCATCAATGGCGACAAAGCTGATGTTCGCGCCGCTTAGAAAATTGATGTTCTCTTCCTTTGTCAACGATTCAGGCGCCACGTACAAGAGCTTGGTTAAGCCAGACTTTACTTCGTTTTTCACCTTCGTCGTCTCCGATTTGCTTAATGTGGAGTTTAGAAAATGGGCGTTAATTCCAAAAGAATTCAGTTGGTCTACCTGGTTTTTCATCAGTGCGATCAACGGAGAAATCACAATTGCTGTACCCTCTTTGATTACCGCCGGCAACTGATAGCATAGCGACTTACCTGCCCCGGTAGGCATAATAACGAAGGTGTTATTACCTTTTAAAATGTTATCGACAATAGCTTCTTGATTTCCCCGAAACTGGTTGAAACCAAAAATGCGTTTTAAATTTTCTTTTACAGTAGAATCCACTCCATAAATTGTTTAAGGATTTGCCCCGCTTATTTCATTAAGGTATGTAGAAAATCTTTCCTACTTTTGTACAAATTTAATGATTAACGACAGCAAAATTGAATTTAGTAAAAAATATTAAATATACAGCGAGAAAAGTTATTCAAAACGAATCGGATGCCTTAAAAGGCCTGATTTCGTTTATAGACGATGACTTCGAGGCTTGTGTCTTGGGGATGCTTTCCTCCCCTGGCAGGGTAGTCATCACCGGAATAGGTAAAAGTGCGATTGTAGCCAACAAAATTGTGGCAACGCTGAATTCTACCGGAACTCCTTCGCTCTTTATGCATGCCGCCGACGCAATTCATGGCGACTTAGGTATGATTAAAGAAGAAGATTTCGTAATTTGTGTGTCGAAAAGCGGGAATACCCCCGAAATAAAGGCGTTGGTTCCGTTGTTGAAACAACTTGGCGCAAAATTGATAGGACTGGTTTCCCAAAAAGAAAGTTATTTGGCAGATCATGCAGATTTTGTTTTGTTCGCGGGCTTTGAAAAAGAAGCATGTCCCAATAACTTGGCACCCACTACCAGCACTACCGTACAAATGGCCTTGGGGGATGCCTTGGCGATTTGCCTTCTTGAATGCCGGGGATTTTCCCCATCGGATTTTGCCAAGTTCCATCCCGGAGGTTCCCTGGGGAAGCGTCTCTATCTTACGGTAGGGGATCTAATTGGAAGAAATCCCGTCCCTATCGTTCGTGATGATGCCCTTTTAAATGAGGTCATCATAGAGATCAGCAGTAAACGTTTAGGGGCTACCGCCGTCATTGACCGTTCCGATAAGCTGGTTGGAATTATCACAGATGGTGATCTCCGCCGTATGTTGGAGAAAAGCCCGGATCTAAGAAAGGTACAAGCGCAAGATATTATGACCGTAAACCCAAAGACGATATCGACTGCTGATTTTGCCATTCATGCCCTCGAAAAAATGAAAGCATTTAACATCACCCAACTTGTAGCCATAAAGGAATCCCGGATCATGGGCTTTGTCCATATCCATGATTTGATGAAGGAGGGACTCGTTTAAGCATATGAAGAATCAAACCTATATTGTTATTCTTGCTGGCGGCTTGGGGATTAAACTTTGGCCACAAAGTAGATTTAACAAACCCAAGCAATTCCTAGACCTCATGGGTACCGGCCGTACACTTTTGCAAATGACGTTTGACCGATTTGTCCAAAAGTTTTCCGAGGAATGTTTTTTGATTGTAACCAGTAAGCGCTACTTTCACCTTGTAAAGGAACAGCTACCGGAACTATCTGACCGGCAGATCATAATAGAGCCAATTCGTAGAAATACCGGAGCCTCACTTGCTTTGGTAAGTTATATCATCAAAAAGCTTGATCCGCAGGCAACAGCCATTATCAGTCCTTCTGATCAGCTTATAGTCAACGAATCTGCATTTTTTTTGGCCTTGCAACAGGCAGTCGATGCAGCAGAAAGTGGTGGCAAGCTCCTTGCCTTGGGAGTCCAGCCTCACACCCCGGATATTTCCTGCGGATACATACAATACTTAGAGCAGCCCGATGAGGTAGCCATGAAGGTAAAGACGTTCACTGAAAAACCTCATTACGACCTTGCCGAAACCTTTGTAAACAGCGGCGATTTTTTGTGGAATTCGGGCATCTTTGTTTGGAAAAACGAAAGTATCCTTCAAACAATAGAAAAGCACCTTCCCGAATTAGCCGAGATTTTTGAGGAAGGAATACCCTTTTACGGTACCCCGGAGGAAGCGGGATTTCTGAAAAAAGCCTATGGGCTTATTAAAAGCGTCACGATTAATTATGGTATCCTTCAAAAATCGGACAATGTTTACGTGATCCAAGGCGGCTTTGGTTGGTCAGATCTAGGTTCTTGGAAAAATCTGTATGATCTGAAATCAAAGGATGACAAAAAGAATGTTCCCCATGTCAATACATTAATGTATGATACAGAAAACTGCTTCGTCCACGTAAATCCAGACAAATTGGTCGTGCTTCAAGGGCTGAAGGATTACCTCATCAGCGATAACGGCAACGTGCTATTGATCTGTAAGTTGGCAGAGGAGGATAAGTTCCGGGAGTTTCTAAAGGATGCCAAAGAAAAAGGCGTGGATTATACCTGATCCTTTTCCTCTTCACCTTCCTCCGAAAGCGGATCAGCAGCTTTTGAGAACTTTTCAGGGATCTGACTCTTGGCGGGAACGCCCAGTTTCCGAAGTTTTTCCACCTGTCCGATTAAATTCCCTTTTCCGGTGTACAATTGCTTAACGGCTGAGGAATATGCGCTGGAGGAACGCTCAAGGTGTTTTCCTATGTCTTCCAGTGTCGCTAAAAAGGAAACAAACTTATCGTACAGCATCCCTCCCCGGTTTGCAATTTCCATAGCATGTTTTGTCTGCTCATCACGTACCCAAAGGTCCCTGATCATTTTCAGGGCCGCAATGAGATTGCTGCTGCTTATTAACAATATGCGTTTTTTGTACGCGTATTCCCAGAGGTTGGGATCTGCCTGCACGGCAGCAATATAGGCAGCTTCTATCGGTACGAACATAATGACAAAGTCTAAAACCTTAGCATAAGATTCGTACTGCTTGGCGGAAAGCTGATCCACGTGGGTGCGCATAGCCCGAAGATGGTCCTTCATTGCCTGTGACTGCTCAGAAGCATTATCAGAGGAACAATAAAGTTCGTAAGCTAGCAAGGAAACTTTCGAGTCGATGATCACCTTTCTGTCGTCAGGATAGTTTATCGTAAGGTCCGGCTGCATTTTCTTCCCATCGGGTCCCAACAGGTAGCCACCGGCCGAGTCGGTAAGGAACTCCTGAATGACGTAGTGCCTGTTCCTCTCAAGCCCCGAGTTTTGCAGGATGGTCTCCAAAATCGCTTCTCCCCAATTACCCCTGATTTTGGCATTTCCCTTAAGCGCGCTGGTAAGGTTTCTGGCCTCATCGCTGATTACCTGGTTAAGGGCGGCTAATTCTTTTACTCTTGATTCGAGTGAAAACCGCTCCTTTGATTCCCTGTCATAAGTTTCCTGAACTTTATCGCGAAAAGACGCAATTTCTTTTCCCAGAGGATTGAGGATCTGTTGGATGTTTTCTTTGTTTTGAAGAGAAAATTTTCTGGAATTTTCTTCAAAGATCGCATTGGCTAGTAATTCGAACTCATTGGAAAATTTTTTCCCCATCTGATCCCATTCTTTTTTCTGGGCCTCTATCCGTTCCTCAAGGTAGGTATTGTCCTTCTGCAGTTCAGCCTTTTCTACGTGTAGATTCCTTAGCTTTTCCTGTAGGGTTTCATTTCGCTGTAGGGCCTTTTGCAACAAGAAAAGGACTACGCCAAGGATTACACAGAAGAATACCGTGAACAAAATATATTCCATGGCATGAACTTAGGTCTCGTAATTTAGGGGGTTCGCTGACGCAGGGCTTCGTAGATTACTACGCCTGCAGCTACCGATACGTTCAGGCTTTCGATATTGCCTTTCATTGGGATTTTCACATATTCGTCACTTATTCCCAATAGTTCCTGGGATATACCGTCTTCTTCTGAACCCATAATGAGTGCAGTAGGAGCGGAGAAATCGGCCGAATAAATCGTTCGGTCCGTTTTTTCTGTGACACTTACGATGTTCAGACCCATTTTTTTGAGGTCCTTTACCAGGTAATATAGATTTTTAATCCGGCATACCGGAAGAAAATTAAGTGCTCCAGCGGAAGTCTTCACGGCATCTGAGTTGATCTGCGCACTCCCTCTCTCCGGAATCACTACGGCATGTACGCCTGCCACATCGGCGGTCCTGCAAATGGCGCCGAAATTCCTTACATCCGTAATCCTGTCGAGAATTAGAATCAAGGGTGCTATTCCTTTGGAAAAACAGGTATCGATCACGTTGTCTAATGAGGCGTAGGCGATGGATGAAACATACGCCACTACCCCTTGATGGTTTTTTCGAGTGATTCTGTTGAGCTTGCCTTCCGGAACCTTCGTGATTGGCACCTTCTTCAACTTAGCCAGTTCCGTGAGTTCCTTGGTCAAATCATTGCTTTGCTCTTTGTTCATCAGGATTTTGTCGATTTCCTGATCCGCATGAAGCGCTTCCATGATAGACCTAATGCCAAAAATGTAATCTTTGTCGCTTTCCGGTTTGTTAATCAAAAAGCCATCATTCCGTTTCTCCATGCTGTTATGGTTTTAAACCACTCGGGTTGATATACCCTTGATCGGTTTAAGGTGTAGTAGTTGGGTGTTAAAATAGTCTTGATGCGGGCAAAGGTAAAGGTTATTCTCGAATTGGAGTTATTGGCCAGATAAATCCACGTTTCTTTGTCCGTTTCGAAATAGACTTCCTGCGGAGGACCCATGATTACATACACCATCCCCCTGTCGGTTGCCCAACCTTCTTTGAAATCCGTAAACAAGATGTTAGCAAACTCAATCTGTCGGAAATATTCCTTTATCAGTTCCTTGGCCTTCTCTTCACTGCGCGTCAGGCGTATCCAATACTCATCCAGGGCAAGTTTTTTATTTTCTGCCTTTAGTAGGTTCTCATGCTCTTGCCGGGTGGATATATAGGTCACCATTTGGATCATTTCCTCCCAAGTAGACACCCTAGGAAAAGCTTTAGGGGCGGTCTTTATCAAGATGCCTGTGCTGGCGGTGGTATCTTCTTGGATATAATAATACCCTTTTTCATCAAACGACTGTGGAACATTCACCAAAAAGGTCCCCCGGTAATCTACCTCGATTTCTTTTGCCACCGGTGCTGGTTTGGTCTCCATAGGAGGTAGTGGCAACGGGAACTCTTGCGGATAATAGAATTGGTGCAAATTAACACCACGGGTGCTCTTGAAAAGTAGTGATTCCTCTACATTCAAGTATTGCTGATCAAACGGGATGTCATTTCCAAAATAGGCTCCAAAGGTCGGTACTTCAGGAACAAAGGGACTTTTTAGGTCAATATGGTAGACATATTCGTCGCCCTGTCTCGTGTCCTTAGCCATAAAGACAGCATAGGCTTCCTGCTGATCAGAGCCTACTATCACTTCTTCTTCAAATAGAAAGTGCCTGTCGGTAGATTTTTTCAGGCTTCCTTCATCAAAGGCAATGATCATCTCATCAGTAATTTCCTGTTGGAAGCTTCCAACTACCGTGTAGCTGAACAAATAATTGTCAAACGCTGCGTTTTCTTCGATTTTGTCTACCACGAACTGAAGTGTAAACGTAGTTTCATCTTCCTGCAAGGGAATTATTTTAAGCGCGATACGGGAATACCTGGAGTACCTGAGATTCTGATTCATCTCCATCAGCTTTGTTTGGCCGAAGCTCGAAATGAGCGTGGTCAGCATTACCGCCAGACCGGCGATGGTGTATCTAAAGGGGGTTGACTTTATTTTTTTCATCGTTGGTTTAAAAATTAAACGTAATTTTGTTGAAAATAATAAAATTTTGCATGGCTATCTATACAACAGAAATAACTTCAGATAAGTTGATAAGTGACAATCCAATTCACCAACGGCTACTGAAGGCCTATCTTGCCGCCCAGCCGATTATAAGCGGGGAGTTGCTTGAAGTAGGATGTGGTGAAGGTCGCGGCGTAAACGTATTGGCGCCAAGGGCTACTTCCTACCTGGGGTTGGACAAGATTTCAGCCATTATCTCAGCACTCAGCCAGAAGTATCCGGAACATGAATTTCAGGCCCTTCATATTCCACCCCTACGAGGAATTCCATCTTGTGCATACGATACATTAGTTAGTTTTCAGGTAATTGAACATATTGAGGATGATACGTTGTTTTTAAAGGAGCTGCACAGAGTGCTTAAACCCGGGGGCAAGGCGATTATCTCGACACCAAATCGAAACTTTTCCCTAAGTAGAAATCCGTGGCATGTCAGGGAATATTCTCCAGACCAACTAACATCGCTCTGCAAATCAATTTTTTCCAATATTACAGCAATGGGCATCGGAGGTAATGATAAAGTGATGGCGTACCACGAGGCAAACCGGAAATCGGTGCGGAAATTTACCCGTTGGGATTTTATGAATCTGCAATACCGACTTCCGTCCTCTTTGTTGAAGATACCTTATGAGATTCTTAATAGAATTAACCGCAAGGCACTTCACCGTCAGGAAGGAGAGAAAGTAACAGCTATCACCCATGACGACTACCTGCTTACAAACGATCCCAAACAAGGGCTTGATTTGTTTTACATTTTAACGAAGTAAACAGAATATTCATGTATGCCGTGCGGCTTCTTTTTTCTCCCCTAGATATCCTATCGGCGGTTTAGCCTTGGCGCCGAACTTCCTGAACCAAATAACCTGTCAAATTCGTTTTGAAGCTCGGTGGCTTTTTCGGTAAATCCTCTTTCCCGCAATAAAGGGATAAAATACCGGAGCATTTCTACTGAAATACTCGCCTCTCGGTCCATTGCCCGGTTTGTTTCTTCGTAGAAATCCAACAGTTGGATGGATCTTTCAGACATCTCATTTATAATATCAAGGGCTGCGTCTTCCATACCCAATTCGAACAAAAGTGGGACGGACTGACCGCTTGCCAAGTCGTAGGGAATAGCTTCGTGGGGGAATTTGTCAAGGCTAAGCTGCTGTATCGTTCTAGCCCGGTCCATTTCATCTTCTTCCATCAGAGCTATTGTGATGCTGTTCAGGACGCTTCGGTGATTTGATGTAAACCTTCGGAATTCATCATCGAAATAGTTATCCGGGTCATCCATTCCCCGGTATGAAAACTCTTCTGTGACGTTGTAAAACGCCAAATCCGTATTGACTAGTTCTTCCTGATTATCGGGTTTTTGAATAGGGAGTAGTCGATAGGTAAGCCCTTCCATCACGACGTGGTCGCTTACGTCAAATCCGATGGTGGCAAGGGAAGTGTTATTGAAATATATCGGACGCTTCCAGTCATTGGTTGCGATCAGATCAAGCAGCATTAAGCTTCCTTTTGTGATGTAGTTACCCTTAATTCGGATATTCAGTCTGGAAATAGCCAAGTCTTCGAATTGGCTTGGAATAATACCAAGTTCACTTACTTTCTCCAGATCTACATCCAGTGAGAGCACCCGTGCCGGAACGGTATACAGGTTTCCGGAATAATTAGAGGTAAGCTTCAAAAGCTCACTGTTATTTGCGAGTAGCTTAAGGTACTCCTTTAGCGGAAGGGATTCCAGACCTCTGTCCGTCACATAGAGCACATCGTTTGTGCCTTTTTTGTAATTATCAAAACCTAATGTAAAATCAAGTGCAGCAGATTCATTTACAGGACGCTCCATTTGGGTCACGTACCAGTCGGTATCAAAGTAGCTTAGTACAATCACGCGGACGTCTGTACGGAAGCCTTCTACTTCTTGAACATACCAAAGCGGGAAGGTATCGTTGTCGCCCCCAGTAAAGAGAATAGCGTTAGGCGCACAGGATGCCAAGAAGTTTCGCGCGGCGTCCACGGAAAAATAGCGGCCGGTCCGATCGTGGTCGTTCCAGTTTTCGAAGGCCATGATAGCAGGAACCGGTAAGGCAATTAAAGTAGCGAGAACTGCTGCAGTCACTACGTTCTTATTTAGTTTTTTCAACTGCTCTACAATCGCAAGCACCCCGAAACCTATCCAAATGGCAAATGCATAGAAAGAGCCTACATAGATATAATCCCTTTCCCGGGGCTCTACCGGTGGGGAATTAAGGTAAAGTACCAAAACTACCCCCATCATCAGGAATAACATGAGTGTAAGCCAAAAGGATTTGGGGTCATGCTTTGCCTGAAAGAATATACCGATAAGCCCCAAAATCAGCGGAAGCATGTAATACTGGTTGTGGCCTTTGTTTTCTTTAATATAGTCGGGAAAATTAGTGGAAATAGTGTCAACCAGCGTCAAATAAGGAGCATCGCTGTAATCACTTTCCCTTCCAGAGAAGTTCCACATGAAATACCTCCAATACATGTGCCCCAACTGATGGGTGAACATAAAGTAAAGGTTGTCCGCAAAGGTTGGCTCCTGACCCTCACTGAGCCCCAATTTTGAGCGATAGAGTTGCTTATGCCGTTCCTGTGTCGAATAAATTCGGGGCAGAATCGTTGTTTTGGATGGATCGTAGATGCTTTGAAGCTGATAATCCACAATTTCATACTTATCTTTTCCTTTGGCATAGACAGGTGCGCCTTCTGTCTGATCGATGACTTCCGCTGTGAAGTACTGACCGTGAAGCAAAGGACGATAGCCATACTGCTCCCGCTTCAAATAGCTGACGAAACTGATAATATCTTTTGGATCATTTTCATTGATTACGGGTTCCGCGTTGGCACGGATTACGATAAGCGCATAGGATCCATACCCTATCATTATAAAGGTAAGACAGAGTAGAACGGTATTTAAGATTACCTTCCCCTGATTTAGCGAGTACATGATTGCCCAAACCAGCCCACAGATAAACAACAGCACAAAAAAGATGATCCCTGACCCGAACGGAAGGCTCAAGCTATTGACAAAGAAAATCTCTATGGAGCCGGCTGTGGCAGGCAATCCGGGAATGATGATGTTGTTGATGATTACCAGCGTAACTCCGCCAAGCAGAAATGCAATGATGCCTCCCTTTAGGCTTGGTTGCTTGTATTTTTTAAAGTAAACAACCAGAGCCAACGCCGGCAACGTGACCAGATTTAATAAATGCACCCCAATCGACAATCCTACGAGGTAGGCAATAAAGACCATGTATTGGTTTTCCTTTTTGGGATCCTCTATAATATCCCATTTTAGAAAAGCCCAAATGACAAGTGCGGTAAAAAAAGACGACATCGCATAGACTTCTGCCTCTACCGCGGAGAACCAAAAACTATCCGAAAATGCATAGGCTAAAGAACCAACGATACCCGCCCCCATTAGCGAAACGATTTGGCCTTGTGTCTCAGCACCTATAGGAATCTGCAGGAGCTTCCTGCCCAACATAGTGATCGTCCAGAATAGGAATAAAATTGTAAATCCCGAAAACAACGCACTTCCAATATTCATCCAGAATGCGACTTGAAGCCCATCACCAAATGCAAAAAAACCAAACATTCTATAAATAAGTAGAAAGAAGGGTGCTCCCGGAGGGTGCGGAACTTGAAGTTTATAGGCAACGGCTATGAATTCGCCCGGATCCCAAAAGCTAGCAGTTTGTTCTGCTGTCAATACGTAGGTCAAGGAAGCAATGAAAAAAACGAACCAGCCGGTAATGTTATTTACCTGATTGTATTTGTACATGTGGAATACTTAGATGTAAGGAAAAGCGAAAATAAAAAAATTATCAGGAATAATGGCTAAATTAACTTTTTTTAAACGTCGCCGGATAGTTGTCCATAGCATAGAACGTTGCCGTAAGGGTTGCTTGCCGCATTTTTCGTCCGTAACCAGCCGTTAGCATCAAAGACGGCTAATGTCTAGTAAAAAAATTAAAATTCTATTTTATTTGTAAATTCAAAATAATAGACAATTTAATTTGTTAAAATGGCTACTAAAAAAATGCTAAATTTAATTTTTAAAAAATATTATTTTTGAAGCTAATTTTGTTCAAATATTTTTTTTTGCATTTAAAATACATAAAAGTGGTTTTTAAAAAAAATTATTTCTTACCTTTATATCGGTAATTAATCTATAGCATTTTTAAAAAACTAACAGTCATGAAAAATAATTTCGGAAAGCTCATTAGAGTAGGAATTGTAGGAACAGGTGGAATCAGTAGGGGCTTAGCTAAGCTGATTGCAAGAAGAAAAGATATGGTGATATCTAAAATACTCACCAGAAGGAAGGGAATAATTGAAGACCTTGGTGTAAATCAAGAGTACGTTACGAATGATCCACAGCGTGTGCTCGAACTTTCCGATGTATTGGTCGTAAGTACAGGCGATCCGATTTATTCGACTCAAATTATTGAGTTGGCTTTTACGTATGGTGTGCCGGTGGTCACCATGGATGCGGATACCCAGGTATTGTCAGGCTCCTACCTTTCGAAGCGTGGAGTAATAACAGAGGCTAACGGAGATCAGCCAGGCGTATTGGCTTCATTGAACCAAGAAGTACTTCAAATGGGCTTCAAGCCCTTGGTTTATGGAAATATCAAAGGGTTTTTGAATCAAAACCCGTCTTTAGAAGACATGTTGTACTGGGCTCAGAAACAGGGGTACAGTTTGAGTTCTGTGACTTCCTTCACCGACGGGACCAAATTGCAGATTGAGCAAGCCCTTGTTGCCAATGGCTTAGGCGTAGATCTGGCCATGCGGGGATTGATCGGATATGAGACAAGTGATTTTCAGGAAGGTGCTTTCACATTAGGCTATGAAGCCCAGAAGCTTGGAAAGGTGTTAAGTGACTACATCATCTCTCGTGAATCTCCTCCAGGTGTGTTTATCACCGCCACTCACCAAGAGGATTTGGCGCCTGAGTTGAAGACATACAAACTGGGAGACGGACCGTTTTATTTGCTATATAAGCCGGCACACCTATGTTTCTTTGAAATCCCCAACACGATACTTAACCTCTTGTATAGGGACGAAATTCTGTTAGACAACGGAAGCGTACCACGTGCCTCTGTGGCCACGATTGCAAAGCGAAAACTGGAAGCAGGAACTACCATAGAAAAAGGAATCGGCAGTATGGATGTACGCGGCGAAGCGATGATGATAACTGACGATCCAAACCATGTTCCTATTGGCTTGATGAGTAATGTGAGTCTAAAAAGAACTGTTGAACCCGGTCAAATCATCACCTTTGATGATGTAGACATACCGGATTCCCTTGCCTATTTGGCGTGGAAAGAAACGTTAAAGAATGTTGTAGATCAGCCGATTTTGCCGGATTTGATGAAAAAATAGAAGGATAGCTGTTAATTTTTTTATATAATTGCCAATCAGGTCTGTTCGTCTGGGTTCTTTATTGAATCCGGGCGGATGGACTTGTTTTTCAAACTACTCCTTTCAACAGCACGACAGAACAATTCGATGGTCATGGTGTTATTTTCCCGGCATAGCTTAAATTTGTCACATCGGGAAATTTTTTACTGCCATGTAACGTTGAGTAAAGAAAAAAATGAAGCTAAGTACCTTTCTAAACATGCGATATGCATCAGTTAACCTGTTTCGTGGTAAACGGTGGTGCAATAGCTTTCTTTTCGTCTTTTTTATTTTTACGTCACTTTTGCCCATTGCGGTACCTGTACAATATGTATATGGTCAGATGGACCAATCAGACGTGGTGGCGAAAATTGGAGCTGAATCTCCCTATTTGTTGTTGGACAAAGCCTTGCAGTTCAGAATAACAGATGCGGTGAACAGCATGTACAATTTTGATTTTGAGACCGCTGAGCGGGGATTTCAGGTGATGCGCTTTAGCTATCCCGAACATCCGTTGCCTTATTTTCTGATGGGCTTGAGCCAATGGTGGAAAATTGCCGTTGACCTCGAAGACAGTTCGTATGACAATTTGTTTATTCGGTATATGGATCAGACCATTGAAAAGGCGAAAGCCATGTATGATGCGGATCCGTCAAATAAAGAAGCGGCTTTTTTTTTAGCAGGGGCTTATGGATTTCAGGGACGCCTTTACAGTGAGCGACAGAATTGGACGAAGGCAACGTTTGCTGGCAAAAACGCCTTAAAATACCTTGAATTAAGTAAAGGAGAAGATGAACTAAATCCTGAACTGCTGTTGGGCGATGCCTTGTTCAACTACTTTTCGGTGTGGATTCCGCAAAACTATCCGCTACTGAAGCCTGTGCTGGCTTTTTTTCCTAAAGGAAATAAAGAACTGGGTCTAAAGCAGCTTGAAGAAGTCGCTGAGAATGCTTTTTACGCTAGGGTAGAGGCCCAGTATTTCCTTTTTAGGCTCTACGCCTCAGAGGAAAAGAGCCCATTTAAAGCCTTGAATATCACCTCCTATCTACATGATAAATACCCCAACAACCCATATTTTCACCGTTTTCTGGCAAGGCAACTGTATGTTGTGGGCCGGATTGAGGATGCTAAGGAAGTAAGTGTGGAAATCCTTCGGAGGCTTGATGAAAAATGGACGGGATATGAAGCAAATAGTGGCAGGTATGCGGCTTTTTTTGCCGGACAGTATTTTGATAGAATCGGTGAAAGTGAAAAGGCGAAATTTTATTACAAGAGAACGATCTCCTTCGGCGAAGAAACGGAGAGCCAGGAGAGTGGCTATCATTTACATGCGTTAATACAGCTCGGCAAACTTGCGGCAGCTGATAATGAAAAGAAGATAGCGAAAGCCTACTTTGAGCGTGTCAAAAAGTACGCAAAAAGAAAACACCCAGCCCATAAAGAAGCGCGGGAATTCATTAGAAAGAATAAACTGTAAATAGGTTTTTTTTCCTAAATTATTTTATATCAGCCGTATATTCGAATTTTTGCCATTAAAAGCCTGCATTTGCGCTGTTTTTTCGGATTTTTTTGGATAATTTTATAACAATATTTTGTCCTTTGGTCCGTTTTTTGCGTATACACCTTAAAAATAAATATAAAACAGATTAATTTTGTACCGCATATAATTCGGTAAATTCTTTAAAAGATGGATAATTACGTAAAAGTTAAATTTGACAAGATAGATCGGAAGATTCTTGAAATCCTGCAGGCCAACGCTAAAATCACTAATGCCCAGCTTTCAAAGGACATTGGTTTATCTCCAGCTCCTACCTTGGAGCGCGTGAAGAAGTTGGAGCAGAGTGGTATCATCAAAAGTTACCATGCCAAATTGGACCCTGAAAAAATCGGGCTCGGAGTAAGCACCTTCGTACTTGTAGGGTTGGTGGGCCACAATAAAGCAAATATTGAGGCCTTTATGAAGGAAATTGATCACATCTCTGAAGTGATAGAATGTCACCACATCACGGGGACAGGTGATTTTATTCTAAAGATTATTTCAAAGGACATTACTTCCTATCAGAAACTGATGTTGGAAAAGGTCAGCGAGATCAAAGAAGTTGATTCCATGCAGTCCATGGTTATTCTGTCTACGTTTAAAGACAGTAAGGTGCTACCTATTCCGGCTTAATGGATATTTCACGTTTTTGTTTACCTTCGTAGGTGGCCTTCGGGTCACCTTTTTTTGTTGCATCTATGAGAAATCCTTGGAAAACTATCTCCAAAAAATTAATCTACATCAACCCGTGGATCCGTGTAGAAGAACATCAAATAGTTAACCCGAAGGGTGGACCTGGAATTTATGGACAGGTGCACTTCAAAAACAAAGCTGTAGGTATCGTACCGCTTGACAACGACTTATATACTTGGTTGATCGGGCAGTATCGATATACCCTGAACGAATACTCCTGGGAAATACCTATGGGGGGGGTTCCCGAAGACGAGAATCTACTCCTCGGTGCCGTGAGAGAGCTAAAAGAAGAGACGGGATTAACTGCGTCGAAATGGACTACGGTGGTGCGAATTCACACCTCCAACTCTGTTACCGACGAGGAAGGGTTTGTGTACATGGCAGAAGAACTTACTGAGGGTGATACCGAATTTGACGACACAGAGGAGTTACAAATCATGAAGCTCCCATTTGTAGAGGCAGTGGAAAAGGTGATGTCCGGAGAGATAACCGACGCAATAAGTATAGCAGGAATATTGAAAGTGGAAAAAATACTGAAACAACAGGGTAGGATCTGATACCTTGCTAGTCCGTAATGGAAATACGAAAATATACAAGTCAGTTTAAGGTTACGATGACGTTAGCCTATCCGGTGATGCTAAGCCAACTAGGACAGGTCATGGTAGGGGTGGTGGATAACGTGATGGTCGGTAGACTCGGCGCGGAAACCTTGGCGGCGGCTTCGTTGGCGAATAGTATTTTTTTTCTGATTATGATGTTTGGTATTGGCATTTCCATGGCAATCACGCCGTTGGTTGCTGTGGCGGATGGAGAGCAGAAAAAGGGTCAGATTGCCCAACTTTTTAATCACGGGTTTGTAATTAACATCGTAACCGGTTTGATTCTCTTTGCGGTTGTGCTGGGGTTGTCACCGGGGTTAAATTACCTCGGACAGCCGGACGAAGTAGTTGCCTTGGCGATTCCGTACTTGCTTATCATTACGCTTTCGCTTGTGCCATTTATGTATTTTCAGACATTCAAGCAGTTTGTGGAAGGTCTCTCCCAGACCAGACAAGCAATGGTTATTACGCTTATTTGTAACATCCTTAACATTTTTTTAAACTGGGTACTTATTTATGGAAAGCTTGGATTTCCAGAACTGGGACTCAACGGGGCCGGTTGGGCTACCTTGATATCGCGTGTGTTAATGGGAGTCATTATTCACGTTTATGTAACTGGCTCTAAGCGGTACAAGGCCTATAAAACACCCTTGAATCTTAAAGCTATTCGGATGTCTCTTGTGAAAGGAATGCTTAAAATAGGCGTCCCGACCGGATTCCAATTCGTATTTGAGGTCGGTGCATTTAGCACCGCTGCAATAATGATGGGCTGGATAGGCGTAAATGCCCTTGCTGCCCATCAGATAGCCATCAACTTAGCCTCCGTTAGTTACATGATGGCTTCGGGCTTGTCGGCAGCAGCCATGGTACGGGTAGGAAATCAGCTTGGGAGGCGAGATATTCGCACGTTGCGGGAGGTAGGTTTCTCGATCTTTGGGATGGTAGCGATTTTCATGTCATTTTTCGCGGTAATGTTCGTCTTATTACGAAACTACCTGCCTTTAATTTACCTAGATGATCAAGGTGTGGTAAATACTGCAGCCAGCCTTTTGATCATTGCGGGGATTTTTCAACTATCCGACGGCCTGCAGGTGGTGGGTCTTGGAGCCTTGAGGGGGCTTTCCGACCTGAAGGTGCCTACTTTTGTAACGCTGATAGCATACTGGGTTGTAGGCTTGCCCTTAGGATATTTTTTGGCATTTGTCCTCGAAATGAGAGAGATAGGCGTTTGGATCGGCCTCCTGACAGGGTTGACTGCCACTGCTATTTTGCTTTTGTATCGCTTCAATCGGCTTACCGCACGCATGCTACACACCCACCATCAGCCTAGTATGAAGAAAGTTATCTAGCGGAAAATCGTCCGCGTATCAAGTAAATTGCACTACAATCAATCTTATGGAAAAGCAATTGTACATACTAACAGGAAGCAGCAAGGGGTTGGGAAGAGCGCTTGTAAAAGAGCTTTTGGACGCCGATAATACCTATGTTATCGGGATATCGCGGGAAGCGGTAGATGAAGGAGACCGGTACACACATATCTCCCTAGACTTAGTGGATATAGATCAGATAGTCGCGCGAATCGATGAAATTTTCCCCGAAGGCGATTTTAAATCGGTAACGCTCATCAACAATGCCGGATGGATAGGGGAAATCGCCCCACTTGGCCTGCTAGATCCGCAAGGTATCCTAAACATACACCTTATTAATGTAGTGGCTCCGGCTGTTCTAATGAACGCCTTTGCCTCAAAATACCGGGGTAGCACCGCACAAAAAGCAGTTGTAAATATCAGTTCCGGAGCTGCGTCAAAAGCAGTTGATGGGTGGAGTGGATACTGTGCCTCCAAAGCGGCATTAAATCAACTGTCACTAGTGGCTCAGAAGGAGGCTGACCTTCACCGCAACGGCATACGATATATCGCTCTGTCGCCTGGAGTAGTGGATACGCCCATGCAAGACACCATCCGGTCCGCCTCGCGGGAAAACTTCAGCCAATGGAGGAAATTTCGGGATTTAAAGGATGAGGGCACACTTAGTACTCCAAAAGCTACCGCGGCAAAGGTTATTCAACTGCTAAATAATTTAGACTCAATACCGGGCGTCCTTCTAGATGTTCGGGAATTTTGATTTTGGGAAATCAAAAAACCAAAACGCTGCATTCGCATCACTGATGTGCATCCAATCCTCCACCTGAAAGGTAATGCCATATTGGCCGCAGGTGGGCAAATTCTCAATCGGGTCACCAAGGGAGTCGATCAACCCGTTCAGACCCGGGTTGTGCCCAAAAATGAGCAGCGTATCCACATCGGCAGGCGTGCCTCTAATTATGTTTAGCAACGTTTCCGGATTCGCGTGGTAAAGGGATTTTTCCACAACGATTTTGTCCGCAGATATAGCTAGTTGTGTTGCGGTAATCCGCGCAGTTTCTAGTGCTCTTACAGCATCAGAAGTAACCAGAAGGTCCGGTTTTACTCCCCTTTTTTTGAGACGTAAAGCCATTTCCGGGGCATCATTTATTCCTCTTGACGCTAGGGGCCGATTTCGGTCACTTAGAAAGGGATCACCCCAATCAGATTTGGCGTGGCGACAGATGATTAGTTTTTTCATGTTTTACCTCGTTTGGGATCCTCTGCAACACCTCCTTATATCCGAAATTAAGTCGATCATCTACCTACCTATTGTAAATTCGGCTGACCTTTCAGAGATTTTTCTATATTTGTTTCAGCTAAATATACCCTTTATATTGCAAA
>WGNT01000158.1 GCA_016124425.1 Cytophagales bacterium
AGCGAAGGAAACGCGCAAGTAAGTAGGGAATCTTCAGAAAGTGTTAAAAATCTTACTGGTGAGAGTACTGGTCCACCACCTGATCAACATGAATCCAAGGCAAAGGGTACCACGGATAAATTCTCAAAAAACCCCTCGGTAGTAGATCCCCGATTGAGGGACAATGCCAGATTCCATCTGCATGATAAGTCTGATGTAGCGTCTGAGGGAAAATCAACATTATCCTTTAACATTTTTCTATTTGTTTTGGACCGTTTCAAGGAAGATCAAGAGGGCATTGGAGAAAAAGGAGACTAACCAATTGCTTCCCTTTTTTAGGGGTAAATACCCTTACCAAGGCACTTTTTCGTAAATATATCATCGATATGTTTCCGTTCGTAGTTGGTATTAAACATTTTTTCAACGTGTTGTATAGGAGATGCCTCATCATTTTCCTTCGATAAATAATCAAACAGTTGTTTTTTTAACTGCCCCGAAAGTTCTATTTTTAAGTTCATTATCGAAAGATCGCGATGTTTCATCCAAAAATCAAACGTGTCAAGATACTGATTTCTTTTGTTGCCCTGCTTTTCCCTTTTGCTGATACGCTAGCGCAGGAAATTGCGTTGCAGTTGTATAGCTTGAGAAATCAGATAGGTACTGACGTCTCAAAATATCATGCGCTTATTGACGAGTGGGATATCCGGTATCTGGAAGGAGGAGACACGTACGGAATGTCGCTGGATGAGTATAAAAAATTGCTTGAAAAGCATCATCTGCAGGTAGTCAGCATTGGTGGATCGTATGAAGAAATGAGCGATAATCCCCAAGCTATCATCGAGAAGGCCAAGGCTTTTGGCGCGAAGTATATCGTTACATTTTGGATCCCGCATACCAGTGGCCTTTTCAGCGAAAAAGAGACGAAGGCTGCTGTAGATGTGTTTAACGAAGTCGGAAAATTGGTAAAGGAAGCGGGCCTTACCTACTGCTACCATCCTCACGGATATGAATTTAAGCCCTATGAAACGGGGACGCTGTTTGACTATATGGCCAAAAATGCGGCCCATTTTGATTTTCAGATGGATGTTTTTTGGGTTCAAATGGGAGGCTTTGATCCACTAGCGTTGCTTAATAAATACCCTGACAAGTTTCCTTTACTTCACTTGAAGGACAGAAAGCCAGGAACAGAGGGGACGAGTGACGGGACCGGTGATGTTGAGTCTAACGTGGTGTTGGGAACCGGTGACATTAACATTGCCGGGATCATTCGCAAAGCAAAGGAAATCGGTGTAGAATACCTCATTATAGAAGACGAGTCTTCCCGATCTGTAAGTCAAATTCCGGAAAGCGTTCAGTATATACGATCGATTTTAACGGAGTAAAATAGCTTGACTCGACCGTTTTATTGGCGTAATGCAGAAACATAAGGGTACTAATATCGTTAACTTTACTAAATACGAACTTCCAAATACGTTGGCTGGACGTTCGTTCGTCCATTTTGAGGTAACCATATGTTTATTCTGTTTCACATTGTATTTCTTTTGGGGGTAGCAGTCTCGGCTGTTCCGTCAGCCATAGCTCCTCCAGTTAAAGTTATTTCGTTTGCCGAGTTCGAGCAATTAGTTGAAAATCCTTCCGATAAAATCAGGGTGTACAATTTTTGGGCAACATGGTGTGCTCCCTGTGTGAAAGAAATGCCTGTTTTTGAAAAGGTCAGCGCCGAAGACGGCACGGTTGCATTGATTTTTATATCTATGGATGATGGCCGAAGGCCGGAAAGGGTTTCTGCGTTTATGGAACGGAAGGGCATAAAATCAGACGTATACCTCTTGGATGACGTGGATTACAATAGCTGGATTAACAAAGTAAGCGAAAAATGGTCTGGCGCAATCCCAGCGACGTTGTTTGTTACTCCTAACGGGAAACGTTTGTTTCATGAAGGGGAGATGGATGAACAGGAGTTGAAAGCGATTATTAGTCGTTTAAAATAAAAATCTATGAAAGCTAAACGTATTATTCTAACGCTTATAGCTGCTATAGCAGCCGTTAACATGTCCCTCTTTGCGCAGTCTGGCTATCAGGTCGGAGACAACGCAAGGGACTTTAGGCTTAAATCGGTAGGTGGCAAAATGATCTCCATGGCCGATCAAGCAGAAGTCAAGGGGTATTTATTGATCTTTTCGTGTAACACCTGCCCTTATGTGGTGGCCTATGAAGACCGCATGATTGCGTTGCACAACACCTATGCCCCTAAAGGGTTTCCTGTAATTGCAATCAATCCCAATGATGCGGCTCGTAGCGCAGGCGACAGTTTCGAAAACATGAAAATAAGGGCAAAATCAAAAAATTTTCCATTTCCTTATGTGCATGATGAAACCCAGGCGGTAGCGAAAGCATACGGTGCGACAAACACCCCGCAGGTATATCTCGTGGTAAAAGAGGGAAGTGATTTTGTCGTAAATTATATCGGTGCCATTGACAACAATTACAGGGATGCCTCTGACGTCACAAAGAGGTACGTTGAAGAAGCTCTAGAGGCAATTCTCGCAGGAGAAGCCATCAAAGAGGCAAATACGAAGGCAATTGGCTGTACCATAAATGGAGGAAATCATAACCGTTTATGCTAATCAATGCAGCCAACACGTTACCGGAAGTTTTTCAGCTCGTCTTCGACGAAATTTTATTAGCCTCAAAACAACCTTCACATCCCTTTCGCTTTATGTCCTTGGCTACTGTGCGGCAACAGTCTCCAGATGTAAGATACGTCGTGTTAAGGTCGGTAGGTGACCGACATCAATTGGTCTTCTTTAGTGATTATCGCACGGAAAAAATTGCCCATATTTCCGAAAACCCGAATGTATCCGTGCTTCTCTATCATTCGCAAAAGATGGTTCAAGTAAGGATAAAGGCAACCGCAGCTATTCACAGAAACAGCGAACTTGCGCTCTACTATTGGAACTCGGTAGCACAGGAAGCAAGAAAAGCTTATAATTCATCGATCAGTCCAGGTACTCCCCTTTCTCAACCTGAAGAGGCCCACAACTGGCCTGAGGTGATGGGTAGTGATGATTTTGTGGTAGTTGAGATTGTTCCTAGCCAACTTGATGTCTTGCAGTTGAACGGATTATCCCACCTCAGGGCACGTTTTCTGAGAGAAGAGGACAACTGGGATATGCAATGGGTGGCTCCTTAACGTTTAAAAGTATTTATTTTAGGGCCACTTTTGCAATTATCCGTGTGATAAGTTCATGATGGTATGCCCCATTGTATGGACCAAAGAAATTCATATCGCGCACCTCATAAAGCTTCTCTCCGTAGTATTCATCTGGGGTGATGTAACCGATGTAGCCACCATTAAAACAAGTGACTATAAGGTGCAGCCCCAACGACTGAGCTGCATTTTCCCATTCTTCATAGAATACGCCTGACAGTTCTCCGCTACTTGAGATAAAAAGTAGATTTCCGACCTGATGAATATCCATATGAGCGGGACTGTCACCAAATGCCCACTCAAAAAGCCAAGGGCGTAGCCTTAAATTCTCAGATATCCTATAATGGGCTTTTCTAAGTGCTACCGGTAGTCTCGCCGATTTTACTTGTGTTCCGTTAATTTGCCTGTGTGCCGTTGTATCCTTTGTTAATACGGCATTTAATTCAGCCGCATAATTTATCGCTTTTTGAGGACCTTCTCCTTGCGCCACAGGTCGGTGGCTACCTACGGTACCAGAGGCAAACATCGAAAAATCAACCTCCTGCTCCCGCAGTTGGTTCAAATAGTAGGGATAATCACCGGACAAACCCATATAGCCCGAAGGTAATAGGGTGGAGTGAGCACTGTAAGTCATCAATATCCCTGTTTTACCTTTTTTTGTTTGAAGACGAAGTTCGCGAATATAGGGATCGGTCGGGTCGTTGGCTATCAGTCTGTTCGTGACTAACTCAGCTGCTCGAACTTTCCTGTAAGATAGCGACACGGTATCTAACGCCGACAAGGATACTCTTAAACTTAACACGGTCTGCTTTGCGACTTTTTCAACCACATCTTCATCTACCCCGCCCATGGTAAGTCGACCAATCAACCCGGGGGAGTAACCACCGAATCCACTGTGGGTATGGGTCGTGGTGAAGTAAACATAGTCTATTGGTAGCCCGGCATCACGAATCCGTTGTTTGACTTTATGGGCCAAATAAGGGTGTACAAACAAAATCTCATAGTTGATGAAGGCGGTGTTTTGCTCCGTATTTCCAAGGACAAGGGTTTTTACGTAAACACTATCCAGTACGAATTCATAACCCCCCCGGGGCTTGTAGGGAATAAGCGGTTTTGGACTGTCTGGGGTAATATTGGCCTGCGACCACCCGGCTAAGAAAAATCCATTATCTGAGGATTGAACGTGAAGGTGTTCCAGATCCGAAACGGTTTGCCGATAATAAGCCGTCTCCTGATAAGGTGTCCAGTCAACAAAGGTTAAGGTAGAAAATGCTAGTACCAATACAAAAAGTATCAGATAGCCAATAATTCGTAAAACGGACCTAATCAGGGAACGGGCGGTGGTGGAGACCATGATCGATTATGCGGTGTAATGGTAGGTCCCGTGTTCACCGGAAATGGTCAGCCGTCTTTCTGAATCTGCCTTCACTTTTCCGATAATCTTTGCTTCCACACCAAAAGATTCCGCAATATCTATGACTTCTGAGGCATGCCTGGAGTCGAGGTAAATCTCCATTCTATGGCCCATATTAAATACTTTATACATTTCTTTCCAGTCCGTACCGCTTTCTTTCTGGATGATGCTAAACAAAGGAGGGGTCTTGATAAGGTTATCCTTTATGATGTGCAGCTTGTCTACAAAGTGAAGTACTTTGGTCTGGGCACCTCCGCTACAATGCACGATACCGTGTAGGTGAGGTCGCAGATGCTTAAGTACCTCTACCATGATTGGTGCATATGTTCTCGTAGGAGAAAGCACAAGTTTACCCATATCCACAGGCGTGCCTTGGGCAGGGTCGGTAAGTGAAAAACTTCCGCTATAAATAAGTTCTTCAGGAACCTGCGGGTCGAAGCTTTCGGGATAGGCACGTTTAATGGCTTTGCCGAAGACATCGTGTCGGGCTGAGGTCAGGCCGTTGCTTCCCATACCGCCATTATAGAACGTTTCATACGTTGCTTTACCGTAAGAAGATAATCCGACGATCACATCGCCTGCTTGGATCTTATCATTTGATATGACATTTGATCTCTTCATCCGGGCGGTCACAGTACTGTCAACGATTATAGTTCTGACTAAATCACCTACGTCCGCAGTTTCCCCACCGGTCAGCACCGCGTTGATGCCATGCTCGCGAAGCATAGCAAGTACTTCTTCCGTACCAGAGATTATTTCGGCGATGACTTCTCCGGGGATTAGGTGTTTATTTCTGCCGATTGTGGAGGAGACCAAGATATTATCCGTAGCACCGACACAAAGCAGGTCATCAATGTTCATGATGATCGCGTCCTGTGCTATGCCCCTCCAAACATTCAGGTCTCCCGTTTCTTTCCAATAAAGGTACGCAAGCGCTGATTTGGTACCGGCTCCGTCAGCATGCATGATGTTGCAGTAGTCCGGGTCACCGCCCAAGATGTCTTCGACGATTTTACAGAAAGCCTTTGGAAACAATCCCTTATCCAGGCTGGCTATCGCACGATGGACGTCTTCCTTAGCGGCGGACACGCCCCTTTGCATGTATCTGTCAGTCATAAGCATTCTGCTTTTTTAGCAAGATGCAAAGGTAAGCAATTTACTGTGTGATTTCTATAACTTTGAACTCGGTCCTACGGTTTACCTGATGCTCTTCTTCCGTCTCTGCGTTTTCTATGATTAACTGCCGCTCGCCGTACCCACGGGCCTCTAGTCGGTTGGGCGCTATCCCCTGCGATACGAGGTACTGGACTGCGGATTCGGCCCGCCGTTGTGACAGGTCGTCATTATAAGCGTCACTAGCCCTTGCATCGGTATGCGAGCTGAGTTCTATGCGGATTTTTGGGTTATCTTTCAAAATTTGGACAAGCTTGTCGAGTTCGAGTGCAGCATCTGGTCTGATTTCCGCTTTATCTAAATCATAATAGATGTTCTCAAGCACAATAGCACGCTCCAGAATCAGCTGTTCCAATACGATGGTTGTGTCCAGTAAGATGTTGGTAACATCCTGTATCAACTCCTCTGGGGCAGGGGTTTTGCCTGTGGTGCTGTAGCGGAGACTCTTTGCAAAATAACCATTTTTTGAAGCGATCATGCTATAGGACTGATCTGGCTCCAATTGAAACCGTAGCCGTCCGTTCTGGTTAGAGAAGTTACCATCTATGGTTTGATTGTTCTGGTCGTAGAGAACCACCCGTGTATCCGGCAATACTTGTTCCGCCCCACCATCTGTTTTACCTAGTGTCGTAACATTAAGCAGCACATTGACCACCTTTGGCTTCGGTGTAAAGTCTTGGAAGAAATAGATGTCATCATCTCCTTTTCCTCCTTCTCGATTTGACGTAATAAAGCCTTCCTTAGGATAATCAGTGAAGAAAATGCCAAAATCGTCCGCAAGTGAGTTAATATTTGGGCCTAAGTTACTTACAGTAGTCTTTCCATTCTCCGTTTTAGCAACAAAAAGGTCCAGTTTTCCAAAACCAGGGTGTCCGTCGGAAGAAAAGTAAAATTCACCGTTATCCATTGGTCTTGGAAAAAGCTCGTTACCTGGCGTATTTATTTCAGGACCGAGGTTTTGGACATTCCCAAAATCGCCATTGGCAATTTTAGTTGCCCTGTATAGGTCTATTCCACCGTATCCCCCTGGTCTGTTTGACGCAAAATACAATATTTCTCCGTCCGGGCTAAAGGCTGGAGTGGAGTTCCAATAGGTAGGCTCTTCATTGGCAGCCAGATAAATTGGTTGCGTGAAGCCTCCACCTCTGAAATAGGAGGCGAATAAACTTACATCTGGTAAATCTTTCTTCGAAGCAGCATTACCTCTAGCGTAGATGATGGTGTTTCCATCCGGACTAATTGCCAAAGCACCTTGGTTAAGCCCCTGTTCATTCCGAAACTCCGGGATGCGTTGTACATTCTGCACATCAACGCGCACACCCTCTGCTTTGGTCCGGAATAGTTGGGTGTAGCCTTGGCCGGTGGCTGGATAGATGCCCCCGGCACCCCTGGAACTGGTGAAATAAAGGTATCCTTCGCTCACAACCGGGGCATAGTCCAATCCCGGCGAATTTAATAATTCGTAGTTTTCAAGCTTGTGGTTTGGCCAGATCGGTTCTATGCTTTCGATAGCATTGATGGCCTGAATTTCATTTTCTGCTTTCTGAATGAGTAAGTCATCCATCGTGTAGGCTTTGGAAGCCTTAAAAGCAGCCAAGGCCTCTTCATATTTGCCTTGGTTTTTAAGGCTAAGTCCCTTATAATAATAGTTTTCAAAGGATTCGTCTTCTTCAAGCAGTTTTTCGTAATAGGGCGCTGACTTTTCTACCCTGTTCGATAGCCTGTAGCTTTCCGCTATGTAGTAGTTTGCTTCCGGATTTTCTGGGTCTTTCTCCAATATCTGTGAAAATGTCCCTATTGCGACCTGATATTCACCCGAACTAAATTGGCCCACAGCCTTTTGCTGCAAGCTGGTGCACCCTGCACCAACAAATAAGAAGCCTACTACTAAATTGTAGATACATCGCTTCAAGTTCATACCTAAGTAAATGCTATTCATTTGGCTGGTAGTATAATCTAAATGGTAAAGAACCTTTTTAGCCAACTCTCTTTGGCGGGGATAATCCAGTTTTCAGCGAGGTCCATTTTTGTTTGCACGGTAGGGCTGAAGATAGCAGTTTCCGGCTGCAACACACCTGCGGCTATAGAATCCCGAACCTCTGTCAGTTTGTTGACAATGACCTTTTTCTCTTGTAAAAAAGAAACTTTACCAGAATCTAGTAAGTTCACACCTAACTTTTCCTGGATACTCCGAATGATTCTGACCGAACTATCAATGGAGCAACCACTAGCGCCTACCCCCCGCTCATCGACTGCAAAGAGGATAAATTGGTCATACGCAATATCGAAAGAAGTCGGCATTCCCTGTCCATGCGTATTCCATGATTGACAGAAATCCATTAACACCGATTGGATCCATTGCTTTTCTGCACCGGAAAATGCCCGATCAGCCTGATAAATCCATACTCGGGCACTTGCGGGCATCTCATCGAAGGGTTTGTACATCTCAAGTTTCTGGTTTCTGTGTCTCAATAAGAATTTCCAATAGGTATTTTCCTGTTCTTAAACGAACAATTCAATCATAATGATACAAAAAATATGGGGTTGTTTTTCACTCAGGTACCAATAAAGTTCCTTCGTGTAAGATCCAAGGGGTTATTTATGGGGTGCCCCTTTCCGTATAATCATCCGCTTCCAAGTCAGCAGCAAGTAGCTCAGCGAGGTCCAATACGGTTACTTCATGCTCTTTTTCCTTATTTTTTACACCGTCGGATAGCATTGTCAAGCAAAAGGGACAGCCTACTGCAATTGTTTTTGCACCCGTAGCCAGCGCTTCCTCGGTGCGCTCGATATTGATGTCTTTTTTTCCCGGTTCCGGCTCTTTGAACATCTGGGCTCCACCCGCACCGCAACAGAGGCCTTTTGACCTACACCTTTTCATCTCCACCAGCTCCATATCCAACGCTTCAATGATTTTTCGGGGAGCTTCGTAAACGTTATTGGCCCTGCCAAGGAAACAACTGTCGTGGAATGTGATCTTTTTGCCTTTAAACGCACCACCCTCTTTTAGGATTATCTTTCCCGCGTCTATCAACTGCTGCAAAAACTGACTGTGGTGGACAACCTCATAATTTCCCCCTAGCGCAGGGTATTCGTTTTTTAAGGTATTAAAACAGTGTGGACAGGCAGTGACTATCTTTTTTATCGCATACCCATTAAGTACTTGAATGTTACTTATTGCCTGCATCTGAAACAAAAACTCATTTCCGGCTCGTCGAGCGGGGTCTCCGGTGCAGGCTTCTTCTTCCCCCAAGACAGCAAATGCTATATTGAGCTTGTTGAGTATTTTGACAAAGGCCAGGGTTACAGCTCGGTAGCGGTCATCAAATGAACCTGCGCACCCCACCCAAAACAGTATTTCGGGTTGTTCTCCGGCGGCGGCCTTTTCAGCCATAGTTGGTATTTGGTAGATATTGCTCATGGTGTTGTTTCTACTCGTTCATTGGTTTTCCTTTCAAATCATTTGCCCAGTTAAAGCGATCTGTCGTAGCAAATTTCCAGGGCGAGAAGCTGGTTTCGATATTTTGGAACATGATATTCCATTGCTGTGGTGCCCCACTTTCTTCCATCGCCACATAACGCCTCAGCTGCATGATAATGTCCAAGGGATCGATATTCACGGGACAAGCCTCGACGCACGCATTACAGCTGGTACATGCGTTAATCTCTTCTTTAGTGATATAATCTCCAAGCAGGGATTTCCCGTCCTCAAAACTCTCGCCCTTTGCACTAATGCCTTTACTGAGTTCTTCAGCCCTGTCACGGGTATCCATCATGATTTTTCTGGGCGACAGTTTTTTCCCTGTCATATTTGCAGGGCATTCAGCGGTACAGCGACCGCACTCGGTGCAGGAAAAGGCATTAAGAATGTTGATCCAGCTGAGGTCCGTTACTTCCTTCGCACCAAATCTGCCTATCTCTGTTACTGACTCTTCCGTCCCACTTGCCGTCACCCCTAGCATGGCATTCACTTCGTTGGTAATCTCAGGCATGTTTTGCATTTCCCCTTTTGGCTTCAAATTGGAATACCAGGTATTGGGAAACGCCAGAAAGATATGTAGGTGCTTGGAATAGGTCACATAGACTGCGAAACCCAAAATCCCGATGATGTGAAACCACCAAGCAAAACGCTCAATGGCCACTAACGTTTGATCTCCAAACCCATCAAAAAGGGGAGAAAGCATGCTGCTAAAAACAAGTCCACCGAGTTGCAGATAGCCATCTACTCCCCGTTCAGCCAACAACTGGTCCGTGGCGTTCATGGATAAGATTGCCACCATAAGCACAATCTCTATCCATAGTATCAGGTTTGCGTCTAAGGCCGGCCATCCCTTTAGCTCGGGCATAGTAAGTCTGGGTACATGCGTGATGTTTCGCCTGATCAAAAAGGCGATGCACGAAACCAATACGGCGACAGCCAACCACTCAAAAATGTTCATGGCAACTGTATATCCATCTCCCAGAAAAGGGGCGAATATCCGGTGCGTACCACTAAGTCCATCTATAATAAATTCCAGCACTTCAATATTGATCACGATGAACCCCACATAGATAAGCAGGTGTAAAAACGCGGGAACGATTCGTTTGAACATCTTTTGCTGCCCAAAGGCGACCAAAGCCATGGTTTTCCACCTCTCCGCCGGAGCGTCAGATCGAAAGGTATCCTTTCCAAGCAGAATGGTATTTCTCAAAAAGGCGACCCGCTTGTACAAAACCACGCCGGCTACGCTTAACACCGCTATAAAAAGTAATTGTGGTAAAATACTCATAATGAATTGCTTATTAAATATGGGTTATTTTTTGAATAAAATCATTTGCACTAACCGTACAAATACCTACCTTTGCATCACTTTATCGGGGTGATGTAGCTCAGCTGGTAGAGCATCGGACTGAAAATCCGTGAGTCGGTGGTTCGAGCCCACTCATCACCACAAGCCTTGGAGACTTCCAAGGCTTTTTTTGTTGCCGTGGTTGGAGTTTGTTTTTTTATGGATTCCTCTGACTGATTCATGTTGCAAAGTAACAAATAGTGGGCTTGCATAGCATCATGTATTGCATTTAATTTAGGATGGAAACAGAAAGGGTCGGTTTGTTACCAACACGTAACTGGATTTTTTTGTGCTTTTTTTTGGTAGTAAATTTGTGCTTAAATTGTAGACAACGAGTGGGTGTGGCGGTATTCCATTTTCAGGTTCGTTTTGTTGCTTGCTTCAATCACCTAACCTCATAATCATGGAAGTGTTAAAAAAATACCTTATAGTTGCCATCTTTAGTGCGACCTCTCTTTCCGTAGCTGCACAGGAAATCCATGAATATGAGATCACTATAGCCGGGTTTACTATCGGCGAAATGGAAGCGAAAAAAACATCAAAAGGAGATACGACGAACTACCTCTTGACTTCCAATGTCAGCCTTTGGCTTTTTGGGCAGATCACTATTGATTATATCACCGACGTCACCTATGTAGGTAACCGGTTTATTCGCTCCTCTGTATCTTCTAAAACGAACCGTGGAAACTTTTTGTCGCGGATTTGGCTGCAAGGTGCTGTTTACAAGGTCGATGCTAATTCTTATAAGTATGAGCTTGAAACAGAAATTAGAGAGCCAATAACCTACAGTGCAGTGCGGCTATTCTTTGAAGAGCCTGAAGGACGTAAAAAAATGGTCGCTGAAAATTATGGGGTTTTTGGGTCAATTACCGCCATTGGTGGGAACGAATATGAGACACTCGCCAATGGGAACAATAACAAATTTACCTATCAGGACGGAAAACTCCAAAGAGCCGTGATGCACAGCCCGATCAAAAACTATGTAATCAAACGAAAGCAGACAGATTAATCGGGCATAGGCTTTCTTTTTGCTAGAAATTGCCTCGTAAATCAGGAAACTTGGTCAGGCGTTTTAGTTGCTCAATCTGTTGCTTTTTAAGGGGGGTTTTGAAGACCCCTATAATATGCGTCAAGTTTTGGTCTAATTCCATTGGTTTATCATCGTTTGCACGTAGAATCCCAACATATACCGTTCCCTTCCATTTAGTCTTGTGGAGCAATTCCAACCACGTGAAACTAGAATACTCGCGGAGGGTAATATCTACCAATATCAGGAAGATTTTCTCCTGTTGGTCATTTGACAGCAAATAATTCGATACTGAATCAAAATCGATAAACTGTAATGGCTTTTGATGTAATCCATGTTGGATGATTGAATACCTGTTGACCAATTGAGATAACTCATCCTTGTCGACGAGGATCACCTCAAAGGAACGTTGACTTTTTGCAATCGCTATCTTTTGTGACGGATTGATAATGGGTTTGGTATCTTCAATCACCTTTGTTCGAGAAATAATCTTTACGATAATTTCGTCAAGTTCATTTGCGGAATCTGAGATCGCCTGCAAAACGTCTTTCTTACTTCTCAGAAGGTCATTTTCATCAAAGGTAATATCTTCGTTTTCGAGGAGCATCAGTAACATCATCATACGCGATAAGGGCGCTCTTAGCACGTGCGACTGTACCCAAGCTATTTCCCTTAAGATGCTGTTCTGTTCTTCAATCGCGTTCAAATATTTACTCTTTTCGGATATATCCAAAATGAAACATATAAAGAAGCTTTCGTTTTCCACGACCACATACTGAATATGTGCTTCGACAGGATATGAGGTACCGTCCTTTCGCTGATGGGTTTCCTGTATTATTGCTTTTTCACCGGATTTTCCAAGTAACGGTTTTAATAGCGCTTTAAGTCCCTCCTCAGTAAGGTTGGGTATGATATCACTTGGTATCATAGCGGTTAATTCCTCTTTGGAATAGCCCAAATTTGATACCGCGGCAGCATTTACCTGTTTGAAATGATACGTCTCCGCGTCGATGATGTAGATTTCATTAAGAGCTTTTTCAAAAATTTTACTGAATTGAGTAGCTTGGAAAGTAGCCAGTTTTCGGGCTGTAATATTTTCGGTAAGCATGATAATGCCACCTATTTCACCACTGGGATTGTGCCATGGTTTAATCCTCCATCGGATCCATTCGACCGAACCGTCTTTCCGAATAAAGATATCCTCGTCTCTACCCATCGATTCTCCTAACAGACATACTTGGTGGATATTTTTCCATTCATCCCGGATTTCGGGAAACACGTCGTAGTGGCTTTTATCGACCACATCAATGTCCGTGATCTTGTAGTCCTCCTTCCATTTTTTCGAGCAGGCCAGGTATTTCATCTGCTTATCAAACATCGCAATGGCTGACGGCGCTTCCTGAATAAACTGTTGCTGCTGTTCAAAGACCCATTTTCGATCGGAAATATCCTGCACAGTTCCGTAGATACGAAAGCATTCAGCGCCATCAAATTTAGACCGTACAATGACTCGGACCCATTTCTTCTTTCCGGTATAGGTCCTTATTTGGTGCTCGCCGTCGTGTTCCAATCCGTAGGTGCAAGCTCGAGTCACAGCCGCTTCAAGTGCGATGCGGTCCTTTTCAATAAAAAATTCGATTCCTTTTGCAATCGTGATTTCCAACTCATCCGGTACCTCATGGATTTTTCTCATGACTTTTGACCAGGTAACTTCGTTTGTTGCGGTATTTATTTCAAAGGCACCGACTTTTGCCATTTCGCTTGATTGCTCGAGGACTTCTTTTGTTTTAATCAGCTCATTTTCGGCCTGTTTTTGTTCCGTAATATCCCGGCTGAATACAGTTGCTCCTACAACAATATCGGCTTCTATAATTGGCTGTAACGTAATGGAGTAGTAAAAACTCCCATAAGGAAGGGCGTAGTGATCCACAACGTCGAGGCGACTACGCTCATGAAAGACAGACTCATAACGAGACTTCCATAAGTGGGCAAGTTCTTGCGGGAGACCGGATAAGGCGTATGTGCCGGGGGAGAGCACGATCCCAAAGGCCTTCTCATAATCGGCTATAAAAACTTTGTTGGCAAACGTAATTAGATAGTCGGTGTCAACCGACCAGATGCTTTCGGAAGTATTCTCAAGTACAGCTACAAGGTTGTTAACCAAGTGTCCCATTGTTGTTCTTGTTTAAAGTAGGGCCTGCCCTAGCTGGCTTTTAGGATTTGGTGAATAGGAAATTTATAAAATCGCTTTTGCCTTGGGGCAAAGTTTTTACCGAAAATTAGGGGCTTGTTTGAGGTGTTCATGTCAGAGAGGGCTGTTGGCGTAGTAAGTATCTATTGGATAATAAACTTCCGGGAAGGGTTAGCTAAGTTTTTCTAGGTGTGACAATTCCTCCTTTATGGTTCTTTTTACATCCGTCCATTCCAAAAGTATCTGCTGATAAAACCTAAGAAGTAATTCAACCTGATTCGGCGGGACGCTTGAGGTTTTCTCAAGCAATAGGGAAAGGCGGGCAAAACACATGGCTTTAGTAGCCTCCACCGCATAGGCAAGATTTTGTTGCAATTCTGTCGGATTGTTAGCTTTTATATCCGACACCAAACCTACGATCCGTTCCTCTAGATTCAACGCATAGTCGAGCATATAGGCGTAAACACCGAGGTCGTTATTGATGGATTCAATGATGTTGTTTTTATCAAAAATGGCAATAGTGCTTAATTCCGTAAGGAGTCCCGCGAGGTGGTCCTCAGAATGTTCTGCTGTTTTTAGAAATGTCGCCAATACAGATTCGAGCGCCTCCTTTTTAATGGGCTTGCTTAAAAACTCATTCATTCCACTCCTTAGGCATTTTTCCCGTTCTTCTTTTAGTGCCCCGGCGGTAAGTGCAATGATGGGCGTCTTATTAGGCGTGTCGTTCTCTAGTTCCCTGATCTTTAGGGTAGTCGTAATCCCATCCATTTCCGGCATTTGTACATCCATGAAAATCAGATCAATCTTCGGAGTGGATTTGAAGAGGTCCAAAGCCTGAATACCATTTATAGCCTCTAGAATTTTTGAGTTCGGGATTAGTTTAGCCAGATAGGTTTTGATGAGCATCATATTCATTGGCACATCCTCCGCGATAAGCAGCACCTTTTCCATTCCGCTGAGTGATGGCGTTGTTGTCTTAGCTACGCCCAGATTGGGCTGTAACGTCACGTTAGTTAGATGGATATTCTTGATGTATTGTAGCAGTTCCCGGGCTTTTACCGGCTTAATGAGGTTGAAGCGCACCTGAAGCTCAGCACAGGATTTTCTAAGGGCATGATCGTCGGTTGAGCTATGGAGCAGAATGATGGGCAGCTTTTCCGCTGATATTTTCATTTTTTGGCGGATAATTTTAATCGTTTCCAGCCCATCCATCAAGGGCATGTGATAATCGATAATGAGCAGATCATAGTCAAATTTTTGAATGAGCTTGAGTCCTTGGTAGCCGTTGTCGCAGCCAGTGAATGAAACACCCCAATGGTCGAAATTATGCTCTAGAATCAGCCTGTTTTTTTCGTTGTCGTCGATTACCAGAACATGGTTTACGGCCAGTCCATTATCGGCTATTTTGGCAGGGCTTGAGGCAACAGTATTCAAGATAAAATAAAATTCGGAACCGACCCCCAGTTTACTTGACAGCTCTAGCTTACCCCCCATTTTTTCGGTCAGCAGATTAGAGATGCTAAGTCCAAGGCCAGTGCCTCCGAATTTTCGTGTTGTAGAGCTGTCTGCCTGCGAAAAGGCTTTGAAAAGTTTCTCTTGCTGCTCCTCGGATATGCCAATGCCGGTATCTTTTACTGCAAATCGAAACTGTGTGCCCGCGTCGCTATGCGTAATAACTGTTACACTCAATTCAACTTCTCCTTTTTCGGTGAATTTTACGGCATTTGTCAGGAGATTGATGAGTATCTGCTTTAGACGGATGGGATCAAAATAGGCATGGGTAGGGAGATCGGGAGGTATATTCAATAATACCTCCAAGCCCCGTTGACTTGCATGATATTTTATGATGTCGACGGAATGTTCCAATAATTCTATCAAATCCGTCTCGATAACCTCTAGTTCTAGCTTGCCAGCTTCAATTTTGGAGAAATCCAAAATGTCGTTGATGATGCCTAAGAGTGACTTTCCAGAGATATTTGCGTTTTCAGCGTATTGTTTCTGCAGGGCATTCAAAGGTGTGTTGAGCAATAAGTCGGTAAAACCGATCACTCCGTTTAGCGGTGTGCGTATCTCATGGCTCATATTTGCCAAAAACTCGGATTTGAACTTACTGGCAGACTCTGCTTTTTCCCGCTCGGCGATCAATTCCTGCAAAATGTTGTTGCGAAGCTCTATGTTTACGAGAAGTTGGGCAAAAAAGGACAAAAGAACCTTTTCTGATTCAGAGTACTTGTAGAACCTTTTAACAAAATCAAATCCCACAAATCCTATGCATTCTGTCCCGTTCATAAGCGGCAGGGTCAGCAAACTTTTTATCTCCTGTGGTTCAAGTATTTGCCTCAATATGCTTTCCTTTGGCAGGGCTAACACGTCGTAGATGTAGTATTCTATGCCTTGTTGGTGTGCGTCTATCCAGTCTTCAAGGATATCAATTGGAACATCCTGCAGCTCGTCGATCTGCGGTGTGACTTCCGGTCCACACCACTCAAATGTATTGATACATAGGTTGTTTGCCCAGTCGTATTTGAATATATATACCCTGTCTGCTTTTGTGAATTCTCCCAATTTTGTAAGCGATTCTTGAAGCGATTCGCGTACGTTGGATAGAGGGATGTTTATATACTTCAACGCCATATCGACTAGGATATGCTGAAGTTCAGAAAGAAAGGTGAGTTCCATTTCAGTCTGCTTGGAAGCTGTGATTTCCGCCAATACCCCATCAATTCTTATTGGGGTCCCCTCTTTATCAGTAATAATTTTCCCCCGGTTATGAACCCACTTTATGTTTCCGGCTCTATCTACAATACGGTAGTTTACCTCCCAACTACCTTCTTTTTGAAATTTCTCGTGTATAAGTGGTATTACATGCTTATCTGCCGGATGAATGGCTTTTTCCCACCAAGTATTGTCCCTACGCCATTCATCTACGGGGATGCCATAAACCCTCTCGGCGGAAGGGGTTACGAATAGGACTTCAAAAGTAGGAAGCTTTACAGACCATACGACATCATCAATTTCAGACAAAATACTCTCCAGCATCAGTCGTGCTTCCTGCAAATTTTCTGATGCGATTTTCTTTTCGTTGATGTCCTGAAACACGCCCGAAAGCCGGATACATCGATTTTCATCAAATTCGGGTTGACCTATGGTTCTGATCCATCTTGTTTCTCCGTTAGCCGTAACAAGCTCCAGTTCCTCATCGAAGGATTCACCCAACGATATGGCCCGCTTTAGCAGATTTGCGATTTTATCGCGGCTGTACCCTTCCTTATAAAAACCGATACTATTCTCAAACGTTGGGATGTACTCTGGGCCTACTTCATGAATCTGTTTGGTAACATCTGACCAGACCAACCTCTTCGTAACTAAATCGGCGTCCCACGCACCCACCCGCGCCATTCGGGCGGTCTGTTCTAAGAAATTTTTTGTTGTTGTGAGTTCTTGTTCTGTATAGATCCGTTTGGTAATGTCTTGTGCCGACGCGATGATTTTTTCACCAGCGAGAAACAAACGCCATTCAACGTTTTTGTAACTACCGTCCTTACAAATGTATCTATTGGTAAACTCTAAGATGTCCTTTTGCGTCCTGAGATTTTTCAGGACGGTTACCGTCATCGCTCTATCATCAGGGTGAACTAATTCAATGAAATCGGTGCCAATAAGCTCTTTCGTGCTGTATCCTAGCTTTTTTTCCCATTCTGCGTTTATTTTAAGAATGCGTCCGTTAATATCCGCAATGCAAAGTAAACTTAAATTGACACTGAAGAACTGCTCAAATTCATCTAGACGGCGTTTTTCAGCAGTGATATCCCGGAAAAAACAGGAAATAGAGGCGTCATCTGTTTGAATAATCTCCAAGTCATACCAGCTATCCAGCGAGTCATGATAAAGGGGATGATTAGTACGCGTAGATGGATCTTTTAACCGTTCAGCCAAATCTGTCCAAATAGAACCATTTACTGATGCCTTTTGATCCGTCACATGAACAAAGCGTCCTATAATATCTTCTCTGCGCAGCCCCAACATTTTTTCTAGAGCCGGATTGATATCTAACCATTTAAACGTTTTCGGTTCAACGTTTAATACTGTATTAACCTCAAAGCTTCCAAAGCCCAACGAAATTTTCTCCAACATGGATTTGTAATGCGCTGCGTTCATGGCAATACGGATTTTTAAAAAAAACAGTTAAAAGTATAATCTCACGTAAAATAGCTAATTAAATCTCGAATTTCAACAAAAAATTGTGGCTAATCGGCATGGTTTTGAAGCATAATTCGGCAAAAAGTTATCAACGGAGTATTTTAAGATAGGAAAAACAATTACAGCAGTACGTATAAAATTTTCAAGGAAAATTATTTTTTAATCCATATAGCCGTCTGCTTTTAGTTAGCTAATTAAAAAATGTTGTTTTTCAATGCGCCTTTGAAAGAAAGAAAAATGTAGTTGTAAGACTACATTTTTCTTTTTAGGTATTTTAGATTGATAACTTCTTTCTCTGTCAAAAATCTGTATTTTCCTCGCGGAAGGTCTTTTTTGGTGAGGCCGGCGTAGGTCACCCGATCAAGTGCTACTACCTCGTACCCAAAATGCGCAAAAATACGCCTAACGATACGGTTCTTTCCAGAGTGAATTTCCAACCCTAAAATGGTCTTGTCCTTTGACAGTACCTGCAGATCGTCTACGGCCACCGGACCATCTTCCAGATCTATTCCTTCAACAATAGCATCTGTATCGTTCTTGGAGATAGGCTTATCCAGGGTAACTTGATAAATTTTCTTTATCTTGTTTGAGGGATGGGCAAGGCTTTCGGTCAGTTCGCCATCATTAGTAAAGAGTAATAGACCCGTTGTGTTTCGGTCTAATCTACCGACAGGAAAAATCCGCTCTTCACAGGCATTAGCTACAAGATGCATGACTGTTTTTCGCTCGAAAGGATCTTCTGTTGTAGTAATGAAGTCTTTTGGCTTATTCAGCAGCACGTAGATCGGTTTTTCGGGATTAAGTACCCGGCCATTATAGACGACCTTGTCGCTGCGCTTTACCTTCTGTCCTAGAGAAGTGACAACCTGTCCGTTCACTTTGATTTCACCACCTTCGATAAGCGAGTCGGCATCCCGTCTGGAACAAACGCCCGAGTTTGCAATGTACTTATTGAGCCGGATTTCATCGCCCAACTCATGCTTGGTCTTAGCTGCAAGACCTTTGAATTCATAGTCCGGCTTCCTTTCCTCCGTCTTCAACTTTGATTTGATTGGAGAAAAGGGTTTTTTGAACGGTACCTTTTTCTTTTCTGGCGCATTATCATTCCACTCGTAGATTGGCTTTTCGTCTTTGCCTCGACCCAAGTAAATTTTTTTGGCGGTTTTATCAGGTAATTGACTTTTTCCAAAAGTGCCTTTTCGCGGAGTGGCATTGCTTTTTTTACCGCTGTTTCCGGAATCGGTCGTTTTCGCCGACTTTTTATTGTCTTTTTTCATTTTGTTGCAGCATCTCTGCTGTATTTATTGTAATGCTAAAAGTAATAACGTATAACTAAATTATCCAAGTACAATTTGGGGAGGCAAAGATACTAGAACGAACTGGTATTTCCGGTATTCATGAAAAAATAATAATTCCGCATCATTGGGTAAGGAGTCGTAATTGTTGTACCTATCACCAATCACAATGTTGAATGCTTGCTGATACCGGGCTTCCTGTCAGAAGGCCAAACTGAACCCTGCGGGTAGGTCAATCTTTTTGTTCACCGATTTCATTGGATTCTGGACTGAAATCCTTCGGCTGTGGCAAATCGCTGATATCGTTGATACCAAAATAGTCCATGAACTTTTTACTTGTACCATAAAGCAATGGCCTTCCCAATCCGGTAGATTTTCCAGTGATCTCAATCAACTCCTTTTCGAGTAGTTTGTGCACGGAGTAATCGCAGTTTACGCCTCGGATTTGCTCCATTTCCGATTTGCTGATGGGCTGTTTGTAGGCAATAATGGACAGCGTTTCGAGTTGGGCGGTAGATAGCCGTTTTTGGGATTGATGTTTTAGCAGGATGGAGATGCTACTTTGATAGGCGGGTTTAGTTAGAAACTGGTAGCCGCCGCCCGATTTTTCCAACGCAAAGGAAAAATCTCCAGATTGATATTTTTCTTGCAAGTCAGAGATTGCTTGCGATACATGTTCTTCAGGTATTTCAGATTCAAACATTTCAGCGAGACATCGAAGTATGTCTCCCATAGGTAGTGGGTCTTTTGCGCAGAAGACCAGCGCTTCAATGTGTCTTTGTAAAAAATCCACTACCTACTTTTTTGCGAGTTTTGCTTCTATGCTATGCATCGTATGTGGTACGGCCCTCAACCGCTCTTTGGCAATTAACTTTCCTGTATCTACGCAGACGCCGTAGGTGCCGTTTTTAATCCTTCTGAGTGCATTTTCAAGATTTATAATAAATTTTTGCTGCCGAGCAGCAAGCTGACTGAGATTTTCCCGCTCTAAGGTATCGGCTCCGTCTTCTAATAGCTTCGATGTGGAGGCTGTATTGTCTGTGCCGCTATCGTTACTTTTGCTCAAGGTCTTTTTTAACTGGGACAATTCATCTTTTGCCAATGTTAATTTTTCCTGAATAATGTCTTCAAATTCCTTGAGTTCTTCTTGCGAGTAGGACGTTTTTTCTTCTTGACTCATAGCCTAATAAGGTTTATTTTTACTAATTATCTTGATACCTATCTGGAAAATTTCCCTAAAATACGGCGAGCAATTTAAATTCAAAACTATTTGATTTTTTAATTGCGAGTTCAATGATAACTGCAAACTTAGGTATTTCCGAAAATCCATCCTTCCTGGGTCAAATATTACCGAGCAAATCTTTACCGTCAGAAAATAATTATTTGGAAATACTTGGTAAAAGTGTACTTTTAAAAATTAATTCGATTTGAATAAACCTATATAACATGAAGAAAATTAGTTTGATTTGCCTTGTAATGCTTGTTACTGTCGCTTCTTACGCCCAGAAGAAGGACAAAAATGGCTGGTATACACTGTTTGACGGCAAAAGTTTAAAAGGATGGACAGTGGGAAACAATGCTTCCTCCTTTCAAGTCGTTGATGGTGCAATTAAGGTAGATGGGCCGCGCGCACATTTGTTTTACACCGGTAAAGTAAATAAAGGCGAGTTTAAGAACTTCGAGTTTCAGGCAACGATAAAAACAGAACCAAAGGCCAACTCAGGTATTTTCATCCATTCCGCTTTTCAGGAAGATGGATGGCCGTCTGTTGGATATGAGATTCAGGTAAATCAGTCTCATGGAGATTGGCGGAAAACAGGAAGTGTATATAGTTTCAAAGATGTTAAGGAGACGTTCGTAAATGATGGGGAATGGTACACGAAAACGATACTGGTAGAGGGAGAAAAAATCACCGTTAAAGTTAACGGAAAAGTCATCAATGAATTTGTAGAGTCTAAGGACCGAGGAGAAATTGGTGACAGCACAAAAAAACTAAGCAGTGGGGCAATTGCACTTCAGGCTCACGATCCCCAAAGCGTTATTTATTACAAGGACATAAAGATTAGGGTTTTACCCTGAAAGATAAGCAATGGTCGCGCGATTGTGCAAACCCTCTACTCCAGTCTGTTGTTCGAAAAGAACAATAGGCTGGAATTTTTTTTTGTTAGCCGTTAAACCTTATAACCATGAACAGATTTATTTTCCAAGCTGATTCCCTTAGGAATTTTGTTGAAGAAATGTTTTCTTCATTTGGTATTCCACAGGCTGATTGCAAGCTCGCGGCGGATGTGCTAGCCTATAGTGATGAGCACGGCATCGATTCACATGGCGTGGCGCGGTTGATCACCTATTATGAGTTGTTGAAATTAGGGCGCATTAACTGCAAGCCCCATTTGAAAATTGTCCGTGAAAAGGGAAGCGTAGCCACTGTAGACGGAGACAATGGCTTGGGCTTAATCATTGGGCCAAAATGCAATGAGATCGCCATGGATAAAGCGGAGCTACACGGTTCGGGCTGGGTCAGCGTATGCAACACCAATCACTATGGGGCAGCCGGTTACTATCCTTGGAAGGCATTGGAGCGTGACCTCATTGGATTATCCCTTACCAATACGACCAAAGGCGTGGCACCCTTTGGGGGAAGGGAGAAAATGCTTGGAACCAATCCTATAGCCATCGCTTTTCCAGCTGGCGAAGAGCCGCCTATGATCATAGACATGGCCACAAGCGCAGTAGCTTATGGCAAAGTAGAGATCGCTTATCGGCGGCAGCGTTCCATGCCACTTCGTTGGTGCATGGATCAAAATGGTGTCCTTACTTCAAATCCCGAAGAAATGATCCATGGAGGGGCATTACTTCCACTAGGAAGTGACTCTGATGGAAGCGGCCACAAAGGATACTGTCTTGCTGCCATGGTCGACGTGCTTTCCGCTGTTTTAAGCGGAGCAAACTGGGGACCCTTTGCTATTCCATTTGCTATTCAACTTGGAATTCAACCAGAACGTCAGGTTGGTAAAGGGATCGGCCATTTTTTCGGAGCTTGGGATGTAAGTGGCTTTCAGGATTTGGATGTCTTTAAAAGGTCTATGGATGATTGGATCAGAACAATGCGGAAGACCGCACCCTTGGAAGGGACAAAAGAGGTACTCATTCCTGGCGATCCGGAACGACTTGCCTACCAGGCACGGACGACAAAGGGTATCCCGCTGGATGAACTCGTGTGGGAAAACATTTGTAAAATATCTAGGGAAACAGGAATTCCCTTGCCAAGCGAACACTCCCACTGAATTTAGGTTCGCTTGTAGAACCGCGGCGGTAAAATAGCTGTTTTATCGGGTAGTGAGACACAAGAGGTTTGAAAAGCATTCGATTTTATCCAAATTTAGTCCGAATCCATAGTTGGATTTCAGCTTTCCTGACGAAATCAGGGATTTTTGGCATACGTTCCTGGGGAGTGTGTTTTTTATTAGTTTGCTCCGGGGACCTATTTTCCCAAGTCCCCTTACAAGCTTCTATTCCTCCTATCTCATTAAAGGTTGTTCCTTTGTCCCTAGTGCCTTCGGAATATTATTATAATGCCGTTTTGGATCGGCGAACTGACCGTTCACCTGTAGCCTTCTTAGTGCCTATTTCAAACCCGCAGGGGACGAACCTAGAACTGGTCGATCTAAAAGGGGGGCTACTGCCTGCTATTCAGACTTTCGTAAACGGAAGTCTTACCCGAAACATGAGCTTACGGCCGATAGTGATTACGATCACCGATTGCAAAATCGTGGAAAAGCTAATAGACAATCAACGGGGAGTCATCGCAGGAGAAGTGTTTTTGGATTTTGGTTTCCATCTAAAAAGGGGCGACGAACTGGTGCATCTCTTGGATTTCAAAGGAGGCATGTCATATAAGCGTTCTCTCCACCAAATTTCGGTTATTGAACCAGTATTTAGACGATCACTGGGGAATGCGCTTAGGTATTTTCATGAGTGGATAGAAAAAGAGGCTGGCCAAAATGAAAAACTAGCCCACTCCGTAACCGTTAACCTCGTGGATCATCGGATAAATGCTGATGACGACACCGTATTTTACGACCCTCATCGCCTGCTAACATGGGAGGATTTCAAGGGTAGGCCGAGATTTGGGAACTTTGCTGCCTCCATATTTGCCAGCATTGCCTATGAAGGGGACAGCCGTTTGGTAGATGGTGAAGTGCAGATCGATTTGAGGTTTAAAACCTACATGTTGAAGCGTTCTTCTTGGGTACGGGGAACAAACAATGCCTATGGGCTAAACCACGAGCAGCGCCACTTTGACATTGCCCAAATCATTACCGAGAGGCTAAAGGCCAAACTGGACACAATGACCCTCTTGCCACACAATTTTGACCGAGTAGTCTCCTTTGAGTTTTTGGAAGCCTATCGGGAGATGAATGCCCTTCAGGAAGCCTATGACAGAGAGACAGCGCACGGAATGAATGCCAATGCCCAGGCGCGCTGGGATGCAAGGATTGATGAAGAACTAAAGGGCTATGGAGTCATACGCTAATCCCCGGCCGGGGAGTAGCCCTCACCCTTTAGTTGATCTTCTGGCTTACCGCTCCGTTAAGATACGTTCCTGATAGAAAAATACCTCCGATTGGTTAATTTTAGGCGGCTTCATTCGGCAAAATGCCTAACCGTGTTCTTCTTCACTTTTGTTCATCCAGCTTGGAGCTGTCGTAAACCACATTAACGTACCTAACGCCATAAGTGTCTTACAGGTGGCTGAATCAATGCTTCCCTGGAATACTAGTATGGCTGGGATAATGGACAATCCTAACCCAAGATATGATATGATTTGTAGAAGGAACTTCATAGCAGTTAGATTACAGGTTGGACAGTTTTGATCGAAGGCTTTTTCTGATTGACCTTGCTGGCTATTACATATACTACAACAGCCACAAACCACCCGGGAAGTCCAAGGAAGAAAACTTCAATCCCAGCGAAGATATTTAACCCGAGACAAAAGGCAAGTGTCAGTATCCATGTTAATGCCACAGACCAATTAAGGTCTTTGCGGGCTTTCTCCGCGTAATTTGCGGTTAGGCCGATCTTTTCCAACACGTAAATATCGATAAATATTACTGCTCCCAAAGGCATTAGGATAAGGCCGTATAGTGCAACAAATTCTAGCAGCATCATAACCAATGCCGGAAAACAAGCAGCAATGGTGGTGATGAGCCCCACAAATAAGGTGACTTTCCATGTTTTCCACTTAGGATTTATGGATTGAATAGCTAGTCCTGCCCGATATAGCGTAGGGTTGGCCGTAGTCCAGCCGGCAATAATCACACAAATTGCCCCTGCGATACCTACGGCACTGTAGGCTATCGGTCCCGGCGCAAAGGTAAGGCTGTTCTGAGATTCTATAAGGAATAAGGCATATAGGATACCAGAGGCTATCCAAGCGATAAAATGTCCAAGAAACACTCCAGCCGCGGAAGAGAAACCGTAGGTCCATTTTTTTGCATACCTAAGAATGGACATGTCCGCAAGTCCGATATGCATGGCCATATTGCAAAACCAGGCAAAAAACATCACATGCCAAAATGTAAACTTGCTCTGACCTTCAAGCGGAACGCCGGTCCAAATCACCTCTTTGGCAACTGGCCAAAATTCACTGACCGTGGTGACACCAAGTCGCGGTAAAGATGCAATCGCAGCGGCGATAAACACCATAATCATCCAAGGAGCGGCCACATTGGCAAATTTGGAGACTTGATCAAAACCAAACATGGCTACCACTGTAGTGATAGCACCTATAGCAAATACGGTAACTACCCAACCGATGCTGTTAGGATATACATCGGTAAGTTGAGGCATGGCTAGATCAAAGGGAATTCCAACAGCTGTGGCAGATACCGCAATCATGGCGCCAGCCAAAAAGCAAAACAAGCCGGCATTCACTAGGTTGTAAATCGTGGTAAATTGATGCCCTGCGATTTTCTCCAACTGGTAATACAGCGTGATGCGAGTCTTTACCGCGATTTTGCCCGTGTAAAAAGCCCAGCATAAGACGGCCAATATATTGCCAATAATCAATCCGGAGACCAAATCCACGGCACTCGCGCCATGGGCGACAAATAAGGGTCCGATCACAAACTCGGTTCCGGCTGTATGTTCTCCGGCATACGTGCCAAGGAACCTTTTCCAGCCTTTTAATTTATTTGATGGTATTGGTTCCTGTTCGTATTCATTTACAGCTTCCAGCTTTTGAACCAAAGCTTTTTTACTCCACATGTATCAGTTGGTGTTTTAAGATTGAGAAATGAATCAGAGGTTAAAGTGAGCCTCTATTGATAAAATTAAAGCTGTTTTTCACACACTCCCGCTTTTGCTTTCGGATCATATAGGCTGCTGTTTCTCCCATTAACTTAAAATTAGTTGATACGACAGTTATGCCGAGCAATTCTTTTAAGGGAGTGTCATTGTAAGAAACAATTCCAATATCCTTACCCATAGTGTATCCCTGTTCCCGAACCTGCTTCACGAGGTTTACTAAGTCGTTTTCTTCTATTACAATATAGGCATCCTGAGGTTGAAGTTCCATATCCGTGTATATGGTTTCCAATATCTCGTGGTCAAAGTCAAAATCAATACAAAACTTTTTAAACCCGTCCAGAATTTCTTTTGGGTAGGGGTATACGGTCTCCTTAGGATAGACTAACATCAATTTTTCATAATGCTGCAACTCAAAGATACCCTCACAAAGTGCGTCGTATATATCGTGTTTGAAGTCCTGGAAGACCGAAGCAAATTCAGCCCCTAAATCCGGCAAAAAGTTATCCAAGATCAACAACTTCTCCGGGGGAAATTTCTTTAATGCAGAAAGGACGTTTTGATCTAGATTGTAATGGTTTTTGCGGTCATCTTTGAAGTGTGGCATGATTACATAATGGTCATATGCCCCCATGTTCTCCTCCAGAATGTTTAAAAGTAATTTGGGATCACAATGGTAAATCTGCAGGTCAACCAGGGTGGAAGTACCCATGCTGTTGACAAAGGAATTGTAAATTTTTAATTTATAATTGCTTAGCTTGTTGATTAAAAAAAGCACCGAAACCTGCGAATGGGACACATTCCTAGCCACATAAAATCCCTTTCCTTTTACAGATACGATTATTTTCCTTTCCTTCAACTGGCTGTAGGCTTTTTCGACCGTATCGCGGGACAGATAATACTCTTCACTGATTTCATTAATGGAGGGAATCTTGTCCCCAACAGTCAGAAGTTGCCCCTCAATGTCTTCGATAATCGAATTGACAATCTGCTGGTATTTTGGAATCCTGGAGTTTTCGTCCAGCCGTATAAGTGTTTTTGCTGCTAACATAAACAGGTTATTTAAAGGTATTGCCTTTGGGTTCTGACATTTGTTCTAAAATATCAAGATAATCTGGTAAATCCGAATATTTAAATGGTATATTTTTCAGACTGCTTTCGTTCAACTAACGCGGGTCAATCTCCATGACATTACTAACGGTAAATTTCGATGCTTACCGGTCCTAAAAGTCCAGAAGGCATGATTTCCCAGTTTGATGCATCAAAAGGTTTATAATCAATGTTTACAAAATTAATCTCATGATAATTTCGCCAAGTCAAGGCTTTCCGGTCCATATCCCGGATACGATTTGCCATAAGGTTTGCCACTTCGACCCGGATCGAGTTCTCTCCTGAGCTTAGCCATTCGGAAATATTCAATCTGAATGGTAATCCGACGACATAGCCGGCTTCCTTTCCATTAATCCAAACTTTCGCGCTTTCATACACCGTTCCCAAATTCAGCCAGTAAATTCGATCGGTATTTTTTTCCAGCGTAAATTGATGTTCATAGGTACCCAATCCGGAGAAGGATGCTTTATCTAATTCCGACAATGCTGTCCAAGGTGTCAGGTTCTGTAACAATTCATCCTCTGGTTTTTCCGGTCCTCCGGCGCCGAAACTCAATTTCCATGGGCCTTCTAGTAAAATAACGTCTTCTTTCACATTTCTGTAAGACCATGGTGTGCTTTCCGGTCGGACGCTCTCGGAGACTAATACGATAAGGGATTCCCCTGACGGGATTTGGACACGTACCTTTGCCTTTCCATTTTCGGAATCAAAAGCTGCCTCTCCCATTAAACCTTGTTGTGGATCTAGTATAATGGCAGACGTTCCCTTAGCTTCTAACACCAGCCACTGATCGATTTCATTGGCAGTATGATTTACCAAATAGTAGTAGGTGCCCATATCAGAAACTCTTCGGATAAATTTCAATCCGGTATCTGTCAGGGATTCACGGAATATGTCCTGTGCGGCCAGCCCTTCTTCGAAGTTATTGGAAAGTATTACCGTTCCTTTACCCACACTAGCTGCCTTCACATCCCTTAAAATGGACTCAAACTCCAGACTGTTCCAAGCCGATAGCAGCTCACTTTTCCGCTCGGCAGCCTGAAAATATCCCGGTACGTTCTTAGGCGCTTCCTGAAAAATGACTGTTGCCCCCTCTCGGGCAAGTTCAAGCAGTTTTTGAAGTGTCTCTAGGGGCATATATTCCGAAGAAGGAATAAGAATGGCCTTCGCCGAGTTTCCCGAAGAAAGGATGGCGTTATTAGCGATTTTTAATCCGTGGAGCAAGGCGTCCGACACGAAGTCTACGGCATATCCCCGTTGCATCAGTCTGTCAGACTCCTGATAAAACGGGGTAGGCTGAAGCCATTCGTCGATATTATGGACAGTTATCATTTTTGATAAACCCTTTGGATCTGCCCAAATATCGTAAATCGGCCAATACATCAACAAATCTTGGGCAGGCCTTCCGGTTTGCAACACCGATTGACTACGGGTAACGAAGTCATTAAATCCCTTAAAATGAGGCCACAGGCTATTGTGGCTGGTAAGGTTAAGCGACGCATAAAACAACCATCCCGGGAATTCCACATCGCGGGGTGAGTAGGTTATTCCATGATAAAACATGTGGTTAATACCCGCAAGAAATGCTTGCTCTAATTCCGGCTTTGCCTGCGAGAAGGAAGATTTGAAATGCTCTCCCAGCCAAGTGAACGTCTCGCTAGAAACAAGCGTCTTACCGGTAAGGTGGGCTGCAGATGAAGCAAATTTCAACATAATCGGATCCGGGTCCACATTTCGGATATCGGCACTGTCCCTTCGGAGGCCTGGGATGGGAAAAAAGCTTGAACCAAAGGTTTCTGCCTCAGGGATATCCACTGCAGCATATAAATCCAGCAGGTTTCCAGGGGATCCATGGGCTTGATTTTTCGTTTTCCTCCCTTTACTGTGCGCCCATGCCGTCCATTGGTTGGTGAAATTCTCCAACAGCATGTC
>WGNT01000134.1 GCA_016124425.1 Cytophagales bacterium
AGAAAGATGTTGATCAATGCGGGCTGATTATCCGGAAAAAACAACACCTGCGGGGCTTTTACTACAAGCAGACCAATGGAAAAGACCAGGAGTAAGATGGTTCCACCGAAGAAAATATACGGATAAGGACCCTTTAGCGCACGTTTGAGTACCCCTTCGTAGTAATTCTCAAGCCTGGCCAAAAAGACATTTTGAAACCATACGATTGCCCTACGCATAAAAAACAGGTTAAATAAGCTTAGCAACGCAATAAGGACAAAGATATTCGCCATCGTTGTGTATCCGGGAAAGTATAGGATGATTCCGATCAAACCTGCTACCGCCGCTAGGACCAGGGTATTTCGTTTTGGCTTTTCTTTGGAAAGATCCTGTATCTTCATGTACATGGCCGTCAATACCGGATTTATAACTAGTGCTACAAACAAGGAAGACGAAAGTACAATAATCAGGGTGATCGGTAAGTATTTCATAAACTCACCTACGATGCTATCCCAGAATGCCAGCGGTAAAAATGCGGCTAGCGTAGTGGCTGTTGAGGTAATGATCGGCCATGCCACCTCTCCCACGCCCTCCTTGGCTGCTTGGACGGAACTTTTCCCTTCCTGCATGAGCCGGTAAATATTTTCCACGACCACGATGCCGTTATCTACCAGCATCCCAAGTGCTAGAATCAGCGAGAAAAGGACCATCAAATTGAGGGTGATCCCAAGTGAATTTAACACCAAAAAAGAGATAAACATGGACAAAGGAATGGCTATACCTACAAACAAGGCGTTCCTAAATCCAAGGAAAAACATTAACACCAGTACCACTAAAATAACTCCCAAAATGATACTGTTTTCCAAATCCTTGACTTGCGCCCGGGTTGTTTTGGACTGATCGTTGGTAATGGATATTTCCAAATCATCAGGAAAACGGTTTGCCTGTGCGTTCTGAATAATTTTTTTAATTTCATCCGAAGCATCAAGCAAATTCTCTCCACTTCGTTTGACAACATTCACTGTCACTACCGGCAATGTTTTGCTCCTTGCGTAGCTTTCTCGTTCTTTGAATGTATCTCTTACGACCGCAACATCACGCAAATACACAATTTTATTTTCTTCCGTCTTGACGATAATATCTTCCAGTTCGGCAGGAGTCTCAAACTCGCCAGTGATTCTCAGCGATCTACGAAAATCCCCAGATAGCAAATTCCCCCCCGATATAGTTATATTTTCCGCATTGACTGCATCAGAAATATCTGAAAAACTTACCTTCATAGCTTCCATCTTGAAGATATCCGCGTCAATGCGAATCTCCCGCTCCACGGTTCCGCCCAAGTCCGCTTTGGATACCTGGGACAATTTTTCCACTTCCTCCTCGATGTATTCCCCAAACTTTTTGAGCTCAACCTCAGAATAGTTTCCGGAGATATTGATGTTCATGATCGGGAAATCAGAGGTGTTTACCTCCAGAACGTCGGGATCCCTGTCCAAATCGGTAGGCAGCTCGCTCTTTGCCTTATCCACGGCATCCTTCACGTCCTGTAACGCCTTGGAGATATCAACATTGGGATTAAATTCAACTACAATGGAAGAGAAATCCTGAACCGAGGTCGATTTGATATCCTTTACATTATTGATTGACTTCAGCTCCTTCTCGATAGGTCGAGTAATCAGGTTCTCCATATCCACCGGCGAGTTACCAGGGTAAGCGGAACCCACATATACGGTCGGGATTACAACCTCAGGGAAACTTTCCTTAGGCATGGTGCTATAGGCGAAGATCCCCATAAAGGCGATGATAAAAGAAAGAATCACCACCGACGTACGGTTATTGACTGAAAGGGTAGAGAGTGCAAACTCTCTAGTTACCTCTTTTTTTGGTTCGTCCTGCATAATTAAGGATCAGTTACGATGCTATTTTAACTCGGGCGTTGTTGCCCACTTCACGGAAACCTTTGTCGATCAGCGTCTCTCCACCCTGTAATCCTTCAAGGATTTCCGTCTCGTCGCCTTGGGTCATTCCGCGGGTAATATAGCGCTTCTTTGCTACCTCATCTTCCACTACAAATACATAATCTCCCTGGTTGTCCTGAAGAATTAAGTAACTTGGAACGATCACAGCATTTTGGTTTTGATAGTCGTTGATCCGCAATACCGAAATCATGTTAGGCTTTACCAATTCTAGACGAGGAAGAAATACCTCCACCTTGAAGGTTCTGTTATTAGGATTGATTACCGCACCGATGGCGGTTACTTTCGTTTCTAATTCTTTATTAATTGAGGGGAACACTACTTCCACAGAATCACCTTGTTGCAATACCCCGACATATTTTTCGGAGACATCGCCTTCTACATACAAATCACTCTCACCGACAAAATTAATCATGGAAGATCCTGGCTGTACCAACTCTCCCAGGCGAACCATGACAGTTTCAACCGTTCCGTCAAAAGGAGCGCGAACGCTTGTTTTGTCTTTCTGGAGGGTTAGCGAGGAGAGTGATTTCTGCAGGTTTTCCATACGGTTCTTAGCTTCCAAGAACTGTACCTCAGTACCGATTTGTTGGTTCCAAAGTCGTTGCTGTTTTTCAAAAATGGTCGTGGCAAGTTCCAGTTGGCTTTTAAGTTCATCAATGTTTCTTTCTATAGATTCCGCGTCTATGCTGATCAGTTCCTGTCCTTTTCGCATACGCATTCCCTCTACGGCGGTCACTTTCTGAACCCTTCCTACGACTTCTGCGCTTATGTTGACATTCTTTTTGGATAAGACAGACCCAGTGATCTCCACAAAATGGGTGAATGTCCCTTTCGTCGGCTGAATCGTCGTGACAAGCACTGCCTTTCGTTCACTTCTTGCAAAATTGGGATCCATCTCGGATATTTCAGAAGCAAGGGCGTCGATCTTTGCCTTTAAGGCAGCGGCTTCGGACTGGTATTCCTGAAGAGTGGCCTTCTTCTGTTCCAGATCTGAATCTTCTTTGGCGCAAGAGATGAGTATGCCTGTCAATGCAATCATCAAAAATGTATAATACCTTCTCATATGTTTTTAGTGTCCTGTTATTTTAAAATTCCTAGTGTTTTTTCTACATCTACTTTCGCTATCAGTGCATCGTACAATGCAGAATAATAATTCGTCTCAGCTTCCTTCAAGGCGGCATCCGCTTCTACGACTTCAAAGTTTGATCCCACGCCCTCCTGATACTTGATTCGTGTCATCTCAAATACCTCCATAGCCAGTTGTCTATTTTCACGCTGGACGTCTAGTGCGGAAAGGCTATTTTTGAGATTCTCTTTTGCCTGAATTTCTTCCACTTGAATCGTTTGGAGGGTGTTATATTTGACATTTTCCAACTGTCGGAGCTGAAGCCTATTTTGTTGAATGACGTGGCTCTTCCTCAAGCCGTCGAAAATTGGAATCGCTACCCTAAAACCCACAAAGGAAGTAGAAAACCACCTGTCGGCTTGGTACACATTGCGAATATCCTGGGCACCGGTAACCCGCTGGAAGGTTCCAAAAGCCGAAAAATTCGGCATGTATTGTACTTGGGTGTTTTTCAAATCCAAGCTGGCCAATTCCATGTTTTTCTCGAGCTGACTAATCTCAACGCGGTCCAACATCTGGGCATCCAACAGGGAATAAAAGGAGATGTTGTCATCTGCCAACGCGTTGAGACTTTCCTCTAGGACTACCTCAAAGGACAGCGGTACTCCCAGCTGTACTTTCAATAGCTGTTTGCTTATCTCTATGGAGGAATTTATTCGGTCGAATTCGGTTTTTAAGTTATTGACCTGCACCTTAATTCTCGAAACATCCAATTTTTCAGCAAACCCCGCTTCATAAATCGCCTCTGTGTCGCTAAGTAATTGTTGAAGACGCTCAAGATTGGAATTGACCAAGACCTTTCTTTCCTCGTTGATGAGAACCGTGTAGTAGGCTTTAGTTACATTTTCTACCACATCAATCTGTGCTTTTTCACGATCAAAATCTGTTAATTCTCGGAGGGTCTTAGCTGCTTTCAGTCCTACGAAGTAAGATCCGTTAAAAATCATCTGCTCAATCGTAGTGGTAAGACTGGATTGGTAATTTACCGCAAACGGAATAACCGTCACATCTGAGGGGCCATCCGGGGGTAACCCACCATCACCGTCATCGCCACCTCCGATTATTCCCCCGGCTTCCGCGGGCAAGATGATCAATGGAGGCTGTAAGTTTTTGGTAAACTCCAACGTGCTGCTGATCTGCGGTAAGCCCTGGGCTCGCTGTTCTCCAATGGTTGCTTTGGAAATCAATACCTCCAATTGCGCGTTTTTTGCTTCCACGTTGTTCTCTAAAGCATAGCGAATGCTTTCCTCTAACGTCAGTTGCAGTGTCTCTTGGGCAAATAAGGGATTGAACCCAAACCCAAATGTGACCAGACCAATTAAAAATAAGTACTTATTGTGTATCATAATGCTAAAGCTGATGGTTCATTTTTTCCTCATAGGCAGTCCTTCCCTTATCGGTAAAAATCCCGTAAAGGAAATGTTCAAATATTTGTAGCTGTAATTCGACGAGATTAATTCGTAACGGGTTAAATTTTACCGGATCAAACATAAAAGAAACCTGCTCCAACCGCATCATCGCCAATAACCGGGAGTTAATTCCGGGACGGAAATAACCTAAGGCCTTTCCTCTTTCTAAAAGCGATTCGAGGCTATTGATGGCATATTCTTCTTTAAATTTCTCAAAGAGTGCCCAGCTTTCCGGATAAAACCGCTTGATCTCATTCAGTATCATAGGGTGCATGTCGGTAAAGCGCTCCCGAAGGAACTTGGAAAATGCGATCAAATGATCTATCACCCCATCAACTCCATCCTCAATCTGAACCAACTTACATACATTCGAATCCAGCTCGCTGGAGAATGTCTCGTATACAAGTTGCTTCTTGTCAGTGAACTCCTGATAGATGGTCTTTTTAGAAACTCCTGCTTCCCGCGCAATCTGATCCATCGTGACGGATTTGATTCCAAACTGGAAAAACTCTCTTTTTGCTACTGCGATTATCTTATTTTTTGTTTCCAAATGGATTATATCTAAATATCAGTCCAAGAACGGCGGAAACTATTTGTTGGTTCAAAGTTTCCATAGTTTTTCTTTTTCTCAAAACCACCTTCGATTCCCCTCTTTTCCGGATCTCATGATTCCCGTAAAATCGACCCTAAATGTTTCGGTTTTATATTCTGTTTCTTAGGCCTTTTATAGAATAATAATTTGTTTGATAATGTTTAAAAATAATGTAAACTAAGAATGTTTTACCTCCTTTGATAAGCTTGTACATGTGTAAAAACTGTCCATTAACGGGCATTTATAGTACAATACTTTTCAGATTCGGACACCGGCACTACTCCTCTTCGGCAGCGGTAAATTGATAGAATTTCGTTCGTAGATTTTTCCTGCCTTTTCTTACCTTTGTGCCTCTATCTATAGCCATCCGATAAATGATATTATTTTTCCAACACCCTTCCAATACCGTTTATGCCCTGGAGACTTCAGTGGCTATTGCTACGACCGAAATAGAAAAAATTTCCTGGCTATTTGGGGGTGCTTCCTTCCTTCAGGAGAGTCAACTTGACGGAACGTATGTAGGGCCAAGAAAAGAAATGATTACGCCTTGGTCTACTAACGCCGTTGAAATTTGCGCCAATATGGGCCTAAATGGTATCCAACGCATTGAGTCTTTCAATACCTATTCTGCGGGCGATGCGTTTGACCCCATGTTACAAAGTACCTACAATGGGCTAACTCAGGCTGTGTTTCACATTGACATAACTCCAAAACCAGTAAAACATGTGGAAGATATTCGAGCTTATAACGCATCGGAAGGATTGGCATTAAGTAGCGAAGAGGTGAGCTATCTGGAACAGGTAAGCCTCACCCTTGGAAGACCACTCACGGATAGTGAGGTCTTCGGCTTTAGTCAGGTAAATTCCGAGCACTGCAGGCACAAGATTTTCAACGGTACCTTCATACTAGACGGAGAAGAACAGCCTACGACGTTGTTTCAACTCATCAAAAAAACCTCTAAAGCAAATCCGGGTAAAATAGTGTCCGCCTACAAGGACAACGTAGCCTTTATAAAAGGTCCAACAACCTTTCAGTTTGCGCCAAAACGGCAAGATATCGCCGATTATTTTGAACTAAGGCAAATAGACACCGTGCTGTCATTGAAGGCGGAGACCCATAATTTTCCCACCACGGTAGAACCTTTCAACGGCGCAGCAACGGGTGCTGGGGGCGAAATCAGGGACAGGATGGCAGGGGGAACGGCCTCTATACCCTTAGCGGGAACAGCAGTGTACATGACGGCATATCCCCGCAGCAGACCGAATAGAAACTGGGAAGAAAACATGCCCGCCAGAAAATGGCTGTACCAAACCCCTGCGGACATCCTGATCAAAGCCTCAAATGGGGCGAGTGATTTTGGCAACAAATTCGGCCAACCACTTATTTGTGGAAGTGTATTAACCTTCGAACATAAAGAAGACGAAAAGGACTTTGGATTTGACAAGGTGATCATGCTTGCCGGCGGGATAGGATTTACAAATGCTCCCTATAGCTTGAAGAAAAAGCCGGAAAAAGGAGATAAGATCGTAGTTATGGGCGGCGATAATTACCGTATTGGCATGGGTGGAAGTGCCGTCTCTTCCGTCGATACTGGTCAGTTCAGCAATGCCATCGAGCTCAACGCCATACAGCGATCAAATCCCGAAATGCAAAAGCGGGTTTCCAATGTAATCCGTGCCATGGCCGAAAGTAACCACAACCCAATTGTCTCCATCCATGACCATGGGGCAGGGGGACACTTAAACTGTCTGTCGGAACTAGTAGAAGATACCGGAGGCACAATTTATATCGATAAGCTTCCTATTGGAGACCCTACGCTTTCTGCAAAAGAGATTATCGGCAACGAATCCCAAGAACGTATGGGCTTGGTGGTGAAAGAAGATGACCTGGGGGTATTGAAGCGCATTGCGGACAGAGAGCGAGCACCACTATACGTGGTTGGGGAGACTACCGGCGACATGCACTTCAAGTTTGAAAATGCAGGGACCGGAGAAAAACCTGTTGATTGGAACCTTTCCCACATGTTTGGTTCTTCGCCTAAAACCGTGCTGGAAGACAACACTCCGGCTCAGCTGTTTCCCCCGCTGCACTATGATCAGACCAAGTGGATGAGCTATTTGGAAGACGTGCTTCAGTTAGAAGCAGTCGCCTGTAAGGATTGGCTGACAAATAAAGTGGACCGATCCGTGACTGGAAGGGTTGCTACCCAACAATGTACCGGAGTGATACAGCTGCCACTGAACAATGTGGCCGTCATGGCCTTGGATTTTACAGGTAATAAAGGCATTGCGACATCAATCGGACATGCCCCTGTAGCTGCCTTGGCAGACCCTCAGGTTGGTTCCCGCCTTGCCATCGCAGAGGCGCTGACCAATCTGGTCTGGTCCCCACTTACGGATGGGTTAAGCGGTGTTTCGCTCAGCGCCAACTGGATGTGGCCGGCCAAAAATCCGGGAGAAAATTTCAGACTTTACCGGGCAGTGCAAGCTACGAGTGAGTTTGCCATCGCTTTGGGCATAAATATTCCTACGGGTAAGGATTCCCTTTCCATGACGCAGAAATATCCCGATGGCCAAACTGTTTATTCGCCCGGAACAGTTATTATTTCTTCCATTGGCGAATGCTCGGACATCAGAAAAACAGTTTCTCCGGATTTAGCGCCTATACCTGGTAGTGTGCTAGTCCTTATCGATTTTTCGTCAGATGACCATAAGCTGGGGGGAAGCAGCCTAGCACAAGTACTCGGGCAGGTAGGAAGTGACGTTCCGGATGTAAAAGACCCAGCTTATTTTGCGAACGCTTTCGCTGCCGTACAAGCACTTATCAACAAGGAATTGGTGCTGGCTGGCCACGATATTTCCTCTGGGGGATTGATTACAGCGTTGCTTGAGATGTGCTTTCCAACTGCCTCATGCGGGATTTTGATGGGAGCGAATTTTTTGGAGGAAGACCCTATTCCGACGTTATTTGCCGAAAACCCGGGAGTCATCTTACAGCTGGAAGCCACTGGAGAGGCAATCGCTATGCTAGAAAGCAGCGGTATACGGGTACAGCTATTGGGAACCGTGACGGACGACTCATCCATTTCGTTTGATGGGTTAGACATCTTGCTTGATGTCAATGCCTACAGGGCAAAATGGTTTGAATCGTCGTATCTTTTGGATATAAAACAAAGTGGTCCGCATCTCGCAGCTTTACGAAAGCAACATATCGCTGAACAGCCGCTGACCTATTCCATAAGGGAAAATTGGATAGGCGATCTCAGATTGCTTGGATTAGACCGCCATCGCTCAACGTTGTCCGGCCTGAGGGCAGCAATCATCCGAGAAAAAGGTGTCAACGGAGACCGTGAGATGGCACATGCCTTATGGTTGGCCGGTTTCGATGTAAAAGATGTCCATATGACGGATCTAATATCCGGAGCAGAAACGTTGGAAGACATAAAGCTCATTGTCTTTGTCGGCGGATTTTCAAATTCTGACGTATTGGGATCTGCAAAAGGATGGGCCGGAGCATTTCTGTACAACGAACGGGCAAAGCTGGCGTTAGATAATTTCTACAGCCGACCGGATACATTAAGTCTAGGGGTATGCAACGGGTGTCAGCTTATGGTTGAACTGGGACTTCTCTATCCAGAACACCAATCGCCTCCCAAAATGCAGCACAACGATAGTCATAAGTTTGAGTCCGGATTTGTTAATGTTACCATTCCTGATAATACATCGGTCATGCTTGGATCATTGAGTGGATCCCGTCTGGGGGTTTGGGTAGCACATGGGGAGGGAAAATTTCATCTGCCCCAAGGCTACGAAACCTATGCCATTGCTATGAAGTACAGCTATAGTGCATACCCTGGCAACCCCAATGGGTCTGACTTTGCCGTTGCGGGAATTGCTTCTCCCGATGGAAGGCACCTTGCGATTATGCCCCATATCGAGCGGTCGATTTTTTCATGGAACTGGCCATATTATCCGGCTGATAGAAAAGGAGATGAGGTATCTCCATGGATAGAAGCCTTTCTGAACGCTAAAAAATGGGTTCTAGCCCAGAAAAAGTAGTTGAAATCCCGACGTTATTGTCGGGATTTTTTGTTTTACATATTCATGTTGTATCCGCCAAACCTCCTTAGATTGTAGGTAACGGTCAACATGAAAAACTGTCTAAGAACCTGCGTGCGGACATCTTCTACAAAAACATCGGTAACGTTTCTGTCTATGCTGACATTCTGGTTCATCAGATCGAAAACGGTCAGCTTCACTTCGGCCTTTTTTGATGGAGGAATACGGTACCCCATTTCTAGATTCACGAGCAGGATAGATCTATCAAAGTCCTCCCCAAGTCCTGAATAAACAAGGTGGTTGACATTGTTGCCCACAAAAAATCCCCCAGCAAAGTTCCAGAACAAATCCATCCGCGTATTGTGGGTGTAGAAATTGTTAGCCAGATCCTGCTGCAAGCTACTTTGCACCATCGTATAACTCCCCGTTGAAGACAGGTTAAAATCGATACGCTCATTAATGTTGCTACTCAGGTTAATTCCTTGGGATATTCCGGTATTGCGGTTGAAGTTAAGCTCCCCGTTAATTATGCCGGGCCGATTGTTCATGCGCATACCGCTATTGATACTCAAGTTACTTTTCATAAACCTCAATGGAAATCCATAACTAACGTATGCCCTTAAGTAATAGTAATCGTCCAAGTTGACGGGGCGACTAAACTGTCCGCCTTGCGGAAGCAGCACTTCTCCCTGTATCAGCGAGTCTCTATTTGCTACGAACGTCTCATTTCCAATAAAATCCCGCCGCATATTCCCATACACAAATAGCATGATGGATTTGTTTGTTTCTGGGTTCATCCTTCGAAACCTCGCAAACATCCGATGGCTGTATTCCTGGGTTAGGTCTGGATTACCGTTGGAAAGCTGTAGCGGGTTCGAATTGCTAATTACGTCCTGAAGCTGTCGTATGGTAGGAGCGGTAGTACTGGTGTTATAGTCTATTCGCATGCTGCTCATTTCATTGAACTGGTAATTGAGGACTACCTGCGGCAAAATGTTCGTAAAGGTACGTTTGGTATTTTCAAACCCCGGAAAAATTCTGTCGCTGTCGATCTTTGCCGACTGAAGGTCTACGTTGGAATAGACCGACATTTTATCCGATCGGTAGCTATAGCCTATACCGGCGAACTGGGATTGGTATTTGTTTTCAAATTGATTGGAAAGGACACTATCCAAGCTGATAACCGCGGTCTCCTGCTCTCTTGATGTCACGTCCCGTTCCGTGTCAGAAAGGTTGTTTGATAGGGTATAATTCACCCTCAGATTGGATCGCTCACTTAGCGGTTCGAAAAAGCTTACGCGCGCCCGGTAATACATACTCGTGTACAAATTATCCCTGAACTGAATAAGGCTATCCGTCGTCGCAGTCCGGTAATTTTCGTTAACGGCCACCAAATCGGACCTGCTTTTGCTGTCATAGGTGCTTGTCCGCAAACTTGAGGAAAATACCCTCCCCTCTTTGGCAAATTTGTAACGATAATACACAGAGTTGCCGAAGTTCATCGACTCCCTCTTGTTTTCCGTAGAGTTCTCATTCCTGCTAATGGGATTCTGCAGGTCGAACAAATTTACCGCATCCCGAATATTGATGGAATTACTTTTGTCATATCCAAACTGGGGACGGAGAATTAGGGCATGCCGTTCGTTTATGTCGTAATCAATTCTGAAATTCATACGGTGACTTTCCGTATTGGTTTGACTAAACCTCTTCTCATTGTAAATCTGTAGGCTGTCATTCGGCAAAATGTATTCTCTCGACGAGACCGTGTTTAATACATTATCCCGTTTGTTAAAAAGGTAGCTGCCCGTAACTTTCAATTTCTCCTCTAGATACTCATCGGAAAAGTTCACCCCAACCGCATTTGTGGTCGTTATTCCCGGGAGGTTGCCTACCGACAGGTCAGATCCCCCACCCCTACGGCTATCGTCTCCTTCGATATTTCCCAACTCATCAGATCCGAAATTCTGCTGATTTATATTATTGCTAAGACCTAATATCGAAAGTCGCCTAGGTCCGTTAAACAGGTTCATATTTCCGCCGGCGAGGTAATTATTGTCCGTCCCATATCCACCATAGAACTTCCCAAACCTACCGGCCCTTTTGTCGGGCTTGGTGATAATATTGATTGTCTTTATCGTTTCGCCGTCGTCAAAACCGGTAAGCTGTGCTTCATCCCCTTTTCTGTCCAGGAATTCCACGCGTTCTATTACTTCAGCGGGAAGGTTCTTTAGCGCCGCGGCAGGGTTGTCCCCAAAGAAGGGACGGCCATCTACCAAGATTTCCTTTACTTCTTCACCCTGAACTTGAATGACGCCATTTTGAATAACCACACCCGGCATCTTTCTGACCAACTCGTCTGCATCTGCTTCGGGGCGGGTTTTGAACGCAGCAGCGTTAAAAGCTACGGTATCGCCGCGAACTTCTCCGCCAAGGGCATCCGCGGAAATCTCAAATGTCTCTAATTCCTGTCCGTCAGTTTCGATTTCAAAAATGCCCAAATCGTTTGTTGCTGGTGCCTTGACGTTTTTTAAGAATGGCTTATATCCGATAAAAGAGATTTCTACGAGAAACTCGGCCTGCTTAGGTTTTTTGATGCTGAAGGTCCCGTCGAAATCCGTAAACGAAGAACTAAGCGTCTCTCCCTCGGCCGTCTTTAAAAATACATACGATCCGAAAAGCGGTTCCTGACTCTGTTTATCAATGACTTTTCCTTTGAAAACTTCTTGGGCGTAGAGTGATGTTGAAAAAACAAAAGCCAAAATAATGGGAAATACAAGCTTAAACATGCAATGTTAATTAGGTAATAAATCTTACTTTGATGGCAAGTTGCAACCGGGTACGTTTGAGACCTAACTTTATTATGTCAGAGAAAGAATCAGGTGTTATATGGTCATATAGTTGGTTCACCTTTAAGGTGAACGAAGCATTGTGAAAACACGGGCAATGCATGGCGTTTTCTGTAAAAAAATAAAGGACTGACTGTGACGGAATTGACTACATGCAGCGCAGAAGAATCATTCAGCCATGTTGAGTGAATAAAAAAACAACAGAAATGATGGCATTAGGATTTGCATTAAAAAAAAAGGCACCCTACATTTGTGACACCTTAGCAAAAGGGGGGTCAAATTGACCGATGGTGTAACTGGCAACACGTCTGATTTTGGTTCAGAAGAGTCCAGGTTCGAGCCCTGGTCGGTCAACAAAAAAGCGGCAAAAATGCCGCTTTTTTGTTTTCTTAAATGTCGTCAACACATGTGCATTTCATATTGCTCGAAAGGCGCATAGGTGATTGTATTGCCTGTGTCTTTTAGTACCTCCTTCTTCTATCCGTCCGGGGCTTCGCGTTCCAGGAGGGGCGGAGCGTAGAACTGTCAACTAACATTTCGCTTATGGTGTCCTCGGTCCAATTTAAAGTACTTCGGCCTAGGGTTTCAGCTATCCGAAAGTTTGACGAAAATTTCGGAATATCGCAATGGGTCAGCCGGGCATATTGGGTACTCCTCTTCTATTTCTTCCAAAACTAAGCCATTCTCAAAAGAACAGGACATACGACCTTTTTGGTTTACTGTGTCTACTTGGTTAGAAGCCGTTTGGTGGGCTGAGAACACTCCTAGATGATATTCGACATTTCATCCCCAAAAGGAGCACTGTTGGGACGGAAGAAATCGGAAACTCTCCTGTCAAAATTCATGCTAACTTCCTTGAGCATCAGGGGAAGGTTACAGACCGATTTAACCTTCTGTGATAGCTTGGGAGCATTGCGAATAGTGCTCACTGTCTCAGTAAATCTAACGTCCCTGCAAGGAAAGTTGCCAATCGGCCTAGGATACACGTGGCGTACAGGAACCCAAACCGAGGTATTGTTACTCGGTCACCATGGGATCTACAGGCACTATTGTGCCATCCGGTAGGTGGTTTAGCGGCGCCACTTTGATATTCCTTAGGTGGGTCTTTCCTGATAGCTGGGTGTCATGGTAAAACACATACCATTGATCTTCAAATTGTACCACAGAGTGATGGTTTGTCCAACCTTGAACAGGATTTAAGAGTACTCCCCGATACGTAAAGGGGCCATATGGACTGTCTCCGGTAGCATAGGCGATGTTATGGGTATCTCCCGTTGAATAGGAGAAATAGTACGTTCCATTGTGTTTGTGCAGCCAAGCGGCTTCGAAAAACCTCCTTTCATTGTCTCCTGCCGTAATGGCCTTTCCTTCCCCGTCCAGTAGTAGCACATCCTTTGGCGTTTCTCCGAATTCCAACATGTCCTCACTTAATTTTGCTACTTTCGGGGCGATCGCAGGCTCATTTGCTGCCGGTTCACCAGAAGAAGGGCTATCCCCGGAGGATAGGTATTCCCCAGTCTGCCACTTCTGAAGTTGTCCTCCCCAAATCCCTCCCCAGTACATGTAGTGCTGCCCATCATCATCTTTGAATACGGCAGGATCTATGCTGAAACTTCCAGCTATTGGTTCGGGCATCGGCACAAAAGGCCCAACGGGATTCTTGCCAACTGCCACGCCAAGTCGGAAAATACCCTCTTTATCCTTCGCAGGAAAATAGAGGTAATAGGCTCCGTCTTTTTCCGCCGCGTCCGGGGCCCACATCTGTCTATCAGCCCAAGAGACATCCGCGATATCAAGTACCTTGCCGTGGTGATTTACTTCTCCGGCGGGTGAGTCCATGGAAAAGACATGATAATCCGCCATGTTGAAATGCGACCCCAAATCATCTTCCGCTACGTCGGATTCCACATCATGGGACGGGTAGATGTATATTTTGCCCTGGAATACATGTGCGGATGGATCCGCTGTAAACATGTCAGTGACTAAAGGTTGGTTTCGAAATTTAGGCGCTACGGAGTCCTGCAGTTCTTGCGGATGGTCGGTAGCCGCGTTCTCCTTTGGCGAACAGTTTATCAAAAATCCGGCAATTAAAATTGGGAAAATGTGCTTGTAGCTCATAGAGAAGTCTGCGTTTCGTCTGCATAAGAAAAACAAAAAATCTGAAGGTTATGGGGAATCCTCCTTTCTACCTTCAGATTTGACATTTCCGGATGGCAACATCCGGGGTAAGCGCATTGATTTATAGGTTTGATAAATAACTCTCTTTTAGAAGGGACCACTACTGGAATTCACCTGCAGCTCCTTTTATCCGGTCATAAATGAACTCCTTTAGCTTATAATCTTGGTCGAACAAAAGGGGGTAGGCAGTTCTTCCCCGTATCGGCCAATTATTGAGCCAGCTGTCTTGATCCCTTACGCCCCATAAGGTCACCCGGCTGATTTTGTCCTGATGTCGTCCAAACAGTCGAAAAAGCGCCGCATACCTGTCGGCTAGCTTCTCATTGATTTCGGCAGGCAACCCTTCTGTATACGGGTCGTTGGCCCGGTCATAGCCAAACCGATCATTAACTTCTGCTCCTTGCCGCGGGGTGGGCTTTGGTAGCACGTCAATATCTAGTTCAGTTATCATGACCTTGAAGCCTGCCTGATTGATTTTATTGATAGAAAGCTCAATCTCTTGTATTGTAGGGCTTGTCAACCCGTAGTGTCCCTGCATCCCAATGCCGTCGATTTGAACACCCTCAGCGCGCAACTTTTTTGCAAACGCAACCACCGCATCAATTTTAGAAGGTTTCCACAGATTATAGTCGTTGTAATACAGCTCTGCCGATGGATCTACCATGTGGGCCTTAAGGAAAGCATGTTTGATAAAGTCGGCCCCAGCTATTGAAAACCACCGGGAATTTCTAAATTCTCCTTCATCTGTAAACGCCTCATTTACAACATCCCAACCATGTATTCGCCCCTTGTACCTACCCATCACCTGTTCGATATGCGCTTCCATCCGAGCAAGTAGCGCTTCTTTTGGAAGAAGCGATCCGTCGGGTTCCTGAAATACCCATTCGGGAGTCTGATTGTGCCACACGAGCGTATGGCCTACAACAAAATGCCCGAGTTTTTCGCCCAAAGCAACATAGTCATCCGCATCACGGAAATGGAATTCCCCTAAACGTGGATGCACGGATTCCCATTTTAGTAGGTTTTCAGGACTGATACTGTTAAAATGCCGACCCAGTACCGAAAGAAGCTCAGGATCTGCGCTTCTTACTTTACCGGTACCCAATGCGACACCTATATAAACATTCCCGTTAAAGATTGCCTTCAGCCCCGGTTCTTGTGGCATTGCCGAGATCAAAACCACCAATAAGGGTACATATGCCCACCTTCTCAGTTTATTTGTGTCGTTTTTTGATGCGTTAGGCATTGGAAAATTAGAATTTGGGTTTAGTCACCTAACAAATGTACCCAAAAAATGCGCGAACGAAAATCACACCCGAGCAGGTAACATACTAATAAATAGGTTTTTAGCATCCCTTATGTGTTTAAATGAAACAAAATTGATCAGTCAGCCATTGCTGAGGATCAATCCGCATCGCATTGAATCGCAGCCTAAGTTGATTGCCTTCCTTTTTAAACGGCTAGCATATTGTTAAAAAAAACAGTAAAAACTGCTCTTCCGTTTAATAAATCGGCTATTTCACTAAAAGTTTTTCATTTGTTTATGGATGATAGGATCAAGCCGGCTGAAGATTAACGTATTATCCCGAATACCCGGAAAGCATCGCCAACCTGCAAGATCAGTCAGCTAACTGAATATTAATTGCGCTTACCTAAAAATATTGATTATCAGTGTATTAAAATTTGTAAACGAAAATTTTTACCCTGATTAATCGGCCGATGTTTTTCTTTGTATATTTAAAAGTACATTTCGAAAACAGACACCTTGAAACTCTTGTCCAAAAAACATGTGATTTACAGTTTTTTTCTGTATCTCGTGATCAGCATAATAGCCCCGTCTGTTTCGGCAACACAGAGATCCGCCCCTACAGTAATTGAATTGACTGATGCTGATGAGCACCTGCCCGTCATTCGCTATTTGGACTTCTATATTGACACGAGTTCCTCGATGACTGTAGTGGATGTTTCCGCACCGGGATTCTCCTCGAATTTTCGCCGCATCACCGACGATCGCATCACTCCGGATGCATTAGATGACGAGATATGGCTGAGACTGATGGTTAAAAACAGGCAAACCGCTTCAGACCATTCCTGGTATTTTGAATGCTGGGGGTTTGATGTGGATGAAATCACTTTTTATTTTCCGGATAGGCATGGAAACTATATACCCACGAAAGTCGGGTATGACCTTGAATTTTCTGAGCGGAAAATCAACCATAAAAACTTCAATTTCTATCTCGATCTTGGTCCTGGGGAGGAGAAGGCGTATTATATAAAGGTAAAAAGAAGTTATCCGCTAGGATTCAGTATTCACCTGCGTACCAACGAAAGCTTTATTTCCCATTCGCTGAATGAATATTTCTTGTTGGGGATCTATTATGGGGTATTGATGCTGATTCTTTGTTTCAACTTATATTTGTTTGTGAAGCTAAGGAACCTGCTCTATTTTTATTTTTCCTTATTGCTTGTTTCCTGCATCTGGTTTTCTCTGGGCAGAGACGGATTAGGATTTCAGTACCTTTGGTCCTCATTTCCGCGGATAAACGACTTCACAAACCATCGGGTTACGGAATTGGTGATGGTACTCTCGACGCTGCTTTTTTCCAATCACTTTGTCCAGAAATACGTCAAGGACAGCCTGTTGACAAAAGTCACGATAGGCGCTGCCATTTTGAAAACACTTCTATTCTTAAATCAGACCTACGGATACACCATCCCGCAATTGCCCGTACTTATCGGGGCTATTTTGGTCTTGTTTGTCCCTTTTTTGATGGGGCTGATACGTTTGTTAAGGGTAAAGGTATTTTCATGGTCCTATACCTTCGCGTATGCTTGTCTGTTTTTAGTAATTGCACATTCCTACACTAAAGACTTCGTTTTGTTTACCGACCCGGTACTCAACTGGTATTTTGTACATCCGGTTATTTTTTTAGAAGTTGTGTTGTTCTCCTTGTCGATTTTCAGACAGCTCAAATTTCTTCAGGATAAATACAAAGAAGCCCATGAGGAAAAAACGTTGGTTCTTGAGGAAAAAAACCGGCTAATTGAGGACATGAATGTACAGCTGCAACGAAAAGTAAAAGAACGGACCAAGGAAATCGAATTAATGGCGTCGGATTTGGCCGAAAAGAACGTCGCGCTCCAAACTACCAACCTCACGCTCCAAGAACTAAACGTCCAAGTGACCACAATCAATAATTATCTGAAGGAAAATAACGAACAATTGCGGATCAACGTGGAACAGGTAACCAAAAACCTGGCCTTGATGAAGGGGCTTGATTTCGACGGTTTTAAGAAGGTATTTCCCGATACAAATGCCTGTTTGGAATTTCTTTCAGAGTTGAAGTGGAAAGGGTGTTTTCGGTGTAAAAAATGCGCCTACAACAAGTACGCGGAAGGAACCAAATATAGCAGACGTTGTAAAAATTGCAATTACCTGGAGTCTCCTACCGTAGACACCTTATTCCATAAGTTGAAATTTCCCATCGAAAAGGCCTTTTACATACTTTACCTATCCAATCGCAAAGACATTGATCTTACATTGAATGAACTCTCCGAGATATTGGAGCTTCGTAGAGAAACTTGCTGGGCTTTCAAGCAAAAAATCACCTATGCCATGGAAACCGTAGGGCATAACATGGAACTTAATGGCTGGGAGACACTGGCACTGGTACACTTGGATGGTGGCTGAACATCTTTTAGTGGGAATGGAACGGCGTTTCCTAGGCGAAAAAACAGTAATCACAAAAATAGTCTAGGCGGACCTGCTGAAAGCGAATACGGAAACATCGGGCTCTAGGTACCTGAACAAGTTCGCTTGAATGGCCTTGCATGAGTGACCATTGATAGTGGAATGAATCATTTTCCTTGATAGTCAGCTGTTTCGAATCTGTACCTCTTCAGAAGCATTCAAAATCATATAGGATTAGGGAGCACCTAGATGAAATTCGCTAAATTAGCCACCAAAACTACCAAGCGGAAAAAACGGGTAGGATGACCTTCTCACGCGTGGGAATGACCATCGAGTTTAAATACTTTGACTCAGGATTTGAACAGCCTATCCCGACCAGCACTACGCAAAAAGTTATAACCTCTGAAAAGAACCTTTCGAAACATGAAGAAAACAGTCACTGCTGAAATCTTAGCCATAGGCGATGAACTGCTCTATGGGCAGATACAGGACACGAATAGCCTCTGGATCAGTCAGGAGTTAGACAAAATTGGCGTTCGGGTGGTCCGCCGGACAACGGTCGGAGACAACCGAGACGACATTCTTCAGGCGTTTGATGCTGCGGAAAAGGCAGCTGATATCGTATTGATGACGGGAGGTCTAGGTCCAACTGCAGATGACCTTACCAAACCGTTATTGGCGGAATATTTTAATTGTGCTATTTCATTGGTTCCTGAGGCACTTGAGGCGGTAAGGACGTTCTTTGAGCGCCGAGGCAGGGAACTTACAGAGACAAATAAATTACAGGCGCATCTTCCTACCAAGTGCACCTATGTCCCTAATGAAGTGGGTACGGCGCCTGGTATGTGGTTTGAAGAACGTAATACTGTGTGGATGTCCATGCCTGGAGTACCCCACGAAATGAAAAAATTAATGTCCGATTTTGTCCTGCCAAAGCTACAAACTCTCTTTGATCTTCCTGTGATCTTCCACCGGCTTGTGAAAACAGTCGGAATCGGAGAGAGTTGGTTATCAGATCTAATTAAAGAGTGGGAAGAAGCACTCCCCCCGCATGTTCGATTAGCCTATCTCCCTTCACTTGGCGAGGTGAAGCTTAGGCTTACGGCATTCGGTGATAACGAAGAGTTTGTGCGTGCGGCCGTAGAGGAACAACTTGCTAAAGTTAAGCCTCTAATAGCCAAATACATTTATGGCTACGACAAAATCAGCCTTCAGGAAGCTGTCGGACAGCTCCTGAAGGAGAGGCGGAAAACTGTGGCATTTGCAGAAAGCTGTTCTGGTGGGTATATTGCCCATCTGATTACAAGCATAGCCGGATCAAGTGCTTACTTTCAGGGGGCCGTTGTCCCTTACCAAAACGAAATTAAGTCCAAACTACTTGGGGTATCCCCAAGCACCTTGGGCACCCATGGAGCCGTAAGCGAAGAAACTGTCATCGAAATGGCCTATGGCGTACGGGAACAATTTCATGCCGATTTTGGTATTGCTAGCAGCGGGATAGCAGGACCTAGCGGAGAAACAACGGGAAAACCTGTTGGCACGGTGTGGATAGCCTGTAGCTACCCCGGAGGGGTGACTACCAAATTACTCCAATTAACCACTGACCGAACGATAAACATACATCTGACAGCCATATCCGCACTTAACCTGCTACGTACTACGATTACAGACGTAATGGAATGATAATTTTGATTTTTAAGTTTAATAATCAAAATTTGGAATATAATTTTACACTTATAAATCTAACCCAATAAAAAACTTATCATGGCAGAGGTAGAAATGATAATGCCCAAAATGGGAGAAAGCATTATTGAGGGGACTATCCTGACTTGGCTGAAGCAGGAGGGCGATCAGATAGAACAAGACGAATCTGTTTTGGAGGTTGCTACCGACAAAGTAGATACAGAGGTTCCTGCCATCAATGCCGGTATACTGAAGAAAATCTTGGTGAAAGAGGGTGAGGTCGTAGGTGTTGGCAAGCCGATCGCATTGATTGAAGTTAATGATGATCAAGAGAAGATTGATCAACGGCTAGAGTTGCACCAATCAACTCGTGATGAATCCATTCTGGCAATTGCTCCCGCTAACACCGCAGCCTTGATCATGCCGACTGGCAATGGAAACAGCCCGTCAGGAACCGCCGGTGACCCTAGGTTTTATTCCCCACTTGTACTTAGCATTGCCAAAAAAGAACATATTCAATCCGAAGAACTGGCTCAAATCCCCGGCACTGGAAAAGATGGGAGAGTAACAAAAGAGGATATGTTCGCTTATCTGAAAGTCCGGGGAGATTCCCAAAAGACCGGAACAACTAAGCCATTGGTCACTTCTAAAGCGGAAGATACCTTAGCCGGAGGAGATGAGATCATCACCATGGATCGTATGCGTCGGATGATCGCCCAGCGCATGATCGATTCGAAAAATATTTCGGCACATGTAACTTCCTTTGTAGAAGCCGACCTTACAAACCTCGTGCTTTGGAGAAACAAAATAAAGGAAATCTATAAAAAGCGGGAAGGGGAAAACATTACCTATACTCCCTTTTTCGTTCACGCAATTGCGAGGGCGCTGAAAGACTATCCCATGATCAATATTTCCGTAGATGGAGATCAAATTATCAAGAGAAGGGATATCAATATTGGGATAGCTGTCGCTCTGCCAAATGGTAACCTAATCGTACCGGTGATAAAAAATGCAGATACCTATAGCCTAAATAATCTTTCAAAAAAGATAAATGACATGGCGCTACGGGCGAGAGACAACAGATTATCTCCAGATGAACTGTCAGGAGGCACCTATACATTATCAAATGTGGGTTCATTTGGTAACATCATGGGGACACCGATTATTGTGCAACCACAGGTCGCCATTATGGCGGTGGGTACGATAGTAAAGAAGCCTGCGGTATTGGAAACTCCTTCAGGTGATGTGATCGCTATCAGGCACAAAATGTTTCTTTCCCATTCCTACGATCACCGGGTAATAGATGGAGCATTAGGAGGTATGTTTGTGAAACAGGTTGCCAATTACCTAGAGGATTTTGACCCGAACACGGTTATTTAGGCTGGGTTTTGGTTTACTTCCTTCGATACGCACCTTGGTAACAATCTTTAATCTTCTCGATAATGTCCTTGATTCGGACAGGTTTGGTGAGGTAATCATCCATTCCGGCTTCCAATGCCCTGTCAATATCTGTTTTGAAAACATTCGCAGATAGTCCAATGACGCAAGACTGAAATCCATTCGGAATGGTGCGGATTACTTTTGTAGCGCCTATGCCATCCATACCGGGCATTTGATTGTCCATAAAGATTAGATCAAAGGATTGCTTCTCGATGAGCTGTATAGCAGTTAGACCGTTAGCAGCTACCGATACGTTGTATCCCATCTGATTCAACAGCATGGTCATAAACTGCAGGTTGATCTCATTGTCTTCCACGAGCATAATTTGGAGGGGATAGTTTTTCGCTATATTCTCTAAATCCTGTGGTATCTCATGATTTTCAACCTGCAGTGACTCCGGACATTCTTGACTATTGTTTCTTGCCATCAGCGTAAACGAAAAAGTAGATCCAGCCCCTAATTCACTTTCAACTTGGAGGGAGCCTCCCATTAGCTCGATTAGCCGGTTAGCGATTGCCAAGCCCAGACCTGTCCCCTTGTACTCCAAATTCTGAGATTCCTGCACTTGCGTAAAAGGCATGGTCAACATACCCAATTTATCCTCGGGAATTCCTACACCATTATCTTTGATGATGCAATGAAGAATGAGGTTGTCTATAAACAAAATCTCCCCCTTTATAATAACTGAAATTTCCCCTTCGAAATAGGAGAACTTGACAGCGTTACCAATGATGTTAATAAAGATCTGACTAAGTTTATCCTTATCCAACTCAATAAAATCAGGAATATCTACATCTACTTTCAGGCGGATTCTGATCTTCCTCGCTTGGGCCATTCCTGAAAAAATATTGACGATACGGGTCAACTCCTTTCTGATGTCGAAGTTCACAGGGTTCAACTCTAATTTTCCCGCTTCTATTTTAGAATAATCCAAGATATCGTTTACAATAGCCAGCAGCGATTCACCCGATTCTGATATGATGCCGATGAGTTTCTCTTGCTCTTTAGTCATCTTCGTGTTCTGCAGCAGGCCGATGATCCCCAATAATCCGTTCATCGGCGTTCTTATTTCATGGCTCATACTGGCTAGAAAAAGTGATTTTTCGATATTGGCCTTTTCAGCTGCTTCCTTGGCTTCTTTGAGACCACGCTCCCAAAGCTTTTGCCCTGTGATATCCCTAGCTACCGACATGATGCGGTTTTCATCCAACTTGAAGAAGCGGACTTCAAAAAACCTCCGTCCAATGTCAAGCAACAGCTCCATCTCCTTGGTCTGCATCTTCCCTGTGCTAGCCGCCTTGAAGAACGCCTCCATCAAATCCTTCCCGTTCTGACCTTGCACCACATCTGTAATGCTTTTACCGATAGATAATTCCGGAGGAACCAGCAGCAAGGATTCATCCTGAACATAATAATCCAGAAAGATGCCTTCATTATTGTAAATGAAGATAATATCCGGAAGACTCTTTAATACCGACCGCAATCGATTCTCACTCCTGATTAGCTCTTGGTCAGAAAGGTATTTTTCGTCGATATCTGTACATATGCCGACGCCTCCGTTGAAAGATCCAGTTTCATCATAGAACAATTTCTCAAACAATTTTACACGAATCCTATCACCGCTTTTTCTTCTTGCGTCGGCCTCGTAGTAAAAATAATCCCTTTTTTCTTGAACACTTATATCTATTGCATCCAGATAGTTTTTGGTGTAATTCTCAAAAATCTCTTCAACATTTATCATAAGGATCTCCTCGACCGTATATCCAAGAACACTTCTTACGTTTTCACTAATTTGATAAAGTTTCCAATGCTTGTCGTGGTAATAAATGAACCCCCTTGTCTGCTGAAGCAACATGGTCTGCTGCCTGAACAGTTCCTCAAGTTCTCTTGAGTTCTTTTCGAGAAGGAGGTTCTTTTCATGAGAGGAGTTGAAAAACTTGAAAATAAATGATAATATAATTAGTAGTAATCCAAAAAGTGCCGCAAAGATGAAAAAATAGTTACCGTATATGCCGGAAGTAAGTAGGGCTCGATCCTGAACAAAAACAAATGCGAAGCCCCTCCCTAATTCGTGTAAGAAAAACGGATACTGTACAATCAGCACGGGTAAGTTATTGCCCTCACCGACAGCAATCTCGCCTTGATAACTTCCCCTCAATCCTCCGGTTATTTCCCGGTACATCTGCTCGTAAACGGTCTTATTGATCGCAATATCCCTAGCCTCAACAGGATCAGAACGATTGAGTTCTATTAAAACATCGTCTTGGAATAATAACTTATAGGACCCCATCCCGAGGTAATAATTCAAGGTTGCTTCCGAAAAGAAATTATACAAGTTCAGTTTAAGTAATATCTTCGTATTGCTCCGGGTGGAAGCAGCATACAAACAAGATAGGCAGGAAGCCTTTTTCAACTCTTTATTTAGAGCTCCTTTTTCAAAATAGTTGTTCGCGCCCAATCGATAGTAATAGGTCTTTCCCTGCTGTTGGATGTATAAGGTGTCGATGAGGCTATAATAGTTATTTAAGATCCTACGTGCCTTAGCATCATCAAATATCGCCTGGGTAACACTGTCCAAGCTACCCATGTTCTCCGGGGAATTGGCTAGCAACAAAATCTCGGTTCCCAAATTCGAAAACCTCCTCTGCGCTTCATTTGCAGCAAGTTCAACTTGTTTATTCAAAAAAATTTGTCGGGCCTCTATAAGGTTGTCTGAAAGTGCCCGATAAAAAAACAATGCCAGCAAGATTGTCAGTACAATGGAAAGAATGCCAAAGCTGAATAGCCATGAGAATTTTTCCGAAACCTTGCCGTCGTTTATCTTCATTGTGTCAAAACTCAATGTTGAAGATTTAACAAATACCAATTTACAAGATCCATCTTCCTACAGTACGCTCTATACGCATACCCTTCAAGTTGAAAAACGAACACATTTTCCTTTTCAAGTAAAAACTTAGCTGCCATTTGCCGAACTTCCTTGCTTTTACTTCTAAACAAATTAAAATCCTCCTTTCGAAAGTTATCGGCCAATATGGTCTGAACGTAAGTATGATTCTTCAATGGAGGCATGCTAAGTGCCTCAATAGCGCTATTTGAACCTGCGACGATCGTCCCATTTTTGTCGATTATAACAAGGTTTTGTTCGAATTTGGCTAAAAAATAACGCATTAAATCGCTTAATGTAATGTCCATCCCCAACACGCCCTTGAAATCCGATTCATAATATACCGGATGAATTATGGACATAATCCACCCCCTGCCAGCCGGATCAATGTAGATCTCGTCAATCCAAAGATGCTTCTTCATCGGGTTGTTCGCTTCATTTCCCAAATAAAAAAAGTTGAAGGCTGTGACGTCTATATCCGGAGCAATCGTATTGACCAAATCGTACGGAGGAAAAAGCCTTGATAGCTGGTTTCGGGAATTATAATAAACCTGTGCGACCATAGGGTGTTTTTCTACTATGCGTTTAAATTCCCTATCTAAGGGTTCTGTCAGGTAAACCTCGTTGATAGATGTATCCCAGTCGGATGCCATAAGGGATACAAAAACCGTACTTTCATCTCTAGTTTCATTTGCCGTACGAAACCATCCAGCCTTGTCGGATATGAATTTCTCCTTATTTGCCTTTGACACTAGGCTATCTTCACTGGCATACAACTGAGAAGAAAAGACGGCTAGCCGCTCTATTTCGTTTTGCAAAGGAATCAGCTCAACTTCTACTGTTTTAATTATAGAATCCAATAATTCAAACTCCGCATCATTGTCAAATCTCCCTTCAGAATTACAGCCAAAAGAAATTATTAGTAGAACAATCAATAAAAAAAAACTATATTTCATCTTTGAATAATTAAATCCTATTCAAATTTAAATATTTTCCAGTTGAATTCTAAGCATTTGGTGCATTTCATCGAATCTTTTTTTGACGGCTTCCCAAAACTCCCCGTCAAAGAATAAATCGATGTCCTTATCGGTCTGCACATCCATTTCATTCACCTTAAATGTCTGCTCTACCATCCCTAGCTCAAATTTAATCAAATACTTATTGTTCCATGAGAAAACGCTGATTCTTACACCCTCTTTTACCAATTCGCGCACTATCCTCATACCAACTTTCGAACTTCGGTTGAAAACGTAATTTCCGGCTTTAACGAAGAAGCAACAGAACAGTATTTTTCAACGGCAAGAGTAACGACCTTATTGAATTCCTCCGGCGTAGCATCCTTCGAAGCCAGCTTAAAGGTCAGGTGTATAGCGGTATAGTAGGCAGGAATGCCTTCATGTCGTTCCCCCACTGCTTCTATTTGAAAGTCCGCTACCTCCTTTCGTTTCTTCTTCATCATGAGAACCGCGTCAATGGCGGAACAGCCTGCAAGTGCGGACAATAAAAGTTCCATTGGAGATTGATGATTTTTTTCTTCCCCGGTATACATATCAATACCTACCTTATTTCCCGTGGCATTGACTGACTCATACTCATGGTCAGATTTCATTTTAAGAACAATCGATTTTTTAGACATCAGTTTAAAGTGAATGAAGTTTAAACAATTTCACATTAATTGGGATTACATATTTCGCCTATATTGACCGCCTACCTCGTATAGTCCATGTGTCAGGTCTCCTAATGAACAATAGACAGCCGCTTCCATTAATTGGTTGAAGACATTCTCTCCTTTTATGGATGCCTCCATTACCTGCGACACCATTGCGTTAGACTCGCCGGCAAAAGCAGCCTTGTAAGCCGACAGGTTTTTAATTTGGGCTTCCTTTTCGTTGTTTGTGGCTCGGATGATTTCTCCCGGAATGACAGTAGGTGAACCTGCCTTTGAGAGAAATGTATTCACTCCTATAATAGGATATTCTCCAGAATGTTTGAGCGTCTCATACTGCATGCTTTCATCTTGGATTTTTCCACGTTGATACATTGTCTCCATGGCCCCAAGTACTCCCCCGCGATCATTGATTCTGTCAAACTCCAAATATACGGCTTCTTCTACCAAATCCGTTAATTCTTCGATAATAAATGCACCTTGTAACGGATTTTCGTTCTTGGCTAGACCGAGTTCTTTGTTTATAATCAACTGAATAGCTACTGCCCTTCTTACAGATGCTTCTGTGGGTGTAGTAATTGCCTCATCATAGGCATTCGTATGCAGTGAATTGCAATTGTCGTAGATCGCGTATAGTGCCTGAAGGGTGGTGCGTATGTCATTAAAATCAATTTCCTGGGCATGAAGGGATCTACCGGAAGTCTGTATGTGGTATTTGAGCATCTGAGAGCGCTCGTTTGCCCCGTACCTTAATTTCATTGCCTTAGCCCAAATCCTTCGGGCTACCCGCCCAATTACTGCATATTCGGGGTCTATGCCTTTTGAAAAAAAGAAGGATAGATTTGGCGCAAACTGATCTACCTCCATTCCCCTGGAAAGGTAATACTCCACATAGGTAAACCCGTTCGAAAGGGTAAGCGCAAGTTGGGTGATGGGATTAGCACCGGCCTCAGCGATGTGGTATCCTGAGATGGAAACCGAGTAAAAATTCCGGACGTTGTTGTCTATGAAATACTGCTGCATATCACCCATAAGCCGTAAAGAGAATTCTGTCGAAAAGATACAGGTATTCTGTGCCTGATCCTCTTTGAAAATATCCGCTTGAACGGTGCCCCGTACCCGGCGCAACGTCTCTGACTTGATCGTTTGGTATACGTCCTTCGGGAGTACCCAAGCCCCACTTACTCCCAAAAGCATCAAACCAAGCCCGTTGTGTCCGTCGGGTAAACTACCGCTGTATGCCGGTACTGCAGCGCCGTGTTCTTCATATAGTTGGCTAATTTTCCTTCTTACGGCTTCCTCTAGCCCATTTGCTATGATGTATTTTTCACATTGCTGATCTATGGCAGCATGTAGGAAGTAGGCGGTAATAATGGCTGCAGGACCATTGATCGTCATGGAGACTGACGTCTTGGCATCTGCCAAATCGAAGCCTGAGTACAGCTTCTTCGCATCATCCAACGTACAGACATTTACTCCTGAGTTGCCCACTTTGCCAAATATGTCCGGCCGGTAATCGGGATCTTCCCCGTATAAGGTCACGGAATCGAACGCGGCAGAAAGGCGCTTTGCCGGCAATCCGCTGGAGAGGTAGTGAAAGCGCCGGTTTGTCCTTTCGGGACCCCCTTCACCAGCAAACATGCGCGTAGGATCCTCACCCTGCCGCTTAAAAGGGAATACGCCCGCTGTATAGGGAAACTCTCCCGGAAAATTCTCACGTAAACCCCACTTTAACAAATCCCCCCATGCCTCGTACCTAGGAAGCGCTACCTTTGGTATCCGTACACCGGATAGGGATAAAGTACTCGTCTTAACGTGTATGGGCAGATCCCGTACCGTAAACGTAACCGTATCATCACGATAGCTGCCTGCCTTTTCCTTCCATTGTTGTAGCCATTTTTTTGATGCGGCATCGAGTTTTTGCTCAAGCTTATGCTGTAGACTTACCAGGAGCTGCTTCGTGGGATTGTCAACCTCCGGATACGCATTTTCAAGGGCTTCCAACGTCTTGCTGATCCCATAAAGCTGCTGAGCGATTTCCTGCTGCTGGCTTACCCAATCGTCGTATCTCCGGTTACCTTCAGCGATCTCAGACAAATACCTAACCCTCGCCGGAGGAATAATTACGTGGGTCTGTGTAGTTAGCGACTCGGGAGAATAGATGCCTTCAAACCTGCTTCCGTCTTTCAAATTTAGCCTGCAAACCAACGCATTATAGAGCTTATCCACTCCAGCATCGTTAAATTGAGATGCCCTACAGGCAAAAACAGGCAGCTGTTCTTCTGGTAGTTCCCATTCCAGATGATTGCGTCGGTATTGCTTTTTAATATCCCGCAACGCATCTTCTGCTCCTTTTTTTTCGGCTTTATTTAAGACTATAATGTCCGCAAAATCTAGCATATCGATTTTTTCAAGCTGCGTCGGTGCCCCAAACTCCGGTGTCATCACATACAGCGACAGATCTGAAAATTCGACAACTTCTGAGTCAGACTGCCCAATACCGGATGTCTCCAACAAAATAAGGTCAAAATTTGCCGCCTTGACGAATGTAAGTACCTCCGCTAGGTGCTTGGAAAGTGCCAAGTGCGCTTGCCGGGTAGCCATGGAACGCATGTACACGCGCGGGTTGTTGATAGCGTTCATCCGGATGCGATCTCCCAAAAGGGCTCCGCCGGATTTTCGTTTGGTGGGATCTATTGACAATACGGCAATGCGTAGCGTTTTATTGGCTACCAAAAACCTGCGCACCAACTCGTCAACGAGCGAAGATTTTCCTGCTCCTCCAGTTCCGGTAATGCCTATTACCGGGATTTTAGCAGTACTTCCGATCTCAGTTATCTTTTTGACCCACTCGGTTGCCAATTCCGGGCTATTTTCTACAATCGTGATCAATCTGGGCAAATCTCCCATCGTAACTACTGTCCCCTTTTTGATGTCCGGAATACGATCCATAAGGGTATAATCTGCCCTTTCGACCAAATCGGCAATCATGCCATCCAAACCCATGGCTCTGCCGTCGTCCGGGGAGTAGATTCGGGTGATTCCGTAGGTATGTAACGCCGCGATCTCCTCGTTTACAATCGTGCCACCGCCGCCACCGAAGATTTTGATGTGCGTCGCGTCCCTCGCTGCCAGAAGGTCGTACATATAGGTAAAAAATTCCATGTGACCTCCCTGATAGGATGTACATGCTATGGCTTGCACATCCTCCTGTATCGCACACTCCACAATCTCCTGAACGGAACGGTTGTGTCCTAAATGGATAACTTCCACACCTGAGGCTTGCATCAACCTACGCATGATGTTGATGGATGCATCGTGACCATCAAAAAGGGAGGTGGCCGTGACAATTCTAACTGGATTGTTGGATCTGTAGGAATGGGGCATTCGATATCAGTCAATTTACTCCCCGCTAAAGGGACAGATGGGTATACTACTAATTAAGTAGAAGTCACATTTACGGCTACTTAGGGGGATCATATAGCCAAAAAGGAACTATCTTTACTTTTGGATGTAAAACGCATGTTGAAATAAGCAAAAAAAACCAAGAATTAAGCCATAATTTTGTAAAAAAATTATAACGAAATGAATTCGGGCCCGCCTTCCGCAGGCAGCCCTGTCCAGTAGGCATGATGGAGATCGTTACACACTTGGGAAGATCTTTACACACTTGGATGATTATACTACATGCGACCTGCTTGACGCAGACTGGGATTCCATAGCCTGTCCTGACTAATTGGTATGACCTCTGAAAAATAATATACAAACATGAAAGTATCGCTTTATCTTGGAAAGTACAAAGGAATTAAAGTATTCATCCACTGGACATTTTCCCTTTTGTTGCTATGGATTATAATATCCAATATCAGGTCCGGTGCAGCAATAGAAGATACCGCATGGTCGCTTTTGTTTATCCTCGCCATTTTTCTTTGTGTCATTTTACATGAATTCGGCCACGCGTTGACAGCCCAGAAATACGGAATTCAGACACGCGATATCATCCTTCTCCCCATCGGGGGCCTCGCGAGGCTGGAACGTATCCCTGAAGACCCCCGCCAAGAACTCCAAGTGGCTTTGGCCGGACCTTTGGTGAATGTTGTGATCTTTTTCTTCTTGTCCATTATTATTTATTTAGCCGGCATTCAGCTCGAACTAGCTGAGGACACGCATGTAGATGGAGAAACTATCCTACTCTTTCTGGCCTCAGCAAATCTTTTTTTAGCACTCTTTAATCTTCTTCCGGCGTTCCCGATGGACGGCGGAAGGGTACTCAGGGCCTTGTTGTCCCTCAGGATGCCCCGGGTAAAAGCTACCCAAATCGCCGGCGGCCTTGGTCAGTTTATGGGAATTGCCTTTGTATTCTTTGGTTTGTTTTACAACCCGATTTTGGTGCTGATTGGCATTTTCATTTTTTTAGGCGCCCAAGCGGAGGTTACGCATACAACTCAAAACGCGTTATTGAAAGGCTTCTCAGTACAGGATGTGGTCATGAGAACATTTCCGATAATCGCTTTTGATGCCCCGCTATCCAAAGCCATTGAAAAATTATTGGAAGGACAATCCACGCATTTTGTGGTGGTAAAAGACGATGCACCGATCGGGACCCTAAGCAGAGAGGACATCATGAGGGGGCTTAAAGAGGGTGGAGAATCTACAGCGGTCGAAAACGTTGCCAACTTGTCCCCCCTCAAGCTTTCAGCCTACGATCCGCTTGAAAATGCCTATAAGACCATGTCGACTGGAACAAAAAAAGTAGCGCTAGTCTTTGAGGAAAATCTATTTCTCGGCATGATCGACCTTGAAAACATCTCCGAATTTATCATGGTCAAATTGGCGCTCACCAAATGACCATTTATGCAAAGCGTAGCCTTGCACAAGCACTAATTGCTTGGGGGGACTTGGTATTTTACCGGCAAGGTTAAATGTCAAGGAAAATGCCGTTCCAGAGGGTATAATATTCTTTACTCTAATTGATCCTCCATTTTGAGCGACAAACTGTTTGACTAACAAAAGGCCTAAGCCCGCCCCCTTTTCATCTGCTGTTCCGACCTGCGAATGCATGCGGATTCCGCGCTTTCCGGTGAAACTCAGAATTGCCTGTTCATCCATTCCGTCTCCTGAATCCCTCAAATGGATCTGTACGGCCCGTTCATCCTGTTCATACGATATGTTTATTTCACCTGATTTAGGCGTAAACTTAATGGCATTGTGAAGCAAATTCTGCACGATAATCCGAAATTGGTTTTTGTCTACGCGTATGGGTGGGACGGGGCTAAAGTAGTGGTTTACCCGTATCTCTTTTGCATTTGCCTGGAACGCGTATACTTCGATCAATTCAGTTGAATTAATCCCAGTCCATTTAATGCAAATGCTCTCCCCGATGGCGAGGCAATCGCATCAAATACCTCTAAAGCTAAGGTGAATTTTTCAACTGATTTTCTATAGTCCCCTGCCACGTAATAAACGGCCCCCTGTCGATTAAACGACTTCCCTATAAGGCTGCTATCTCCAAGTGCCAAGGCTAGAGTCTCCGCTTTTGATGCATGAAAAATGGAGGAATCCTTATTTTCGAACTGTAACGCCTCGGCTTTTGCCAAGTGTTTCAGGACAACTTCACTATTCTCCTGCTGGAAAGCATAAGTAGTTGCAAAAAAATTGACGAATGACCACAAAAAAACCACTTCATACCTCGTTAAATCATTAAAAAACAACCCTTTATAATGCAACTAAACCGCTCAAATATAAATTAAAAAAGGATCTTTCTCCTCAAAAATATAGATTATTTTTATCAGTTTAAGAATCCGACTAGGGCGCAGAGCCTTTCAAATGACAGTAAAAAACTAGCCGCTGTTTCTATTTTGCCTTTCAAAGCCAATCACTTGTCCCTATTTAGGGGGTTAGCCAGTACCAACTTGGTTCGTCAGCATCTCACTATAAAATTCATCCTAGTGAGTGAGGGGTACGTCATATTTGATTTCATATGCCTATAATTTTTATTCAGAGGTCATAACTTGCCCAGATCAGAATCAGGGCGGAATCCCTGCCTATGGCAGGCAGGTCGCTTCAATAATCATCCCTCTGTGTGAGGTTTTCCTCATGCCTGCCTTTCCGATAGGCAGGCATGCCCGTCCGGTAGGCAGGATCGATTTCATCTGGCCGGATAGGCCTGCTGAACCTCCCCACAGGTGAGCATTTGATCCCCGAAATACGGATTTCGAACTTCCTTTTCCCGGCTTAGCCAGAAGGCACCTTCATCCCGCGCAGCCATGGGGCAATAAAGCTTAAATAGCTGATTTTCCGTCGCACCAAAACGCTCAATCACCTCTATTAATCCATCAGATAATAGTTCAAACTGCGTACGTTGCGTCGCCAAATCCCTTGCCTCTGCCATCCCCCGCAGGCTTTGGTTCAAGAGATCGGACAGCCTTTTCCATTCCGTTTGTGCATTGCCTTCCAGGACCTCCTTTTCCAACAAACTCAACGACGATTGAGCAGGTAGAATTGCTGCTTTTGTCGCATCCGCATCACTTTTCACTAAGGCATCTTTGATGGTTAGATAGTCGCCGGCAAATGCGGTCAATTGACTCCTGAATGATTCCGGAACATCAACCGTTTTGGCTTCAGGTCGGTTCATCATGCTGTAGTTACCCCGTAATTGGGCGGCGGCATCTATGGCAAAAACGCCATTGCTAACGACCTTTTCGCCGGCTTCCAACCCTGAGATTACGATATAATCATCACCAACGCCATTTCCTAGAACAATTTCCCGCATCTCATAAGCCGGTGCATTGGGGCTGTCTACCTGAACGTACACAACAGATCTCGGTCCGGTCCATAGCACCGCCGACTTGGGTACCATCACCTCAGGCGTAGCTAAGGTTGAACCTGTAATTTCTGCCGAGACAAACATCCCCGGCTTTAACCTGTTTTTGCGATTAACGGCCTCGGCACGGACGCCAACCGTTCTCGTATCGGCGTTGAGTATGGGATCTATATAGGCAATGGTTGCGTTAAATTCTTCGCCCGGATACGCAGCTACCTGAAAACTCACTTCATTCCCTCGATTTAGCATGGCCAGATCCGACTCATAGGCATCTAACATCACCCAAACCCTATTTAGATCCACAATTTCAAAGAGCACAGAGCCCCTACTCACAAAATCTCCAACGGCCACATTTCTCGCTATAACCACACCGGATATATCCGCATAGATGTCAAACTGGGTGTTAGTTTCTCCTGACTGCTCAATGGCTGCTATCTGTCTATCCCCGATGCTCCATAATCTCAGCTTCTCCTTTGCTGCTTGATAGAGCGCCGGCTGGCTTTCTTTGATCTTTGCTGTTTCCAATAGTTCTTTTTGGGCATTGACCAAGTCCGGAGAGTACAGGGTGGCTAGTTTTTGTCCCTGATGCACTTCTTGACCGGTAAAATTGACAAACAATTCGTCTATCCGTCCTGCGAAGTTTGCCGTCAAACGCTTAACCTGCTGTTCGTCGATCTCAATTTTGCCGGTAAGTGTACGTGTGCCTTCACCGGACCCAGCTTTAACTAAGGATGTCTGCACATTGGCCAGCGCAATAGCCTCAGGGGTCATTTCCATCACGTAGGGATTAGGATCTCCATTTGTATTATTAGTTACAGGCGTAAGCGCCATCCCGCAAATGGGACATTGGCCGGGTTCATTTTGGCGGATTTGAGGATGCATTGAGCAGGTGTATTCTACGCCGTCAGCCGCAAGATGGGTATGTTCACCAGCAGGATGCACTTCTCCTCCACCACGGGCCCACCAGCCAAGTAAGCCACCAAACAGCAAGCAGATGATCACCACAAGGGTTATATTTTTAGTTGTAGTCATATCGTTTGAAAATAATGTTGTTAATCAATTCTTTTTTAACATCCGCAGCGGTCACAATGGATGAATCCTTCTGGCGGTCTATGCCATCGGGACGCCGATATAGGAACCTATGCATCGTAACCTCTATCCATTTACAGTCCGACCAGTGTCTCCAGTTCAGCAAACCGCATCTCTCTGTCGATTCTCGTGTTGAGCAAGTTCAACCGGAAATCCAACAATTCCCGCTGAATGGCAAGCACCTCCTCAAAAGAGGTAGCATCAGTAGCGTACCCCGTGATAGCAAGTTCCATGGTCTGCGTGGTTAGGGCTATTTGTTCCTCAAGGAGTGTGATTTTACGTGTCTCATCTTTCATAGATACCAGCAGCCGTTCAAATTCGACTTCCAAGTCCCGCCTTAGGTCCAGTTTTTGAAGTTCATTGGCCTCTTGCATGAGTTTGGCTTCGGCTTCCTTTGCCTTGTATTTTTTACGATAGATAGGTACCGACAGCATGGCCATGGGCATAATCATGTTTCCGCCCATTCCCGGTGGCATGTAGTCCCCACCGTTCATGTTGCCGGGCACACCCATTTCCGTTCTTGGGGAGAACATCATGTAGTTTAGCCCCAACCCGAACATAGGTTTTCCTTCCAACTTGGCCATCTCTGCTTGTTTTTGGTAGGCCAAGCCCTCCTTTTCAAGCATAAGCAGCATTGGATTAGTCCTTAGGATGTCCTCCAGCATGGTCAATTCCCAACCTTCCTCAAGTTGGGTTTCCACATCTGCCCCCAGATCAACTGGGGCTGCGGTGTCTCTTCCTAAGAGCTGATTAAATCGTGCCAGCAAGGGACGCCTATCTAACTCCAGCTGGATAAGATCACTTTCAAGTGCTTTGATCTGCACCTGCAGGCGCAGCACATCGGTCAACTTCCCGGAAGATGCGGCCCCTCCCATTGTGGACATGGAGGATGTATTTCCTTGGCTCTGATTCATTTCACCGGCTCCCGAAGTAGCTTCTCCGCCCATAGCCATACCCTGAGAAGCATTTGCAGCGCTGCCCCTTTCAGCTCTTATTATGGCCGTGCTGAGGGAGGAAACTACCGCGGAAGTATTTCCTCCCTGGTACCGTACGAGTGCCAACTTTTCCAAGGATTTCAAAATCTCCAAATTTGATGCGGTAATGCCAATGGTGTTCTGAATCTTTTGCAGCAGGTAGAAGGTCTCTTTTACCTCATAGACAAGAACGTTTCGCTGTTGCCGGAATGCTTCATACCGTACTTCTGCCATGAGTGTAGCCTCATCCTTTTGGGTCTTTAGCATCCCAAACCACGGGAATTGCTGAACGATGGAAGCCTCCCCCCGTTGATTCCCCATCAATAACGCCATTGGGCTTGTAAAAACACCAATACTCAGCTCCGGATCACCAAGTCCCACCTGATCTACCTTTTCCATCGCCGCCGTGTATCCGATAAAGGAGGCTTGGAGGGTGGGGTTATTCTTTATTGATGTGGACAGATACTCGTTCAGCATTTGGGCGTTGCTGCTAGAATAAATCGTGAATAGAAGCGGGATTAGATATTTATGGATATTCGATATTGGTTGATATGTCCAAAAAGAACAACTAAAATATTTGATCTTTCCAATGTTCTTTAAATTTGATGAAGTATTCATTTCAATTCCTTTTTAGCATGATAAATGGATTGAATATAATTGTTGAGCTTTATCGAAAGCTTATCAGAGATTAGCCTTAGCTCGTGAAATTCTGCTTCAGAGATAATGCCCCTTTTTCGCAATAGACTTAACCAGTGATAAATGGCCTCAAATAGGGACCCTCTGCTATTATACAAAAAGCGGATTCTGTCTAAGTAATGAAACCGACCATAAGACTCGGCGATATTTGCTCCACTGGAGTCAATTGATTCTATAAATTGGTCCCCTATAATCTTTCTGTTTTGCCAGTTTAATTTAGAATAAATCTGCCACCCCAACTTTGAAAGTTCTCTTGACAACTTGTATACTTCTAAATCCTCCAGCTTGATGTATCCCTTTGCTGCGCCCATAGTATTTTATGTTAAATAAAAACCTGACCTTTAACTAATATCAACAAATTTCCAATATCAACGAATATCCTTTTTAACCAAAAATTCCATATATTTCCCATAAACCACCGGCACAATAAACAGCGATATCAAGGCTACTGTCATCCCTCCAAAGGCAGGAATGGCCATAGGGATCATGATGTCGGAACCGCGGCCGGAACTGGTCAGCACGGGAAGCAGTGCCAACAAGGTAGTTGCACTGGTCATCAGGCAGGGTCTAATTCTTTTAAGCCCAGCCTCCAGAACCGCCTTACGGACTTGGGACGCGTTCTCTGGCTTGGCCTTTTCAAAGCTTTGCTGGAGGTACGTTCCCATGACGACACCATCATCGGTCGCAATCCCAAAAAGGGCAATAAATCCCACCCAAACGGCCACCGATAGGTTGATGGTCTTCATTTGGAATAAGTCGCGCATGTTTGTCCCCATGAACTGAACGTCCAAGAACCACTCCTGCCCGTACAACCATAGCATCAGAAATCCCCCGGAAAATGCCATGGCAATGGCCGTAAATATCGTCAACACCATCACGGTCGACTTAAACTGAAAATAGAGAATGAGGAAGATCAGCGCCAACGAGAGCGGAATTACTAGCGCCAATCGCTTTTCTCCCCGGATCTGATTTTCGTAGCTTCCCGAGAAGGCGAAGGTAACGCCCGCAGGAACGTCCAGTTCACCGGATGAAATTGCTTGCTGGATGAATTTTCTGGCATCGTCCACAACCGATCCTTCCGCATACCCATCCCGCTTATCAAATAGTACATAACCGACCAAGAAGGTATTTTCTCCCCGGATCATTATGGGTCCCGGACGATAGTGAATTTCCGATAGCTGGTCCAAGGGAATTTGTACACCTGTTGGGGTTGTGACTAGCATACGGCCTAAGGCCTGAGGGTCATCTCTGTATTCCCTCGCATAGCGGGCCCGGATGGCATACCGCTCTCTTCCTTCCACGGTAGTCGTAAGTGCCATCCCCCCTAGAGCGACTTCTATAAATTCTTGTGCATCAGCGATACTCATGCCGTACCTAGCCAATTGGGAACGGTTTAGCTCAATTTCGAGATACGGCTTACCCAGGGAGCGATCCGCAAAAACCGCCTCAGCCTTTACCGAGGGCACTTCCTTAAGCAAGGATTCCAGTTTGATGCTGAAGTTTTCTATTGCCGCTAAGTCGGGGCCATATACTTTTATGCCCATCGGCGCACGCATTCCCGTTTGAAGCATAATCAGCCGGGTTTCGATTGGCTGTAGTTTTGGTGCCGAAGTAACGCCCGGAATATTGGAAGTACGGCGTTGTATTTCATTCCAGATATCATCCGGAGACCGTATCTCGTCTCTCCATTGACGAAAATACTGCCCGTTTTCCTCGTCAGGAACCAAGTACTTGCTGATGTTTCTGACCACCTCGTTTCGGCGGGCTTCCTCAAGGTAGTTTTGGTCATTATCCCGGATGGCACCTTCACTACGGTCATACCACCAGTCTTCGCCATTTAACCCCAATCGGTAATGTCCTTCAGAATCTACACTGAATCGTTGCTTTTTGGCGTTTTCATCCTGTATGTACTCCGTTTTGTAATTGATGATGTTTTCGTACATGGACATCGGCGCAGGATCAAGCGGGCTCTCGGCCCTGCCGGCTTTACCAACGACCGTTTCTACCTCAGGAATGGCCTGAACCAACATGTCGAGTTGCCTTAAAATCTGCCTATTTGCCTCTACGCCACTATGGGGCATGGAAGTCGGCATCAAAAGAAAGGAGCCTTCATTCAGGGATGGCATAAATTCTTTTCCCATTCCCGGCAGGGCATGGGCCAACCCCGACCATAGGGAAGTGGTTCTGATATTCCAGCCTGTCCTATCAAGCCCATTTGCCACAAAGCCGAACACAGTCGAGAATCCCAACCATACGTTGGCGGCAAAAAGAATAATCAGCGTGGGTAGTAAAAGGAAAACCTTCGTATGCTCCAAGCACCATCGAAGCATGGTGCCATAAAAGCGGATAAACAACAGGAATAGACCCAAAATACCCCCAATGATCATCCCGATAAACAGGAAATTCATAAAACCGGACTGGGTAAGCCCTAGGGGTCGCCATGCTGTGGCCAATAGGACGGTAACCGCCACCACCGCAATCAACATGGTCAAGTGTTTTTTATACTTGCCGTCTTTTGTATGCCGGGGAAAGAAGTGATGAATCATTTGATTCGCCGCAAGCGCCAACAAGACCCATCCTGCCCAAGGATAATAGAAAAGCAATCCCAAACCTGCTGCCGCCAGCAGGATATTGAGCCAAGATTTGTATCGTTTGGATTTGACCTTGCCACCGAATACCCAATGAGCGAATGCCGGCATAAACACCAAGGTAAAGATCAAGGCCGCCACCAAGGCAAAGGTCTTGGTATAAGCCAAAGGCCCAAAGAGTTTCCCCTCCGCCGCCTGCAAGGTGAACACAGGTAGAAAACTTACAATGGTGGTCATTACTGCGGTTACTATCGCCGAACTCACCTCCGCTGTAGCTTCGTAAATATACTGCAGTTTTGGCTTAGCGGCGTCAGATTCCTCGAGGTGTCGAAGGATGTTTTCGTTCAAAATAATCCCCAAATCCACCATCGTGCCAATGGCGATGGCTATTCCTGAAAGTGCGACGATATTGGCATCAACGCCAACGTATTTCATCATGATAAAACACATCAGTACCGCAAGGGGAAGTAATGCGGAAATCAACAGCGACGCCCGGAGGTTATAGACCATCACCATAATCACGATGATGGTAATGAGAATCTGCAAGCTTATGGCTTCATTTAAGGTATATAATGTTTCTTTAATCAACCCGGAGCGGTCGTAAAAAGGTACGATCGTTACTTTAGAAACCCTGCCGTCTTCGAGGGTTTTGCTGGGAAGGCCTGGAGAGATCTCTTCGATTTTAGCTTTGACGGCATTGATGACCTGAAGTGGATTGTCTCCGGATCGGGCTACTACGACCCCTCCTACCGCCTCGGCGCCTCCTTTATCCAGAATGGCGCGCTCGGCCCGGCTGGCGGGTCCGATTGTAACCCGAGCAATATCCTTTATACGCAAAGGGACGTTATTGGCGACACTGACAACGGCCATCTCTATATCTTCCAGCGATTTGACATAGCCTAAGCCTCGAACGATGTATTCCACTTTGTTTATCTCCATGGTATTTGCACCGATGTCCAAATTGGATTGCTTGATGGCATCCATCACCTGCATCATGGAAATGTCGTGCGCCTTCATGGCGACCGGATCCAGGTCTACCTGATATTCCTTCACATGGCCTCCTATACTTGCCACTTCGGCCACCCCTTCCGTTCCTGCCAACCCATACCGCACATAATAATCCTGAATGCTCCGGAGTTCATGAAGGTCCCAGCCACCTGCTGGATTGCCGGTTTCATCCCTTCCCTCGAGGGTATAAAAATAAACCTGTCCCAAGCCGGTAGCGTCCGGTCCTAGCTTTGGTTGCACGCCAGCGGGTAATAGGTCGGAAGCGAGTGCGTTCAACTTTTCCAAAATCCGGGAACGGCTCCAATAGAACTCTACATCCTCGTCGAAAATGACGTAAATGGAGGAAAATCCAAACATGGAGGTACTTCGTATAGATTTCACCCCCGGCATACCCAGTAGCGAAGTGGTCAGCGGATAGGTAATCTGGTCTTCCACATCCTGAGGAGAGCGGCCCATCCATTCCGTAAAGACAATTTGTTGGTTTTCCCCAATATCCGGAATAGCATCTACAGGGACGGGATCATTTGGAAGAATCCCTGTGTCCCATGCAAACGGAGCCGTGACGATCCCCCATGCGACCACAAGCACCAAAAGGATGACGGTGATAAGTTTATTTTCGAGGAAGAATTTTATTATTTTGTTGAGCATAAATGCTGGAATTAGGCTCTATATATCTGGTTTACCTAATTGGTAGAATGATCAGATATTGGTAGATATTAGATATTAATAGATATTATTTTCAAGGAGTTGACCTTGAATGCGGAAGTTTGAGTGAGGAGTTGACACTATAGGTTTTAAACAACCGACAGGTCTTAGATCGTAGCAAATCAATTGAAAATTAAAACGTAGTGCTACTTAGCCCTCAGCAAACTGCTAGGAGAGGTAGTATTATATCAAGAAAGCCTGAAAAAAAATATATTTGGGAGTGTCTTGTTGTATGGGGGGTGAGGAATCAGTGAAAGCTGTACGCTCATTCGTAAAAAATACCAACGGTAATTGAAAAAAAATACTTAAGGAGGTATGGTACGCAGCCATTGGCTGGAAATCCACTAAATCCGAAATTTGTTGATCAGCATTTGGCAACTCCAAGTCAGAAACGTCATCGCAGCAGTCAGGCATAGGCTCTTCCGACTCACAGCAGGTTTTTGCTTCAGCATAAAGGTTGATGCGTTGAAAATCATCGTCGCAAAAATGCATGGAATAGCTAAGCCCCGCGTTGAAAAACACGTAAAGAAGGAGGAGCGCTATTTTGATGAATTGTTTCACATTGTTTTTTACGCTTCAAAGATAGGAAGGTTCTGCGTAACAAATGTACAGCATTTTTGTGGAAGTTTATAAGGGGTGGTTTTTTGGGGGATTTCGGAGCGAGCAATGAAAAATGTGAAAAAATGTTGGTGAAGTACCCCTGCCGCAATTCCGAAAACACCCAAAACTGCCGCAAGGATAATAGGCAAAACCGTTTCAACAAAGACCCATCTGATGCAACTCTTCCGTTCAAACTAACTAGTAGCCTCTAAAGAAATGGAAACTAAGGCTGCAAGGTCTCGTCAGCCAATGTAGGCGATTGATAATAATTCAAGCCCATCACCTCCCAGCGTTCCATATGCGCTTTCACCCGTGTGACAAACGATTCCCAGCTTCTCAGTTCCTGCCTTGTCCATGCCACCTCGGCTATGGCTGCAAATCTCGGAAAAACCATGTATTCGATTTCTTCCTTGTTGGTGATTGTTTCTGACCAAAGGGGAGATTCCACACCCAGGATATCTTCCCGCTTGATAGATGGGTCCAAAGCTGTGGGGTCCCAATTGTATGCATCATCCAATTCGATGTAGGCTGCCCAATGCAGTCCCAAGTGGGTGGTGGAATCATATTGCATATCCAAATAGGTCTTCGTCGCTGGAGATACGAGAACCTGATTGCCGTGATTAATGGCCATTACCGCATTTTCAGCTTTGGCCCAATACTGTGCCACCGTACCAGGTTCGAGTTTTGCATGCGCAATCTCGTCCCAGCCGATTGATTTTTTACCGTATTTGGTCACGATGGCCTGTGCCTTTTCTACAAATGGTACATAATCTTCCAACTCGGTAACATGGGACTCATCTCCGCCAATATGTATGTATGGCCCGGGGGTCATCGCAGCCAATTCGCGGATGACATCATCTACAAATTGATAGGTGACATCATTATCCGTATCTAGGGTACTGAACCCAACCTCTATTCCGCTGTAAAGGGGAGTCGGTACTCCCTTTACGCCCAACTCTATTCCTTCAGAGGCTATGGCTCCCTCAGTTGGTACTATAATACCGGGATTCAAATCCCCGTAAGCAGCCAAAGCAGCGTTGGTATGTCCCGGCATATCGATTTCCGGGACTACGGTGATATACCTGTCCCTGGCATAAGCCACTAATTCGTTGTATTGCTCTTGGGTATAAAACCCTCCTTCACCACCGCCAACCTCGGTTTTTCCTCCGACAGCCGTTAACAGCGGCCAGGACTTGATCTCAATTCTCCAGCCTTGATCATCCGACAGGTGTAAGTGCAGAAAGTTAATCTTATACATCGCCAACAAGTCGATTACGTGCTTTACGTCTTCTACGGAGAAAAAATGTCTCGCCACATCAAGCATAAATCCCCTATAGGCATATTCGGGTTTGTCCTTAATGGTTCCCGCTGGAATCTCCAATGCGACTGTTGCCACCTGAGAACCCTCGATACTTGCCGGGAGCAACTGCCTCAACGTCTGCACCGCATAAAACAGCCCCTCATTACTTGAAGCAGCTACCTTTATACCATTTTCGGCCACGGAGATATCGTATTCCCCAGCGCTATCCGCAGAACCGTCTACAAGCTCAAAGAGGATGCTGTTCGCCGACATATCTGCTGCTACCTGCAATTCATACCCCGTAGCCGGCCTAAGCAAGGCTTGAAAAACCGAAATGATCGGACTGATTTCGGCAGGATTGCCAGATATGACGATCTTCGTCTCCTTGTCAATGGTGAAAGTGCCCTTAGCATCTGTGACGGCCAATGGCTTTGGAATGATGCCGTTTTCGGTTAATTTGGAACTAGTATCCGCACAGGACCACATGGATACGGCAAAAACTACAATCAGCACCAAACTGATGACGTTGATTTTATGCATAATAAGAATATAAATAAGTAGGATGTATTATATCCGCCAAACTTAACAAATCTTTTTACAAATTACGCGTTCATTTTATAACTAAAATTCCTTTGCTCACTCATAGTTTTGTAGCTCCAAGTGATTTAGTACTTGCACTTGTAAAATGGACAATATTACGTTGGATCATTTGCGAAAACCGGGCTATACCTCCATTTGATAAAGTAAATCTGCGGGTGGACAGGTAAATCAGTGAGACTTGAATTGCAGTAGCAATCAAAGGATTATTTCAGCTAGAGAACTACCGACCTAAGGTTTTTCCAGATTGACCAACTTCGGCGGATGGATTTATGCCATACTGCCTTTGGCTTAAAACCGGTAGTTTAAAAAAATACCCGTGTAAGGTCGAAAACGAATTCCCCGTTCGTTAATGGATTCCTCCGACCCGGTCTGAACTTGATAGTCCTCATTACTTTCCATCGGTTTGGTAGCATATTCCTCCCCGGATTTGGTCCATTCCATATAATTCGCCAACCGGAATTCTGTACTCAAGAGCAGCCTCTTGGAAAGCGAGAACCGAATGCCAACCAATGGAGATAGGGCTATTCTATCGGTATGTTGGTAGCTGTGTGTTTTCTCCCTAAAGGTAATCGGATCCGCTTCGGGGTCGTAACCGTCACGGGTGTTGGTGTCGAAGCTGAGTTTCTGACTGCCCTCTAAATCAACTCCATAGTAGCCCTCCCACTTTTCAGTAATGGGCTTTATCCATTCGTAGCCAAGGGCAAGCCCATACAAAAAATCCTGGCTTTCGTCGCTATAGGTAAATTCCACATATTTCGACCGCTGTAAATCTCCAAATGCCCTTAGCCGAAGCATTTGGTTTTGTTGCTTCATTCGTTTGCGAATAAGCAACTCCATAGGAGCTCTTACGGAGGGATCAAAAAGGCGGTCAATGGCAAAATAAGTATTAACGCCGAGCTCGAACCGACTCGCAGGTATAGCATCCGCTTCCAAAGGTAATTGCCTAGCATTGGTTTGGGAAAAACCAACGAAGGAGATCAGAAAATAACATAAAAACGCAATATAACTTATTCTCATATAGATTTGAAATTGAAAGTTTATTAAAAGGGTTACGAACAAATTCGCAACCCTTTTAACTTTTAATCCTAATTGATTAAAATCTGTCTTTTAACAACGCCATCGGGATGTTCAATATGAACGAAATACCGTCCAGGCTTCAGGC
>WGNT01000169.1 GCA_016124425.1 Cytophagales bacterium
TCATACCCGATATTTACCCGGTATAGAAGTGTTTTCCCTTGGTTCAATGGGCCGGTAAAGTCCACGGCTGCCCGCATTGTATTGAAGCTGCCCACAGTAAGGCCAACGCTACTTCGCGCTTCGGCCAGCGGTTTTTTCGTCACGATATTAATGCTCCCTCCGGCATCCGTATTTGAAAACGTCATGGACGATGGCCCCTTGATTACTTCTACCCGTTCCACGTTGCTGCTAAGGGGCTGGTTAAAGTATATTTGCGAAGTTCGCATCCCGTTAATTAAGCGGTTTTCTATGGATGAGGAATTTTGGGTGACACCCCGTATGGCATAGTGGTTGTAAAAGCTAACTGTGGAAACGCCGCTTACATTCTTCAAAACGTCCCCTAACCTGAATGCCTGTCGGTCGGTAATCAATTCCTTCGTCACGGTAGAAATGCTTTGGGGAATGTCCTTGTTTGCTGTCGCTATTTTTGTGGCCGAGAAGGAATAGGCGCTGTTGTAATCTTGGGCTTTCCTCCCGACGATTTCTACCATCTGCATCTGGGTCTGATTTGGGGTAAGTTTTATAGCAACAAAGCCAGCTCCGGAAGTTATTTGAAGCGTCTCATATCCGATATAAGACACCTTGACCACTCCTGTTCCTTTCAAGGAAAACAAGCCTTTACTATCCGTTATAGCGACCTCACTTCCGTCTAAAAGGCTGACCGTGGCACCGATAAGTAGTTCTCCAGATAGAGCGTCGGCGACTTCGCCAGTTAGTTGTTGGGCATTGGCCTGTAATGCTGCCATTACTAGCAGTAAAATGATTGGTAAGTTTTTTATCATCTGTGTGTGGTTAAAGAAGCGTAGCTAGATTATACGGTTTGTAGATAAAGTTTTTCTAGTTCGTTGGCTGTGATAGCGGTTGAGTCAGTAATAGAAATCAGATTCCCTTCTTTCATGATGCCAATCCGGTGGGCGACTTCTTTTGCTCGAAAAATATCGTGTGTCGCCATCAAAACGGAGGTACCGTTGGCAGCACATTCTTTTAAAATCAACGAGAACTCGTTACACGCTTTTGGATCCAGTCCCGATGTAGGTTCGTCCAAGAGTAGGACTTTGGCATTCTTAGCCAAAGCGATGGCGATGCCTACTTTTTGCCTCATCCCTTTTGAGTAATTGCTTAGACGTACATGGTGTGCGTCTTTTTGAAGACCTGTTTTACTAAGGTAGTCACTAAGTTCATTCTCAGCGTAGCTAAATCCCGCAAGAGAAGAAAAAAACTGAAGATTTTCAATTCCAGTTAGGGTAGGGTAGAGCACGACGTTTTCCGGGATGTAAGCCAAATGCCTTTTAATTTCCACCGGGTTGTCTGTCACAGAGATGCCATCCACATAGGCCATCCCGCTTGAAGGTTTTACAAACCCCAGCAAAAGATTGATGGTAGTTGTTTTGCCCGCTCCGTTTTGCCCTAAAAGAGCAAATATTTCTCCTTTATTGATTAAAAGATTCAAGTTAGTAAGCGCTGGTTTTCCGCCATAACTTTTGCTTAAGTTTACCGTTTCGAGCATAGAGTTATTTTTTGCAATAATGTTGCAAACATAACGGATTATTCGTTAGGTGCAATAGACCCTTATTTATTTTCTGAAAAAAAGTGCAATCAAGATTCAAACATCTGTTTCAACCCGAATCATATTTAATAGTCGAAAAAAAGTGATTTCCGTTTCAATAAATTTATAAGCACTGAAAATAGACAAAAAGCAAGTTGTCAACCGGGGTAGCGTGTTGATTAATACAGACAAATATGTAATTTGAGGACTCAAATAAAAAGTTGTTAATTACACTATTTTCCTAAGAAGCAATTGAAAGATTTACCTCTCCTAATCGCTAGGCTATACATTGGCTGCGTCTTTATTTTAGCGACAGCCTGCCAAAAGCAAGGCCAATCAACTGAACGAACGCTTGAAAACGCGCTTGCTACCTTCGAACTGGAAGACGGGTTTCAGATCGAACTGATCGCAGGGGAACCGCTGATAGCCGATCCGGTTGATATGGAAATAGATGAATACGGAAGGATGTATGTGGTTGAAATGCACGGCTATCCGCTGGATGTTAGTGGATCGGGAAAGATCAAGCTGCTGTCCGATACCAACAACGACGGGATGATGGATCAAAGTGTCGTCTTTGCGGATAGCCTGATCATGCCGACCGGAATCATGCGGTGGAAGAATGGAGTGATTGTGACAGACCCTCCTCACGTGTACTACTTGGAAGACAGTGATGGCGATGGCCGGGCAGATATGAAGGAAATTCTGCTTACTGGCTTCGCACTTTCAAATCCACAGCACAATGTAAACAGTCCCAAGTTAGGCTTGGACAATTGGATATACATCGGCCATGAACCTGCCGTAACGACGACAATATATGAGGACATGTTTGGTGATAGGGGAAGTGAGGTTCACTTTCCCCAAAATCCAACTGGCAAACGCTTACCTCAAAACGCAGGTGGCAGAAGCATCCGATTTAAGGCGGAAACCTTTGAGCTGGAATTGCTAGGAAGCAGAACCCAATTTGGACATACCGAAGACCAATGGGGCCACCGGTTCCTGATCAACAACAGCAACCATGTCATTCAAGACGTAATCGCTGCTAAGTATATAAATAGAAACCCTTTTTTGGTCGTTACAGAAGCCACACAATCCATTTCAGATCACGGAAATGCGGCTGAGGTATATCCAATTACGGTAGACCCACAACATCAACTGTTGACCGATTTGGGCGTAATGACGTCTGCCTGCGGCATTACGGCTTATTTGGGAGCAGGCTTTCCTGCCGACTTCAACAATGCCCTATTTGTAGCAGAACCGGTGAGCAATATCGTCCATGTTGATTTCCTAAGAGACAAGGGTACTGGGTTTGTAGCTTCCCGGCAGCATGCCGAAAAGGAGTTTTTGGCTTCTACAGATGCTTGGTTTCGGCCGGTTAACATGTATGTGGGTCCCGATGGGGCGTTATACATCTTGGATTATTACCGGCAAATCATCGAACATCCGGAGTGGATGGCAGAGGAGGTGGTGAATTCCGGAGCGCTCTACAATGGTACAGACCAAGGGAGAATTTACCGCGTAACGCCTACAGGATCAAAACCCATCGATTGGTCGGAGAAGCTTGATCTTGGAAAGGTAGCGGATGAGGCACTGGTAGAATTTCTTGCCCATGAAAATGGTTGGTGGAGAAGGAATTCCCAACGGCTGCTTTTGGACCGAAAATCACAACACCTTAAAGATCCCTTGGTTGAGATGGCCCAAAACAAGGATGCTTCCCTAGGAAGATTACATGCTTTATGGACCTTGCAGGGCATGGAAATGCTAGATGCGGAGTTGATTCTGAAAGCATTGAAGGACCCTGTTGCAGGAATTCGGGAGAATGCCATAAAATTGGCTGAATTACACCTTGATACCGATGCCAAACTAGCGGAGGCATTGCTGCAGATGTCGGAGGATGCCGATCCCAAAGTCCGCTTTCAGTTGTTAGCTACCTTGGGATTCTTGGACAATGAGCAAGCAGCGCAAGTCAGGAAAGACCTGTTGTTTAGGGATATTGACGATCATTGGGTTCAACTTGCGGCATTATCTGCCCCTTTTGAGCAAAGCCGGAGTCTATTGGATGGTGTACTGGCAAATTATGATCCAGAAATTTCCGCCCATGCCCAGTTGGTGCAGAAGCTGGGAGCGATGATTGGCGCAAGTCAGCAAACAGACGCAGTAGCTGCTTTGGTCGAACGTGGTACAACATACGGTTCTGAGCATGAGTCGAGTTGGCAGGTTCCCTTGCTAAAGGGCTTGGCAACAGGATTACGGTCCAAAAAAGTGTCCGTAAAGGAACCGTATATTGAAGATCTACTGGTTCAGACCTGTTTTGATCATCCGGTGCCGGTGAGACAGGCCGCTTTGCAGGTATTGCAGGTCATTGGATTGAGCGATTATGAACGCAATAGCGAGCCTTTTAGACTTGCAAAAGAGCTAGCGGAAACAACATCACTTCCTGCAGAACAACGGAGTTTAGGGGTGGACTTTTTAGCCTTGAGGGATACAGAACCCCAAAAAGAGTTGTTTATTTCCCTCATTGACCCTAGAGAACCGCTGCCTGTACAACTCGCTGCCTTCAAAGCCATCGGAAAAATGGAGGATGCAACGGTGTCGGAAATAATCCTAACACAATGGGAAAACCTGGCTCCGGGTGTACGGGACGAAGCCATAAGCACATTGATGCAAAACCCGGTACGGATAAAGGTACTTCTTGATGCCATCAATGACGGTTTGATCCAATCGACGCAAATCGGATGGCGAAGAAGCGTGAGTTTGATGGCCAACAAAGAAGAATCGCTCCGGGTATACGCACGCCAATTGTTGACTAGAAAAGATGGCGAGAGTGAATCCGTTATCAAGGAATATCAAGCGGCTCTGGAGCTAGGCGGTTCGATTGAAAATGGAAAACTTGTCTTTCAAACCAATTGTGCGATTTGCCACAAAATGGGCGAGGATTTGGGACTCGCTTTTGGGCCGGATCTTTCTTCACTGAAAAACAGGCGGCCCGCAAGTATTCTTACGGATATCATCGATCCAAATCGCTCCATTGCTGACGGCTACGATCTTTGGGTCGTAGAACTGCATAACGGGGATATCCTACAAGGCCTTATAGGATCCGAAACCCCTGCTGCGATCACCCTCAAAAATGCCGGAGGAATCGAGCAGCAGATAGCACGGACAGATATCAAGTCGTTAAAAGTACTCGATATGTCAGCTATGCCTTCAGCCCTCGAACAGAACATTTCCCATCAGCAGATGGCAGATTTGCTTGCCTATATTCGGAAAAAAGAATAGAAAATAGAGTTGGTGTGCTCTATGCGTAAGTGGCCTATGCCATTTCTCCCTTAGGAGAAGTTACGACTTTAAAGAGCAACCTGTATTCTTAGTTTATTGGAGCTACCAAAAGATACCAATGGAAGTCTCTTCGTAGTTAAAACATCTTCAATTTTACCTAACTTGATTTCACGTCATGAAATCGAGCATGACGAAAATCGTCACACACTGGGATGATTATAATGCATGCGAAGATTCCACGTGACCTCTGAAAAACAAATTATAAACACATGAAAAAATATAACTATTTACTTTATATTGTTCTAATTCTTACCAACCTGTTTGTAGGCAGGGAAGCCTTTAGCCAGAAACAAAAATTATTGAATGTCGGAGTAGCCCGAATTGATATTACCCCCGAAACCCCGGTTAGGTTGACAGGCTATTCGAATCGCGATGACCCGTTTACTTCAATCCATCACCGACTTTGGGCGAAAGCCCTTGCATTCGGAAATGAGAGTAAAAACTACTCCGTTCTTTTAACGGTTGATTTATTGGGTATTCCCCATAAAATCACGGAAAAGGTCCGCGATGAACTTGCGAAAGAAATTGGCCTTAACCCTGCCAATTTATCTATCTGTGCCTCTCATACCCACAGCGGGCCACAGATAGGAAATATTGTTTCCCATTTTCATAAACCCCTTAGTCCTGATGAATTGTCAGACATCACACTTTATGCAATGGGATTAGTTCCTAAGCTGAAAGCGGTAGCCTTGGAGGCAATAAAAACTGCCAGCCCTTCTATGGTTTCCTGGGGTCAGGGAAAGGTCGGTTTCGCCATAAACAGACGAACTTCCATCAATCCAAATGGGGTTACCGATCATTCATTGCCACTTTTGAGCATCAAGGGTGAAGATGGGAAGGATAAGGCAGTCTTGGTAAGTTATGCTTGCCATGCGGTTACACTTGGGCCAAAAAACAATACCGTCCACGGCGATTGGGTGGGAGAAGCACAGTTGCAGATTGAGGCGAATTTGGAGCCGGGAGCCATAGCCATGGTGGCGATTGGATGTGGTGCAGATCAAAATTCCAACCCGAGAATGAATACTGACGATCCTGCTAAGGACCTGGAATATGCGCGAAATCAGGGAAAAAGCATTGCCGATGAAGTAAACCGTATCCTTTCTAATGAAACCCTTACGCCGCTTAACGAACTGCCGAAAGCCAAACTGAAATATGTAGAGTTAACCTTTGCGGACGTACCGGACCCAAAGAAACTGGCGGAAGACGCAAAGGGTTCAGGCAGGACGAGCAATTATTCTCAGTTGTTACTGAGTAGGATGGCTAGGAGTGAGGATATACCGGAGAAAATTTCATACCCCATTCAAGTATGGGATTTCGGAAAGGAATTGGTGATGGTTTTTTTGGCTGGGGAAGTCGTAGTTGACTATTCGCTCCGCCTCAAGCGTGAAATCGGCGAAGATCGCTTATGGGTAAATTCCTACGCTAACGATATGCCCTGTTATATACCCTCGTTACGGATTTTGAGAGAAGGTGGATATGAAGCCGAAACAGCGATGATTGGATATGAAAAGCCTTCGAAGTTTACAGAAGATGTGGAGGAAATTATTATGGATGGGATCTACAGTCTCCTTCCGCCGAAGTTTAAACCATAACTTTACCCATTTGCTAACCTTGTCTTGAAATTTGGGCAAACTTTCACCTAATAATCATGAGCTACTTTATTCGGTACATTTTATTTGTCATGCTGTTTCCGGGACATCTCGTGGCACAGCAATTTCAGGCGTCGGTAGTGAAAAGAAACATTACACCGATTGAATCCAAATACCTTTTGGGATACGGCGAACGCATGTCCTCCGGTGTTTTGGACAGTCTCTACCACAAAGTTGTCATTTTTGACGATGGGAACAGCAGATACTACTTGGTTTCTACGGACGTGTGTGTGATCTCTCCCTCGGAATACGACCGGGTTGCGAAGATGTTGCAGTCCAAGTTGGGTATTGATCCCAAAAGCTTCTGGTGGACGGCTACCCACACCCATTCCGCTCCGGAAATCGGTACTCCGGGACTTCCGGAAGCCTTTATGGGCGAGCGCTACAAACATGAAACAGACACGGCTTATGCCAATTTTGCGGCGGATGCATTGGTTTCCGCCATAGAGGAAGGAATAGCTTCGTTGGTCCCTGCCAAACTTGGCGTGGGTTGGGGGCACTCAATGGCAAATATCAACAGGCGGGCCCGTGATATTGACGATGTGGCTTTTCTCGGATTGAATCCAGACGGTCCGGCCGACCGCCGGATTGGTATCCTGAAAATTATCAGAAAATCGGACGAAAGCCTGATGACACTCATTGCAAATTACCCCATTCACGGTACGGTCATGGGCGGTGCCAATGTCCTGATAAGCGGGGACGCCCCTGGCGTAGTTGCCAATTATGTGGAGGATAAGTTGGGAGTTTCTTTGCTATTCATCAACGGTGCAGCCGGTAACTTGGCGCCAATCTACAGCGTATATCCGGATTCCAGATCCGGAAGATTAAACCAGTTTCGACGGTTGTTGGGGGATCAGATACTCGCTGCTCAAGAAAAGATCACCTATTACGAGCAAGATGTGATGTTGAAAATTGGTGAGCTCATCGTTGAATCGCCCCTTAAGGAAGGGTTGGTCTGGCCCAAGGATCTCAATGCGTATATCCGTCATCAAACAAATGGCCCGTCCTTAGTTCGGGTTCCGGTGAGATTTCTGAAACTCAATGAGGAGATAGGTATATGGGGAAGTCCCTTGGAATTGTTTTGTGAAATAGCCAATGAAGTAAGGGATGCCTCTCCTTTTCCCTATACCTTTTTCTATGGATACACCAACGGATGGCTTGGGTATCTGGTGACAGATGTAGAATTGACCTATGGTGGGTATGAACCAAGCGTGTCGCCCTTTCGACCAACTGCGGGGAATGCCTTTCGGGATGCCGTGACGGGGTATCTCCAAGGAGAATTAAAAAGTAAATACTAACTAACCCATAACTATCCTGAAATGAAACAAAGACTAGTTATCAGCTTTTTGGCGGTCATTGCATTCGCGGCAAGCACCGTTTACGCGCAGAATCCGCCTTTTCCATGGCCCGAAGGCAAGAAAATGGCCATTAGCTTGAGCTTCGATGATGCCAGAACGAGCAATCCTACCTTGGGAGTCTCCCTATTAGATGAATTTGGCGTAAAAGCCACGTTTTTCGTGGTACCTTCCGCCGTGCAGCGAAATCTGGAAGGATGGAAAAAGGCCGCGGCAAACGGTCATGAAATGGCCAACCATTCCATACAACATCCTTGTAGCGGAAACTTTGTGTGGTCCCGAAATAGGGCCTTGGAAGACTATACGCTTGGAAGGATGAGAACCGAATTAATGCAGGCGAACGCGGAAATAGAATCCCTACTTGGCGTAACCCCAGTAGTTTATGCCTATCCCTGCGGACTGACCTTTATCGGAAAAGGGGAGTATACCCAAAGTTTCGTCCCGTTGATCTCTGAGATGTTTTTGGCTGGACGTGGATGGCTTGACGAGGCACCTGTTGATCCATTTTATGCCGATATGGCCCAACTTACGGGCATGAAGATGGACAACATGGAATTTGAGGAGATATTGCCGATTATCACCTCAGCTTCAGAGAATGGGCAGTGGTTGGTACTCGCGGGCCACGAAACCAACGAATCTGGAAATCAAACAACCTACCTGAGGATGTTGAGGCAGTTACTAGCCTATGCCAATGATCCCGAAAATGGGATTTGGATAGCGCCTATCGGTACTGTGGCACATTACGTGAAGGAAAAGCGTGAACTGATGGCAGGGAATGTCAATATCCCGGGAATCGTAAGATCTGCTACGGACGGGACCTTGAACCTTACGGCGGAGACAGGTAAAGGAATTGGTCCGGATATTAAGTATATGCCAGAGTGGAATGCCTTTGGTTGGTTCACTGGGAAGGATCGGGTAGAATGGGATCTTGCACTGGAAAAAGGAGGAGTCTATGATGTATGGATGGAATGGTCTGTCTCAGACAAAGAGTCTGGGAAGCCCTTTGTTTTGATATCAGGAGACCAGAAAATCACGGGAAAGGTGGAAAAATCCGGATCCTGGGAAACATTCAAAAAAATAAAAATCGGACAGCTAACACTAAAAGACGACTACAATCTTGTGCAATTAAAAGCTGTGGAGGATTTTGACACTGGAGCACTTATGGATATCAAGGCCTTAACTCTAGTTCCGGTTAAGCGCTAGGCGGTACTATCATTTAGTTAAAGCCAAGGGTAAAGGTGACGTTCAGGTTATGCCCTTGGCCGTTAGCTTTTTGTAGCAAAGGCGTTCTAATAGCTAGCTTTAACAAGTTTCTCTTATTCCAAAAATGCCGATAAGTTTGCGGCAACAAAGGCGTCGTCATTTAGGTCTGGATATTGGTCGTAAACCCGATCAATCTCTTCCATCTGCCCGGGGGACAGTTCCTCATTGGGATTTAAACACCATCTACCGGCAAGAAGACCCTGTCTCCGAAGGATTTCGTGAATACCGGGAATACATCCGTGAAAATCATTTTTGGGATCAAAAATCGCGGCATTTACATCCGTAACCTGAATTCCCGACGCCAACAAATCCGCCCATTTGGTGGGATGGCCCTTTTTGGCGTCTTTAATCGCTTCTAAGAGGTCCACGGCTTTTCTTGTCCAAACAGCCCAATGCCCTAATAGGCCGCCCACGATTTCCTTTTCACGTACCTCGCCGCCGACAGGCATGCGGTAGGTGGTAAGTAGGTCTGCGACAATGTTATCGTCATTTCCCGTATACAGCGCAATGTCTTTATATCTCGAGGAAGAAAGCACGGCACGTACTACATCCAGGGATTGGTACCGGTTAAAAGGCGCCATTTTGATGGCATGAACATTGGGGATTTCCGCAAAATCTTTCCAAAAATCGAAACTTAATAGTCGACCACCCGCAGAAGGCTGCAGGTAAAATCCAAAAAGGGGAATAATAGCTGCCACACGTTCCGCCCGTTGAATGAGTTGCTTTTCAGACCAGTCTCCCAAGCCTCCGGCACTTAAAAGTGCTAAGTCGTAACCTAGTTCTGCAGCCAGTTCTGCTTCTTGTAATGCTTGTTCGGTTGGACCGACCACACCGGCGATTTTTGCAAAGGGTCGCTGAAGATTTGCTCGCTTGATTTCTTCCATGGCAATACGAAGTACCGGTTCGTAAAGTCCTACGTCTTTTTTTCGGATTTCAAACTGAGTAGAATGGACGCCAACGGCGATTCCGCCTGTCTGACACGCAAGGTAATAGCGTGTGAGTCCCCGCTGCCTTTTTTCGTCAAGCAGTCGTTGTTCAGTGAGTGCGAGGGGATGTGCCGGGATTACGACGCCCTCATGGAGTAGATCGGCGATTTTTTGATCAAGTAGGTTCATGCATTATGGCTTCAGTAGGTTAATAGTTGCCAGATCTCTCCTGAAAATGGGTTGGCTTGTTATGTGTTTTCCCCTGGTGAATTACCCAGGCGTATGTCATTTCGATCATCTCGTTGAGTGTTACGTTTGGATATCCAAACAGGCGATGACATAAGGAAGCGTTATTCAACAACGCATCTGGGGCTTCCGAATGTTCAAACCTCGGCACTTTTTCAAACAGCTTTCCAAAGGTTTCCGCAACTTGGCGGATCGATATGGTTTCAGGCCCAGTGACGTTGAGGATCTTTGCCGGGGTATCGCAGTGAAGGAGCGACCGAATGGCAATTTCATTAGCGTCTCCCTGCCAAATAACGTTCATAAAGCCGTTTGTTAAATTGATCGCTTTTTCTTCATAAACCATCCTGGCGATTTCCATTAGGTTCCCATATTGCATATCGATAGCGTAGTTCAACCTGTAAATCAGCAATGGGATATTGTATTTTTGGCTGGTATATTGAAAAATCCTTTCCCTTCCCAGGCAAGACATGGCATATTCTCCTACCGGTGCAGTAGGTGTTGCTTCGGTAGCCCCACCTGATCCTACATCTACAAAAGGATATACATTGCCCGACGAAAAAACCACAATCCTGGAATTGCGGAATTTCTCTCCTACCCGGCCTGGAAGGTAGCTGTTCATGGCCCATGTCAGATGCTCGTTGCCTTTTGTCCCAAATTTTTTTCCGGCCATATAAAGGACATTTTTTGCGAAGGGGAGCGACTGTAATTCTTCCTCATCTAATAAGTCGGCAGTGACCGTTTCTACACCTGCATTTTCCAGCTCCTCACGGGTACCCCGCTCTGAAAACCTAGAGACCCCGATCACCCGCTTTTGTACTCCTGCCAATTTAATTGCATTTACGGCCAACTTTGCTAGGCTTGGTCCCATTTTGCCGCCGACCCCTAAGA
>WGNT01000005.1 GCA_016124425.1 Cytophagales bacterium
AGCGCTCTAACCAGCTGAGCTACAATCACCATTTTATTTCCCATTTGGCGCTCTGGCCGTAATGGAATGCAAAGGTAATATCCTTTTTCAATTTAGACAATATCAGCCCCAGTTTTTCTTTCAAATTTTAAACGCTGCCCTTTTGTCGATTCATGGAAATTGCCGTTTTCGTACACCAAGTGACCGGACACCACCGTATGGGTGACTTTGGACCTAAAAGTCTGTCCTTCAAAGGGGGACCAACCACATTTGGATAGCACATTTTCCCGGGTGACCTCCCAGGGATCATCCAGATCCACGAGTACTAAATCCGCATGGTATCCCGGCCGTATGTATCCTCGTTTCTCTATTTCGAAGAGGATAGCTACATTATGGCTGGTTTTCTGTGCAATTGTCTCAAGGCTGATTTTTTGCTGATGGTATAATTCCAATAACGCGACGAGGCTGTGTTGCACTAGCGGCCCGCCGGACGGGGCCTGAAGATAGGGCGCAGATTTTTCTTCCAACGTATGGGGGGCATGGTCTGTTGCTATTACATCAATATTGCCCTCCAAAACACCCTTAAGTATCTCCTCCCTGTCTGCGGCTGTCTTTACTGCTGGGTTCCATTTTATAAAATTCCCCTTCTCTTCATAATCAGCTTCTGAAAACCAAAGATGATGAATACAAGCCTCCGCTGTGATCCGTTTCGTCTCCAAAGGAAGATTCGCATCAAACAGCGCAACTTCCCTTGCCGTGCTGATATGCAACACATGCAATTTGCTGCCGTACATCCTGGCTAAGTCCACCACCTTTTTGGAAGCGGCGTAGCATGCCTCTGCATTCCGGATCTTGGGGTGGTATGCAGCGGGAATAGCTTCTCCAAATTCAGCTTTGTACTTATCAAGATTGGCCTTTATGATGTGATCATCTTCGCTATGGGTCGCTATCAGTAATTTGCACTCCCGGAAAATACTCTCCAGGCTATCGGGATTGTCCACAAGCATATTACCGGTAGATGACCCTTGAAACACCTTGATTCCGCAAACATTCAATGGGTCTACCTGTAGCAGTTCGTGCAGGTTATCGTTTGTTGCCCCCATATAAAAGGAATAATTGGCTAGGGACTTTTCAGCTGCCAACGCATACTTATCTTCAAGTAGGGCTAATGTCGTTGCCTGAGGCTGTGTATTTGGCATCTCCATATACGAAGTAATACCACCTGCAACTGCCGCCTTGCTCTCCGTATATATATCCGCTTTGTGAGTCAAACCAGGCTCGCGAAAGTGTACCTGATCATCTATAAGTCCCGGAAACAGGTATTTCCCCGCTCCATCAATCTCCAAATCAACCTCGTACGCCGATAAATTTCCGCCGACGGCAAAGATTATCCCTTCTTTAATATATACATCTCCGGGAGTTATCTTCCCCTCATTTACTATATTTGCACCGCGGATTAAAATTTTCTTCATTGTGTTGCTGTTTGGTTTCACGTTTGATTTTCCGGTATAAAAATATAAAATCATGTCTGATAGCCTACCATCTTTTGAGAAATTTAAACTGAATAAACAACTTTTGGAGGCTGTACAGGAGGCAGGATACGAAAAGCCCACCCCGATTCAGGACCGTGCTATTCCCTTAGCGCTTGCCGGTCATGACATACTCGGTATCGCCCAGACCGGTACAGGAAAAACCGCAGCCTACCTCCTACCTCTTTTATACAAAATCAAATTCGCACAGGGGAATCATCCCCGTGCACTGGTACTGGCCCCTACAAGGGAACTTGCCCTACAAATAGAACAGGAAGTCATCCGATTCGGCAAATATACCGATCTGCGCTACGTCAGCCTCTTTGGTGGACTAGGTCCCAAAACCCAAATAGAGACTGTCAAAAAAGGAGTGGACTTAATCATCGCCACTCCAGGAAGGTTTCTCGACCTATATAAACGTGGAGAGGTATATACCCGGGATATCAAAACGATGGTAATGGATGAAGCAGACAAGATGCTGGATATGGGCTTTATGCCACAGATTCGTGCCATTTTAGAAATCATACCTGTCAAACGGCAAAACCTACTGTTTTCAGCCACATTTAATGAACGAATCGAACGCCTATCAGAAGAATTTCTGGAGTTTCCGGAAAAAATAGAAATTGCCCCGCAGGCTACAACGGCTGAAACCATACAGCAGGTTAAATACCTCGTTCCGAATATCAAAACGAAGATCAACCTCCTCGAATATTTGTTTGCCAAGGAGTCTCTTAACCGTGTGATCGTATTTACAAAGTCAAAAAAGAACGCTGAGGCAGTTTTTCATTTTTTAGAACGAAGAGATCTTGGAGAAGTGAAGGTGATCCATGCCAACAAGGGGCAAAACACCCGAATTAACTCTATGGATCTTTTCAAAGCGGGAGAAGTGCGCATTCTTGTTGCCACCGATGTCGCCGCGAGAGGTTTGGATATAAGTGAGGTGAGCCATGTGATCAATTTCGATGTGCCGATTATTTATGAAGATTATGTTCACCGAATAGGGCGTACGGGCAGGGCAGAGAAAGATGGCGCTGCCATTACGTTCGTCAACCCCGCAGAGATATACCATTTTGAGAGGATCGAATCCATCATCAGAATGGAGGTACCCGGAGAAGCTATTCCGGAAGAAGTCCCGATAGCCCCTACTCCTTATGAAGAGAAACAGGGATATGAGCGTGAACTAGACCTACAGAAACGAAGGGATGATCCTGACTTCAAGGGAGCCTTCCATGACAAAAAAGAACGACCCAAAGCGAATCCGATGAAGCCTCTTGAAAAGAAACGGGGCAACAAAAACTCCAAAGCAAAAAGAAACCGGAATCAAATGAAAACGAAAAGCAAGTGGAAAAACAAATAGGAAGAAGAATTTTCGGCAATTAGTAGTCAGTTCCTTTTCCCATTGCTATCATTCATCAGCTGTTTGTTAAAGCCATTTCTCGATTTTAACTAAAATTTGGAAATTTTCTCAATTGGTTAGAGCAATAGAAATTCGGCTATCTATTTCGGAATCCATCTTCATTCCAATTTGCGGGATTGCTTAAAACGAATTTCTAATGGTGCGTTATTTCATGGCACAAAATACCGACTTTCACCTCTAGGTGAGATAATTGCGTCTGCCCATTTATTATTCCCCCGAAATATTGTTTTCGATTTGCCTTACAACGAGTGATGTAAAAGGCACCGTTCCAGCCATAGTCCCACCCTTGCGCATGGGCAGAGGGTATGAAGTATGCGTTTTGATTTTTATCCTACTCACAATAAGTATTGGTTACTGATTTATAATATACCCATCCTCCATTTCGATGATCCTATCTGTACCCGCTGCAAATTCAGGGTCATGGGTAACAATTAACATGGTCTGATGAAATTCCTCCGCCAATTCTTTAAAAATGTTAAATACAATATCGGAATTCTTTTTATCGAGATTTCCCGTAGGCTCGTCTCCCATGATAATTAACGGGTCATTCATCAATGCCCGGGCAACCGCCACCCGTTGTTTTTGACCACCTGAGAGCTGGTAGGCTTTTTTGAGGGCATGATCCTGCATGTCAAATATCTTAAGTTTTTCCATCGCTATATGCTCCAGCTCCTGTCTAGATTTTTGATCCAGCTTAAGTCCTGGAATCATCACATTCTCCAAGACTGAAAATTCGTTGAGCAGGTAGTGGAACTGGAACACAAAACCGATTTTTTGATTTCTGATTTTAGAAAGGTGATTGGGGCTTTTTTCAGTCACCAATTCTTCGTCTATCCATAGGCTTCCCTCATAGTCCGTATCCATGGTGGAAAGAATATACAGTAAGGTTGATTTTCCACATCCTGATTTCCCCATTACCGACACAAACTCTCCTCTAGTAATCTGAAAGGTAACTTCCTTCAAGACCTGGGTTTTTACAGGGCTGTGAAAAAATTTATTGACTCCTTTGGCTTCAAGAACTGGTTTACCTTTCATGCGAATAAAAATATTGTCGTTGTATGGGTTTTTTAATTGATGGGTTTTTAAGCCCAAAAGGCTTAAAAACCTTTAATATAGCAACCATCAATTCACGTTGAGTCTAGTCTCTATTTTCCCCTAATGATATCCACTGGATCTACCCCACTGGCTTTTCTAGCGGGAAAGTAACCTGCGAAATAAGTCGTAATCAGACTGAAAATGCCTCCAATGATATAATATTTGGGATTAAAATCAACTGGAAATGTCTTGATCGTTGGAAGTGCCTCTGTTTCAAAAGGAATACGTTCAATTCCCAGTCCCGCAAGAAACCCGAAAAACAGTCCGATAAATCCCCCAAACACACCTATGGTCAACGCAATGGTGATGAATATTTTATTCACATCTCCACCTGAAAAACCAATGGCTTTAAGAATGGCAATGGTATCCATCTTTTCGTAAATCATCATATTTAAGATGTTATAAATACCAAATCCTGATACTACCAAAAGCGTAATTCCAACAGCATAACTGATTAGCGTCCTTATCTGCGTTCCGGTTTCAAATTGGGCATTCACAGTCTGTATATCATCGGCATCTATTCCGAAAATCTCCCGGTACTCCCTGGCCATTGACGGCGCCAACTCAAAATCCCGAAGCTTCACCTGAATATCAGTGATGTAGGATGCGGATTCTCCAAGCATTTTCTGAGTCGTGTTAATCGACGCATAGCTCTGCACATTGTCCAAATCCCCCAAACCCGACTGGTAGTATCCTACAACTTTAAGTTGTATTCTATTTCCTTGAGCGGTGGTGGCTTGGATTACATCGCCTAATTCAGCCATAATTCTGTCCGCTGCCCCTTTTCCCAAAATGACACTATTGGCCGTATTCTTCAAATCCATAAAATTCCCGGCAGTTACGTAATCCTCAAATGCAAACAAGGCAGCCTCCTGCTCTACATCAATGCCGTTTATAACTCCGGTTATGTCTATGGTCCCCACGTTGTAGAAAACCTGGGCTGATATTTTCGGTGCCACGCCTAAAACCCTGGGATCCTCTTTCAGTGTTTTTATAATGGGTTCGTTATTATGAATGCTCAACCGGCTAGCGGCAGGTTTGATCGATCGGATGATATTATAAAACCCTGTGAATTTTTCAGAAAGATCAATGGGCTGGTTGGGATTGGGTTTGACCTCGTTGTAAAACCGAATGTGGGGTGTCCTGTTTAAAATCAGACCGTCCAGTAACTGATTAAGCCCATTCATAAACCCCAATAAGGCCACAAACATAGTAATACTAAACACTACCCCTATGGCCGCAATGAAGGTCTGTTTAAATCTGGCAAGCATCAAGGCCTTTGCTATATTTACAATCAGTCCTATTTTCATTATTGAGGTTTGATTAGTTCTGTTTTCTCGTCAATCCCCTCAAGTATTTCTGCTTTTTGATAATCCTTTATACCCAGCCGAACAGCAACAGTATCCTCATTAGAATTGATTACAAATTGATCATTGACGATAAAAGCCCTTGGCACGGTCAACGTATTCTCTTTGGTTTGAATGATGATGTTAGCCTCTAAGGTAAGGTTGGGATAGAGTACAGCTGGTTCTTCGGCAAAAATACCTTCGACGGTGAAGCTCTTGCTCTGTTCATCCATAATGGGATTGACTTTGGATACGATCCCTTCAAACGTCTGCCCCCTATAGCTATCCATCGAAACAATAATCCGCTGCCCTCTTGCAACGTTGACAATATCGTATTCATCCACCTGCATTTCCAAAATAAACTCATTGGCACTGCCCAATACTGCGAGAGGCGTTTGCGCGTTTACCATTTCGCCCTTTTCCTTAAGAATGGCATACACCCTTCCTTCGATCTCACTTTTTAATACCAGCTCACTTTCCAGCACCCTAGCAACGGCCAAATTTTTAGAGGCACTCCGTTCGTTGAAGTCTATCTCTCGCTTAAGATCCTTGTAGCGAAGTTTTGATGTTTCATAGGCATTTTTGGAGCTTTCAAAGGCCAGCTGCCTTTGTTCGAGTTCAACAGCCGTGCCGATTCCCTGATCCATCAATCGCTTCTGTCTCTCCAACAGGAGTGAATCGTTCTCATATTTTGTCTTTGAATAAGCAATGCTCATTTCCAGGTCACCCAATTTTGTCTGATTCGCCTGCCGATCGGCATAGACCCGATTCAACTCGGCAGTTTCCCTGTTCAGCCTAGCGGTTTCGTTCGAAATAACCAATAAAGGCGTACCCACTTTCACCGTATCCCCCTCTTCGACAAAAATTTCCTGAATTGTCCCATTGGCATTCGCGTAGGCCTGGTATTGGTACCTAGACCGTATCGTTCCCGAAGCGTAGACGGACTCTGAAATGTTTTCTCTGGTTGGAAAAATCTTCTCTTCGGAAGAGCTACAGGAAAAATTCCCAATAAAAATCACGCCTAAACCCACAAACAGCATACTTCTCATTGTGAACATAATTGATTGTTTTGAATTTGAAGCCCGAGAAAGAGCATATATCGGCGGTTAAATGTAAGCAACTTTAGCGTAATGCTGAAATTTTAGGCTTGCCGCTTTTCTGCTACGTTAAACCCGTCTATGTAAATGATGCAAATGGAATAAAGAAAACGCTTATTCATGAACATTATGGGAACGCAACCAGAAAATAACGCTACCGTAGCATCAATTCAGCAACCCTTCTGCCCAAACCCTCCGCCTTCTGCAGAAATAACGGATCTACTGACTTTCCTGCAAAATCCCCCTCACCGGTAATTGCAGACGCCCCGAAAGCGGCTTCCAGATCATAGCCGCCAACGATCACCATCCCATGAATCAGCATGGAACGGATCAAGCTGAACATAACTGCCTCCTCGCCAATCGAAAATCCTCCGCCCGTAACAAACACAGCGCCGATTTTGTCCTTCAGCGGTCTTCCTTCAAAGGGCCATGAATTGACGAATTCCATCATTTTGGGAGACATATTGCCATTGTATACCGGAGAACCTAAGATGATGGCATCCGCCAATAACAGATGTTCCTCCGTAACCTCCTGTATGCATTTTAGGCGCACTTGTATACCATCCACCGTTAAGGCTCCCTTCTCCACCGCCTCCCCCATGGCTTTTGTATTTCCTGATTGAGAATAGTATGCAATCAGGATCGTTGGAGTAGTCTGCGATAATGAATACCCAACTTTTAGAAAAAAAACAACTACTAGAAACGACAAATTATATCTTTTCATTCTCATATATTTTCCGCCCTTCAAAATCTTTATATTTTAAACAGATATAATAAAATCCCAACTGAAAAACTCATCAATCCGTCATCGGATATCGAGAGAAAGCGAACTGGGAATCCGGAAAACTACGTTAGGAACTTCTTTGGGAAGTGTTTTCTAAGTTCGCTTTGAATACATTGAAACTGCCGTTAGATTCACTCAGGTAATATATCTCCTTGTCTCCTGGGGCGAAAACCGTATTTCTATCCTCCCCTTTAAACGTAGTTACCTGCCGATGGGTATCCCGTTCAACGTCCTATACCCAAATATCGCGGGTGATTGCGGACTGATGCCTTTTGCGCCACTCGTTTTCACCGCCTTTTTTATCGTGATAGATCACCTTTCTGCCATCACTGCTGACTTGAACATACTCTACAGGAAGTGTCCATACGAGGTCTACTCTTCCTCCAGAAACGGGAACTTCGTACAGCTCCGGTTGGGATGCGGTGGGATATTGTCGGTGTTCGGCGATATCCTGTCTTGTTCCCCCGAAGATGACGGCCTTATCGTCTGCCGAGAAGGAATAGGGATACTCATCGTTCGAATGATACGTCAACCGATTGGCGGCTCCTCCCTCCCCAGACATGACAAATATGTCAAAATTGCCGTATCGGTCGGACGCAAAAGCGATCGTCTGCCCATCCCGGCTCCATACAGGCAAAAAATCATGGGCTTGGTGAAAAGTGAGTTGGGTGGCTTTGCCTCCAGAAGTCGGAACGGTGTACAGATCGCCTTTGTAGGTGAACGCAATCTCTTTACCCGAAGGGGAAATAGAGGGATACCGAAGCCACTTGGGGGGTTCTTGACCGTAAAGGGAAGTTGCAGCAAGGAAGGAAATAATGCTCAATAATAATCTAGGGAAAGACATGATAGCAATCGAAGTAGTTTTCTGCGAATTTACATAAAACTCACTTCCCTTTTATGCTTTTGCCTTTTGAACAAAAAGGCATAATGTCAGATAAGTACCCAACTTTATATATTGATCGCCTTTATTAAAACCTTTGGAGATACAATTCGTCGGATGCGCACCGTTGTTTGCTTAAAAAAAGCCCCATCGGGTAATTTTGTACGGAACCCTGCTACATATCGGGTATCTTTTTCGGTATGATCCCGCATAATATCCCAGGATCCAACTGTTACCTGTCGCTTAACAAGTATGATAAACCCCTTGTAAAAAATTAATTTACGGTCTTTGAAGGCCCTGATATTTTTGTTTTTGCATACCAATGTCAATTGGATCTTGTTGATAAATGCACCAGTCGTCTATGATGGGGAGGGGCTTTCATCCAAACAACTAATGGCATTAAAAAAACCTATCCTTGCGAATAGGTTTTTATCATAATGTGATCCCGCTGGGGCTCGAACCCAGGACCCATACATTAAAAGTGTATTGCTCTACCAGCTGAGCTACGGAATCAGGTGACTTTATTCGAAACTTCTTTTAGCTTCCATATCTCCTATTCCTTGGATAAACTACGCGGGAAGTGACTACCGAAATTGTTTTCCGAGGAAATTTTTACGTCTAAAGCTTGCTTTCTGAAACAACTTTATCGTAATTGGACTGCAAATTTAAGGGTCCTAAATTAAAATGCCAAACATAATGCGCTTCTTTATTGCGAAATTAATCGTATTTTTTTTCTTTACTTATCAAATAACTGATTGTCAAGCGAGTGTAACTGACCTTAAAATAGCAGATTCTTTGTTTGCTGAAAAAAAGTATCAAGAAGCACTTCAAATCTACGATCAGATCCTAGAAGACGGAGCGTATTCCCCGGCAATGTTGCTGAAAATGGCCTTTATCACAGAGGGGATGGGGGAATTCCCGACATCGACCGTTTACCTTTCGAAGTACTACAGCCACAATCCCAACCCGAAGGTAATCGCCAAAATCAAGGCCTTGACAAATCAGACGACACTTGTAGGGTACAATGTCTCTGATGGCCAAAAATTCCTGAAATTTCTTATAGACGTTAACCAAGAAATTACCGCCGCCTTTACGTTACTAATGCTGTTATTTTTGATAGCCATATTCATGTTTCCCAAGCTGCGAACCGGATTTTATGTACCCGCATTCGTATTTCTTGGTTTAGCTTTTGCCAGCAACAATTTTCTAAAACAACGGGAAACCGCAATCATAACCGGGGCACCTACGTTAATCATGGATACACCTACTGCCGCCGGAAATCTTATTCGAAAAGTAGATGCTGGCCACCGGGTAGTCATAAAATCCTCCCAAGATATCTGGTATGAAATAGAGTGGAACGAAAAAACCGCCTATATCAAGAAGGAAAACCTGTCAAAAATCTAACGGATCTAGCGATTTGAAATGCCCGTTCATTTTGATTTTTGCACGGGCGGTTTCCATTTGCTGCATAATGGGCAGTACGGTCTTAAGATGGGCTACAAGAAACAGTAACCTATCCTCTTCAGAAGGGAGGCACAGCAATTCAAATTCATCCGTTAATTTTAATCCGATTTTATGGGAGTAAGTAAAGGAATCGAGGTTTACAAGATCAAGATCGTCTTTTAGACCTAAGAGGGTCAACATTTGCTGTAACAGCGATTTGTAATCCGAGAACAAAGCAGGATCGTATGAAGGGTTGTTCTCAAGGTAATCTATCTCTCCACCTGCGTATAGCCTGTCTGACAGCGGATTTCGGAAACTAAGTATTTTAAAGGGCCGAAGGCCTTTCGTTTTGATGTCCATCCGTCCGTCTTCATAGACATTTGACACCTCAATTACACTTACTTCTGTACCATACATCATCAGCTTGTCGATGTACACGCATATCCCAAAATTGATCCCGTGTAGCAAACAATCTCCAATAAGTTGCCGGTATCTTGGTTCAAATATGTGAAGGTTTAGGTCTTCTCCAGGAAATGCGACTAGCTTAAGCGGGAAGAAAGGAAGCGTCTTTTCCATTTTTGGGCAGTTGAATGTAGGGTTTGGTATACTTCTTATACCAAAAAAGTCACAGAAGGTTTTCTGTATCGCGTAAAAAATGGACAGCTACCCTCTCAGTCAGTCTCGGATTCTTCGACGACTTCTACCTCTACCATGGACATTATCTCTCCCGGCGACATATAGAGACTTCGAATCTTATTTTTATATGCCTCCGGAAGCCGTTCGTGGTTTAACACAAAGTTTTTGGTAGCCACAAGCTTATCTCCCAGCCCACAGGAAACTGCATAGGTATCCGCTGCGATTTCAGCCTTTGAAATAAATCTGCTGGAGCAGTAATACTTCGCTCCGAAACCCATCAAATTGACCGCGCTTCGGTTCACATAATCTTTTATATGACCAAGTTCATGCCCAATCCATCCCAACAATACATCATGCGGAAGGTCTTCAATTGGCACTAATTCGTCTTTAAGCTGTAAGTAGCGGCTAATCTTTATTTTATACCGCCGGTTCTTCTTGTTGTTTAACATAAGGGAACCAACTTTCGGTTGGGCCTGCATTACCGAGCCCTTTATGTTCTCTTTATATTGAAAGTGGATTTTTGTATGCAACAACTCGGGAAAATAGGAAAGCGCTTCTAACGTTACATCTCGAATTTCATTTGGGATTTCCTTATTTAGGCCATACATTTCCAATTCATCAGCTTGATTAACTTCTATTTCAGGAAATACAAACGTCATATTTTTGTATAAAAAATTCATTGAAATGTCAACAAACGAAAGTGAAATAATTATTGTAATAAATAAAATTTGTTTTATCATATTCAAAGGCTTTAAATCACGCCTTTATAATAATCAATATATGCCAAAAATCCAAATATAATTGACGAACGGTTTATAAAAGTTGGAATTGCTTTATGAAAAAAGCATCTCTTTTTTGAAAGAGATGCTTCTATTTTTATACATTCATCAAGCCTCTGTGACTAAATCGCCCACGCTTTGTCCCCTTTTTTATATTCTAAACAAGGGTCATATTTTCCCGGGGTCTCAACATAGCGAAGTGCTTCTGTAGCTCCAATTTCAGAGGTGAAATACCCCAAAACAGTCAAATCCCGGAACATGTTGATGTATGCCAGTTCCTTGTTCCCTTCTTCTCCAAAATCAGCCTTTGCTTTTTGCTTGAGCTGATTTAGAAAAGCAGTTCGCTCCTCTACAGAAGCGTCCATAAAATCTGTGTCATTTTCCGCCTTGAAATCCTTATGTAAACTATTTAGACCTGCAATAAAGGTTTCCTGCTGTTCTTTGTTGTAGGTTTCCTTTACCATCATGGCCATAAATGTCCCGATTCCGGCAGCCTTGGCGCCAGGGGTATCCGTGGCCGGAATGATAGCCTCACCGATTTCATCCATATAAGCGATGTCTTTTTCAGTAAAATCCAACCCTTCAACCTGATACTCTGGTGCGCATCCTGTCAAAATCACATTGGCGCCGACCATGGTTCCTCCCATCATCAATACCATGCTTTTGAGTGCGTCTCTTCTGTTCATTAAGCTCATGTCCTGTGTTCGTTATAATTACAGATTTCCTTTCTTCAATTCATCAACTGCAAACGCAGCTGCTCTCGCCGTCATCGCCATATAGGTCAATGATGGGTTTTGCGCTGCCGCAGAAGTCATTGCTGCCCCATCGGTTACGAAGACATTCTTGGCATCCCATACTTGGTTATTTCCGTTGAGCACAGAGGATTTTGGATCTCTGCCCATTCGCGCCGTTCCCATTTCGTGAATTCCCTGTCCAAATGTATAGCCGTTGTCGTAGGTCGTGACATTTTTTACACCTGCTGCTTCCAACATTTCTGCGGCATCATTCATCATGTCCACACGCATTTTTTTCTCGTTGTCCTTTATTTCCGCATCCATCTCCAATACATACATGCCCCACTTATCCTTTTCGGTTTTGCTCAGCTTGACGGTATTTTCATGGTAAGGAAGGATTTCCCCGAAGGCCGTCATCCCTATGGACCATGGTCCCGGCTCAGATAGCTCCGCTTTCATGGAGGCACCAAAGTCGAGTTCGGCAACGGATCTGCTCCAGCCACTTCGGCTTGCAGCGCCCTGATACCCGAAGCCACGTACGTAGTCTCTCTCCTCGCCTTTCAGGTTTCTGTACCTTGGTATATAAAAACCTCCCGGCCTTCTGCCAAAATAATATTTGTCTTCATACCCTTCTACGGTTCCGTTTGCACCAAGACGGAAATGGTGATCCATGACGTTGTGTCCCAATTCTCCCGAGCTACTTCCCAGACCTTCCGGCCAAATCTCTGTAGCTGATCGCATCAGTATCGCTGTCGAATTCAGCGCGGAAGCGCAGAGGAAAACGATTTTTGCATCATAGACAATAGTCTCATTTGTTTCTCCATCTAAGACTTCCACTCCGGTGGCTTTTTGGGTGTCTTTGTCGTATACAATCTTATTGACAATGGACCAAGGACGAAGGGTAAGGTTACCTGTGGCCAGGGCCGCCGGATAGGTGGACGCTTGCGTACTAAAATACCCGCCAAAAGGGCATCCTAAGGAACATTTATTTCGATATTGACACCCTGCTCTTCCTGGAAGCGGCTGTGTAATATTGGCTACCCGCGCATGAATCATCGCTCGGCTACCATTGAACTTGGAATTTACGCGCTTGGCAACGTCTTCCTCTACACAGTTTAACGGCATTGGTGGCATAAATTCACCATCAGGCAAAATCTCAAGGTTATCCTTGTTGCCAGCAATTCCGGCAAATTTCTCCACATAACTATACCAGGGCTCAAGGTCTTTGTAACGGATAGGCCAGTCCACGGCGATTCCCTGCTTTAGGTTCGCTTCGAAATCCTCGTCCGCCCAGCGGTAACTCTGACGTCCCCAGAGGAGCGAACGTCCTCCCACCTGATATCCCCTAAACCAGTTAAATGGCTTTTTCTCCACATAGGGAGAATCCTCCTCGTGGGCCCACCAGTCCAGATTTAGTTCATTCAACACATAATCCCTCCTCAAGACGGGATGGTTTTCAATCAATTCAATTGTCCTTCGTCCTCTGTGAGGAATTTCCCACGGCGCTTTCGTTGCATTTTTATAATCCTTGACGTGCTCTACCATAGGACCCCTTTCAAGGAGCAGCACTTTCATCCCTTTTTCTGTAAGTTCTTTTGCCGCCCAGCCTCCACTTATACCAGACCCTACGACAATAGCATCATAACTTTGATTAGCCATATTATAAATTATATTTTAGGTTTAATTTGACATTTTTATATTTCAATCTCGCAGGAATAGGTATTTCCCTTATCATAAAGTCAACGTTATTTTATACTCAACTTATTTTCAATAGCAATGTTTTGTTCACCCTTTCGCAATGCAGAAGCTTTTTCGAAGTCTCGGTCTTTAAAAAATACAATAAAGAGGATTGTCACGACAAATGCAATGGCTGAGGGTATCAGCCAAACAAATTTCCATTGTTGAACCCCATCTGACACATAGGCATCAGAAACGATCCCCGCAAGCCAGTAACCTACAAGCATACCTAGTCCGTAGGTAGCGAGTGTTATCAGACCCTGCGCGGCACTTTTGTAGCGGGGACCAGCCTTAGAGTCGGTATAAATCTGTCCTGATACAAAGAAGAAATCATAGCAGATCCCATGTAGCGCAATTCCCAGTATCAAAAGGTATGTTAAGGAACCCGCATCGCCAAAAGCAAAGAAGACGTAGCGGACTACCCATGCCAACATTCCTACCACAAGGGTTGTTTTTAATCCGAATTTCTTAAAGAAAAACGGCATCATCAACAGAAATAGCACTTCGGAAACTTGGCCTATGGTCATTTTTCCCGTAGGATTGGATAATCCAACATCTGACAAAAATGGATTTGCATTTTGATAATAGAACGCTAAGGGGATGCATATCAGTACAGAAGAAATGAAAAAGATGGCAAAATCTTTGTCTTTGAGCAGTTTCAGCGCGTCCAGCCCGAGAATTTCAGAGAGCCCGCGTTTCTCCCCAGTTGCGGCCTGCGGAGGAGTCTTTGGGAGAGTAAAGCAAAAAACGCCTAAAATAACCGAAGAAACGGACGACATCAAAAAGGTGTTTTTGAGCAAGCCTGCCGCCAAGGCCTCCGGACTATCCCAAAGAAAAAAATAACTGATCATCAAACCAGAAGCAATCCACCCAATAGTTCCCCATACGCGGATGCCGCTGAATTCTTTGGCCGGATCCTTCATCTGATTAAAAGACACAGAATTGACCAAAGCCAAGGTAGGCATATAGATGAGCATATAAAGAAATACATACGGATAAAAATTGGCAAAACTGTCGGCCTGAAACATAAAAAACATCAGTGCGGCGCCTACTAAGTGCAGCACACCTAAAATTTTCTCTGCATTGAAAAACCGGTCCGCGATCAATCCTATCACAAATGGGGCGATAATGGCCCCAAAAGACTGTGTAGAAAATGCCGCCGAAGACTGCGTTCCTGTGGCACCTAGGTTGTTACCCAGAAAGGTCCCCAGCGTAACAAACCAAGATCCCCATACGAAAAACTCCAAAAACATCATCAAAGACAATTTGATTCTAATAGACGTGCTCATGATTCAGGGCAGGGTTAAAAGGAAGGTAGTTTATAGTAAGGTCTATGTTAAATGGGCATTCTATTTAGCCACATCTTTATAATTTGCCCAATTTAGTGTAAATTTATGATTTGATAAAACACCTATGGCGAACCAAATTAGATTTCTTTGGATGTTTAATCAGAGAATTGTAAAAACCATTCATGGGAAAATCGTTTTAAGAATCATGTAATTTGAACTTAATTTAGAGCAAATTAATAAAATTTAAAAACCAGAAAACCAAATATCGGA
>WGNT01000066.1 GCA_016124425.1 Cytophagales bacterium
CAACCGGATTCGGAAAGCGAAATTTTCCCAGTCCGGACTTCGGGGATTATTGGATAAATATGGGATCGAAATAGATACGTATAGCTAATTTACCGGCCATGTACATGAAATCAAAAATAAGGAACCCGTCACCTACTTAGATGATTTATTTACCTTGAGAGATTTTCCCGATGCTGACCGGGACAAGTTCTGACCTTTAAAAAGCAACTGATAAACACATGAACCCCAATAACAAACAACGCAGGCAATTTTTAAGAAAAGCAGGAATACTTGCATCTAGTGTGTTTTTCTCCGACATGCTGCTCAGCTGCACAGCTAAAAATGACCCCACCATTTTGCTCGTTTCCGGCTGGCAGGATGTGAATATAGGTGATATTGGCCATACCCCCGGGTTGCTAAATGTATTGCAAACCTATATGCCGGAAGCAAAGATTATCCTTTGGAAAAAAAGCAAGGGGGAAGAAGTGGGAACGCTTTTGAAAAAACATTTTCCAAATGTGGCCATTGTCTACGGCAGTGTAGATAAAGATTACAATGTAGAGAATCCCGAGGTTCAGGCTGCCATTGAAACAGCGGATCTGATGATTCATGGTTCAGGTCCTTCGTTAGTAGGAGCGGATAATCTCTCCTGCTGGATCAAAAGCACGCAGAAACCTTTTGGCGTATTTGGAACTACCCTTCAAAACCCTAGCGAGTACCATGCAATTATACTCAAAAAGGCATCGTTCATTTATACGAGAGAAACCTTTTCCATAGATCATCTTAAAAAAGCTGGTATTGAGGGAGATCATGTTCAGTTTGCTCCCGATGCTACCTTCTACATGACCATTCGAAATGATGACTTGGGAAACAAGTTTTTGAATGAGCACGGACTGGAAGATAAGCAGTTTATTTGTGCGATACCTAGACTTCGCTACACCCCCTACCACAAGTTCAGGCCAAACAATAATGGCTGGTCTGAAGCCAAAATAACAGAGGTCGAATCAGTTAATGCGCTTAAAAAGGAAGAGGATCATGCCAAGTTACGGGAGGCAATGATTACTTATGTTCGGGAAACGGGAAATAAGGTGCTTATATGTCCAGAAATGACCTATCAGGTTGATATAATGGATGAATTGCTTATTGATCCGCTACCGGAAGATGTGAAACCCAACGTTATAAAAAGAGGCTATTGGTTGCCGGATGAGGCGGCTTCGGTGTATGCCAAAGCATTGGCCGTTTTGAGCTTTGAATGCCATTCCCCAATCATTGCAGCAGTTAACAGTACAGCGTTCTTTTACCTTCGCCAACCGGAAGATACCATAAAGGGGCAGATGTATTATGATTTGGGATTTGACGACTGGATATTTGAGATTGAAAATACCCAGGGTAGCCAAATCACGGAGAGGCTAAGGGGAATATGGACAGACACAAACGCTACCCAAAGCTACCTAACCAAAAATATGGATAAGGTTAGTGAAATTTACCGCAAGAGCGTAGAGGAAGTGAAAAAGGTTATTTGATTTAAAATGGCCTGTTAGCTGGATGCTCAGGACTATTCCTGTTTTGAAAAATTTTCAAAACGAATACTCCCAAGCTCCTTTTTATTAAACTCAGGAAGTTACCCTGCTTTTTACCCACTATCCATCTACATATGCTTCTGTAGAACAACTTAGTTCACTCAACCTGAACGATTCACATCGGCTGTGTATACAGCAGATGTGAATTTTTTGCCATTTTAACTATTGACCAAAAGGCCGTGCAATGACTTAGATTTAGAAATGTTTTGAGGAAGGTTTTCAGTTACTTATCTCCCTTTCCACGCAACAACCATATCGTTCCCACTGTAATGGCTCCGTAAACTGCCAATTTCTTTATTAAGCCTTTTTTATCATGCTTCCATTGAGCAGGCCAGCCTTTTTCTTTGATAATATCGGGGAATCTTCCATCCTTGATATCATTTACAATGCCCTCAACAGCATTTATCCGATCGGCTAAAATAAGTGGAATCCAGTGACTAAACTCTCCTTCTCCATGCTCAAAAGCAAAACGCCTCAATTTTCCACTTAAGCCGGATGGCTCCGGTCCTAATCCAGTTACGGCACTTACATTCGGTCTTTCGTTGGAATGCAAGACTTCCTGAAGAACGGGCTGTTGATTTTGGCTTTTTCTTTCATATTTTGACGGCCCATCTATTCGGTTTTGCATCGGATAGGTAGGGTCATTTTTTTTATCCGCATCGACTCCCCAACCTTTGATATGCGAATGATCTTTTATTTCATTATTCATGTTCGTTGCGTTAATAGGTAACAGATGGTGGAATTAGTACTGGCTTGATTATATAATCCAGTTTTTCCGAAAACATTCTATAGGCATCAGCTGCCTCTTCCAACGGGATTCTGTGCGTAATCAACTCCTTTGGACTGATGATTCCATCCTGCACGTGTTTGATTAACCTTGGAAGCAGCCTTTTTACGGACGCCTGTCCTGCTCGTATCGTGATTCCTTTATTCACTACATTTCCAATGGGAACCAAATTTCCTGTTGGACCATACACGCCCACCACCGAAACGATTCCTCCTTTTCTGACCGAGTTGATAGCCCACTGTAGGGCAGTAGCTGATCCTGCCTGTAGGAGTAATTTCCTGCCTGTGATAGTTTGCAAAGCATCTCCTGCAGCTTCTGCACCGACCGCGTCTATGCACACATCGGCACCTAGCCAATCCGTAATTTGTTTGATAAACCTAACTGGGTCATCCATGGAAAGAAAGTTATAGACTTCGCAGTTCGCGTATTTTTTTACAAAATCAAGTCGGTATTCTTCCTTATCAATAACAATCACACGGCCTGCCCCAAATAGCCAAGCGCATTTAGCAGCCATAATCCCTACAGGACCTGCACCAAATACAACCACGGTATCTCCTTTTTGTATACCACCCATTTCGGCAGCCTGATAGCCTGTTGGTAAAATATCGGTAAGCAAAACGGCGTCATCAAGATCCATGTTTTCAGGAATGACAACTGGACCTACATTTGAATAAGGTACCCTGACATATTCGGCTTGGCCTCCTTGATGGCCTCCTGCAATATGGGAGTATCCAAAAATCCCACCTAAAGCGGTAGACTGAGCATTTGATTCGTGACACGAAGCGTATAATTCCTGTTCACAGAAGATGCATTCTCCGCAGGCAATGTTGAAAGGTACGATCACGTGATCTCCGACCTTGATATTGGTAACTTCACTACCGATTTCTGTTACAGTGCCGACAAACTCATGTCCAAAAACACTTCCAATCCTGGTATCGGGCACATTTCCATTGTATAAATGAAGATCTGACCCGCAAATACAGGTTCTAGTTACTTTGATGATGGAGTCTTGCGGGTGCCTGATTTCTGGCATGGGAGCATCCTTGTCTACGCGGATTCTCCGTTTTCCCCTATAGTTAGTTGCGAGCATGGTAGTCGATTTTAAAAGTTGGTTTTTAAATATTAATAAAGCTAAATGAACATTGAGGCAGGTTCCTTTTAAATGATTCGAATCCTTTATCGATGTTCTGCTAAAGTTCAAATTTATGGAATATTTGATTTTATATATTACATAAATAATAGGTAATTTTACATTATATCCATTAATGACGATTGATGTGATCAAATAAAGAATTGTTATGCCAGGTATCTATGCTTTTGATAGCGGTGTCAGTTTATCTGAAAAAGAACGTTTTTGATAACGGAAAACCGAATGCTATACAAACGAAGTAGGAGCTGCTAGTATTTACCTTAAATTGAAGTGCCGATGGTGAACGCAAAGGTTATTGAGAAAGACAAAGCGGATACCTAAGGCTTAACTTTTGGATACCAGCTTCTTGATCACAACAGCTTTCGAATGATCCATATAACAAGCACCACTACCAAAACTACTCCGATAATCCCTACCCACATGCCTACTTCAAAGATGCCGCCTATGACACTACAGCCAGTAAATACCATTAGGGAAAGGATAAGCAACGCGAGTGAACGTAATGTTTGATTTTTCATAAGTCAAGAAAGTTAAATTGATACTGCCTATAAGTAACCAAATAGCATGCCCATCCAGGTATCCGGTTCTCATTCCCCCCGAATGTCCATCGATGATGTGATCATCAAAGGTAAAAAGGACGGGATACACTTGGGAAGGGGAAAGCGTTTTACCATAAGTATTGCGGTTTTTGAAACATTTGATGATGCCATTGCGCTCAACGGGCATGATTATGCCACCTCAAACCCCGAAATGGGGTGGATTGAGGACGGTGTGATTGAAAACTGCCACGACCTCAATGCTGAAAATACCACGGGATACTTCTGTCGGATACTGGCGGGCGCTTGGATAGACTGGCAATCCGGCATGCAGGTGCAGCAGTCTGATGCAGTCGTTTCCAATGGCAGGATCTACCGGGTACAAGCCCAACCTGACGGCACAGTCTATACCTCCAATACCAGACCTACCCATGCCAGTGGCAGTCAGGTTATAGACGGCATCAACTGGGGAGTGGTTCAGGAGGAGGTCACCTATACAGCAGGCGTTCGGAATGTGGTTTTTCGGGATATCTTTTTGGAAAAACCGCGGATTGCCTTTTCAGTCCATTTTGATAACGACCGATATAGCCGATCCTATTACCCCGGGGCAACGGTCCCCGTACAGGAAAAGCTCTTGTTCGACAATGTGCGCGTGAAATATTCCGAGAAGAAGGATTTTCTGTATAATGTAGAAATATACCCTTCGGGGGAACTATCGCTTAACCATAGCTTTGGATCAGAGAACGGAATAAGGCCTTCTGAAGTGTGTGATCTAGTTTTCTGATCTTTTTCAGGTTGGTTTCGTTTCAGGCCTGAGTCTCCGACGAGTTTTGCCGAAATCAAAGGTTCCGCGTTGCAAATTTCGTACGACTTTCTGCAAAGCCTGGTATATACCCTTCTGCGGTTTCGCGTTACCTTAGTAGCCGATTTCAACCTTAATTAAATCCAACTAACCATGAATTTTCAAAGAACCGTTTTTTTATGTACTGTCGTCCTACTGACTGGATATGGGGTCAGCATCGCCCAAGCCAACTACCCTTTTAATGAATTAGGGAAATTGGAAACACTTTCTGCAAAGGAAATCGAAAGCTCCCGCTGGTCTATTGGCGGCGAGACCTTGGATAGGGACTACGCCGATTATCATGCTTACAAGGAGTACTTGGGCCCATTGGGTGCGAAACGGATCAGACTTCAGGGAGGATGGGCCAAATGCGAACAGGAAAAAGGTGTCTATGATTTTGAGTGGCTGGATAAAATCATTGATGACGCTATATCGAGGGGTTTGAAACCCTGGGTGCAACCTTCCTATGGTAACCCGATATACGAAGGCGGAGGGGATGCGGCATTGGCAGGAGGAATCCCCACCTCGGAAGAAGCGCTGAAAGCCTGGGATAATTGGGTGGAGGCATTGATCACCCGCTATAAAGACAAAGTGCTGGAATGGGAGATTTGGAACGAACCGGATATCAGTAAGAAATTTTCCGCGGCGGACTTTGCCGCTTTTCATGTGCGTACTTCAGATATCATTAAACGCATACAGCCAGAGGCTAGGATAATTGCATTGGGGTTGGCCGGTCTGGGTCGGACGGAGTATGTAAAATCAATTCTGGATATCTTAAAAGAAGAAGGTAAGCTGGATCACTTTGATGTGCTAACCTTTCATGGATACAATGCCGTACCGGAGACCTCATACGCTTCGGTCGCCAAACTGCGTGAATTGTTGGATGAGTATAATCCCAACATAGAACTTTGGCAAGGAGAAAATGGGGCGCCAACAACACCAATTGGCCAATCGGTAGGCGCCTTGCGCCAATACAATTGGTCTGAGACCTCGCAGGCAAAATGGGTGCTGAGAAGAATGCTCGGTGATATGGGAAATGGGGTGGATGTTACCAGCATCTTTCAGATTTCCGATATGCATTATGGCAAAGGCGACCACATGGAAGGCCTCAACTCAAAGGGACTCCTCATGGCAAATCCGGATGGCTCTATCGTCCGGCCCAAAGCATCTTACTATGCCTACCAGCATGCGGCTACCTTGTTTTCCGGAGTGGTTGAAAAGTCTGGAATAACAGAAAAAGAAAGTGAGAATGTAATGATTTATGGTTATAGGAGAAAGGGCAAGAAGGGGAATGCCTTAACAATTTGGAGAGCAGATGCGAAGCCCGAGGATGGTATGGAGACGGTCAACCACACCTTCTCGGTCCATAATATGCAGTTTAAGAATCCCGTTTTCGTCAATCTGCTGGACGGTAGGGTGTATGACTTGCCAAAAGCAACGTATTCCAAGAAAGGTAAAAGCTTTACGTTCTCCGAGATCCCTGTGGGGGATTGGCCTGTAGTAATTGTGGATAGAAGTTGGGTTGAGCTTTAAGATAGATGGTATTAGGCACTTCTTTATGGGATTGTCCTACCTAATGATTTTTTAACCACATAGGTCACAGTAGTTCACATAGAGCTTTATGAAAAAGTTGCGTTCGGTGCGCAATCGTTGCGGCCGTTGCGGGAAAAAAACTACTGAGTTGGTAGAAGATCACGAAGTTTTTTATTTGATCATGAAATTGGCTATATTTAAAACAGAAAACGCTGAATATCATGGAAACTGCGGTAACCAAACGGTTAATCAATGTAGACGAATACTACAAAATGGCCGAGGTTGGGATTCTTAAGCCGGATGACCGTTTGGAACTGATAAACGGTGAAATATTTAAAATGAGCCCAATCGGAAGCAAGCATGCAGCGATAGTAGACAGATTAGCAAGAATTTTGAATCATCTATTGCAGAGCGAAGTAATTATTAGAGTTCAAAACCCTTTGAGCTTTGGTATACACAGTGAACCTGAGCCGGATATTTCTATATTGAAATATAAGGCTGATGATTATGCCTCTGGACATCCTGTAGCCGCCGATTTACTGGCCATTATCGAAGTAGCAGGTTCTTCGATACGGTTTGATAAAGAAGTAAAAGCCCCACTTTATGCTTTGCACAGCATCCCGGAATATTGGATTATAGATCTGGAGAACAACACAATTGAAGTCCGTTCGAACCCCAAAGAGGGGACTTACTCAGAAATACAAGTATACATGTCGGGTGAAGAGGTCAATCTGATGGACAGAAAGCTTCTTGTAAATGATGTGCTTATTTTAGGCTAGGATTGTGCAGGATTTTATTAATGTTATACATTTAGGGAAGTTAGATAAATAAAAGCAAAATGGAAAGGTTTGAAGAATTTGAGCAACGGGTTAAAGATTCTTTGAGTAACATGGACGCTAAAATTTCATTTTTACATGAATCCACTGGTCAACTCAAAAATTCCTTTGGCGAATTTCAGGAGGAGATTGGTGAGTTTATGAATTATGTAGCTGAGCATGTGGCTGACTATGAGCAACGCCTTTCACGCATTGAAAAGCATATTGGTTTTTGAGTTTAAAATTGGCTATAATCAAGACAGAAAACGCTGAATATCATGGAAACTGAAGTATCAAAATGGTTAATCAATGTAGACGAATACTACAAAATGGCCGAGGTTGGGATTCTTAAGCCGGATGACCGTTTGGAACTGATAAATGGTGAGATATACGAGATGAGTCCTATTGGAAGTAAACATGCAGGCATAGTAAATAAATTAGCCGGATATTTGAATGAGCTTTTTAAAGGTTTTGCAGTCATTGGAGTTCAAAATCCTATCAAATTGGATTATAAAAATGAGCCCGAACCGGATTTTTCCATATTAAAATACCGATCGGATTTTTATACTACTGCACATCCGGTACCTTCCGATGTGCTGGCAATCATCGAAGTTTCAAATGCCTCTATCAGGTTCGATAAAGAAGTAAAGGCGCCCCTCTATGCCTCACACTGTATTCCGGAGTACTGGATTATTGATCTTGAAAACAACCAAATTGAAGTCCGTTCGAACCCCAAAGAAGGAATTTATTCAAAAACTCAACTATTCTTGCCAGGTGATGACGTCTGTCTTATGGACAAAAAGCTTTCGGTAAATGATGTGCTGATTTTAGGATAGTCGGGTAAACCGATAAACCCTCCACCATTTATCGTCAATAAATTTGATATTAATTGATATTGGATATTTATAGATATTGAAATATAGTAGAAATATAGCCTACGGCTGAAATAGTGGCTTTCTATTTTCTTTATCTTTTCGATCACCCTAATTTTATCGTTTTGAAATTCAGAAACCATTTTTCCTGAACGTGGATGATCTTCGAGTATATCAACTGAATTAAATAATCTATCCACCGTCAGTTGTGCGTATCGCACGGAATCTTTTGAGATACATTCTCCAATTTCATTTAAATCAATTATCGCGGAATCTGTCCAATTTACTTTAACCATCGATTGAGTTTTAGTCTCGCTTCTTCTTTGGTATTTATCCGACCGTTTATAGAATCTTCATGCCCTTTTTGTACTTTTTCTATAAATATCAAATGGTCAACAACCTGATCAATCGTCAGGTTTTCAGGCAATTGATCAAGGGAATTTATTAATTGGGACTTAGTTATCATAGCTTTTAATTTTGATCAAAGATAATAAGTCAATCTTAACGTTTTTTAATATAAGGCCGGGTAGACTGACACTTTTCTATTCGGTAATTTAAGGCTTTAATTCAAAATTTACTCAATACAATTAGTAAAATCAATCAACAGAAAAGCAGAAGTTATATTGAATACGTAAACATGGCATTTCATTTCGAAAAAAAAACTTGGATGGGATTAATCCATTGACTGATGATTCAACTCTACACAAATAATATCAGTTTTTTTTACAACGCTTCTTTAGGTCAGACATCATTGCTCTGAATAGATTTTTGTTGGCTGACAGCTTCTTGCTGTCTACGCTTAAAATCTTTCATTGCTTCTCTTAAATCTTCCAAATACTGCTCTTTGTCCTGCATGTATTTTTTTGATAACTCGCTTCGAACTTGTCGCATAAATTCGACCGCATGAAACTCCTTGTCCAAAATATTATTCTCCGTCTTCATATGACACTTCTTTAGGTGTTCTGATATCAATAATCTGATACCCAAATTTTAAGTTTATCGCGTTATATTGCTTGATTCGGAAGAAACGAGCGAAAACCTTCCTTGCCTTGCTCGTTCTATGAAAGGGATGGTCCACTCAGAAAACTCCATGTCATAGTACCCACCCCAAACAGATGTGTCCACATAAAACTTCATGTCTATTCCTATTTTAAATTTGCTATTTTATTTCATTAGGACGGAAAGTCAGGGAATGTAAGAAATTTTGCAGATATAGCCAATTAAGCTGCCGTAAAAAAGGTTTGGCAACGGACTCCGATCCAAAGCGACGCCAATACATTTTATCAGGCATCTTTCCTTGCTATGGGCGAAGATATTCAGGAACTGTCCAAAAGATGGCTACAGGAAAATAGGATTGCCTTCATCGATCGCCCTCTCCTAAAGGAGAGGTAGGGGTGAGGCGGTTTCGGAGCGGGAATGTTTCGGAGGAGACCACCTGTTTGCCAAACAAGCTAAATACTTATCAACCTATAAACCAAAGATGAGCGGAGTCGAACCCCCAGAAATGCAAGTTCTTTTCGGTAGAAAGGTTTAGTTGTAAAAACCCATTCGAAGGGTAAAAAATTAAAATCCAATTTTAGCACAACAGGAATCCTTAAATCCGCACAGTATTTACCCTGATTTTTGCACAGTGAAAAACCTAAAATTTGCACAATACTGATTTTTCTATAGCTTTGAAGTCTATTTAATAAGGGTGATTATGGCTTATATACCTAGAATAATTGAATCAGACCTATCCGAAAAATTAGCTGCTTCAGGTGCAGTATTGATAAAAGGATCGAGATAGTGGTTTTTGATTGTCCGTATGGTGTCGATAATTTTCTTTCCAAACGTCATCGATCGCCCTCTAATAAAGAAGAGGGAGGGGTGAGGTGGTATTGGAACGGAAATGGTTCGGACTGGATAGTTCGAATTTTAGGTCGTTTGGTGGAATTTGGTATTTTCCTATTCCAAAAGTCTTCGTTCAAATCCTCCCTCAATCTTTGCCATTGCGCCCGTGAAACAGGCAACCATATTTCATCGGATACCCTTATCGCTTTTTTTTGAAAATCTATTTCCTGAATATGTACTGGATTGACAATGCAGCTCCGGCTAATTCGTAAGAACGCAGGGGGGAGTTTCTTTGCCAATTCTTTCAGAGACTGACAACAATGGTGATGACCGGATTCTTTGCAGTAGACGGTACAAAGATAGTCATCCACCTGAATATGGGTCACGTTGTCCGGGTCAAGTTGAATCATACTTTTCCCGCTTTTTAAAAAGAAAGTTTTGCTTTCCATAATAATGGCGCTTAATAGGTCTAACTAGGTTGTTAAGATAAAAAAGAAAACTATATCTTCCTATTAATATATATTATTATGTTGAAAATTAAGAAAAATTTAATTTGATTAACTGTAACACTAGTATATATTTACAATAAATTATTTAAAAATAAACAGCATCAATTGTTAAGTTAGCTAAACTTACTGCATTGTGATTAAATTAATGTAAATTTCTTCTAATTTTTTACCGAGTTTATTATTGTCAAATTTCTCCATCACAAATGCCCTTCCCTGCTTCCCCATTTCTTCTCGGATAGTTGGATGGTCGATTAGATATTTCATTTTGATCGTCAATTGATCAATGTCCCTTTCCGGTACGAGGTAACCCGAGATGCCGTCCTTTACACCTTCCGGGATTCCATTATGCAATGTTGCCAATACGGGCAATTGCATGGCCTGCGCTTCTCTATTGCGAAGATTGAAGCCGGATAATGGAGCTTCAATCAAGTGATTTAGCAAAATGCCGGTGTGATTTTCCCAGTCCGGTACCGAAAGCCGTCTCATCGACCAATAAAGATTAAGGCTGTTTCCGGGGTTTTGTGGGAGTGTGGAAAGCACAATAGGAGTTATTTCCTTAATCATACGATTGATTTTATTGGGAAGTAATCCGATTTTAACGGCTGTCGCCAACAAGTAGAGGTAATTCGGAAGATCCCAAAAGAGGTGAAATCCTTTAGGCTCTGCAAAAGAAGCTTTGTTGAAACCTACCATTAGATGTATTCGGTTGACAAGAAGAGTTGCCAGTGAAGTGAACAGTTCCCTCGAAATGTGAAAATCTCTTATATCAGATAGTTCTGCTAACCGGTCAAAAACATAAAGGAGGTAACCCAATAATCCCCGTTTCACCCCGAACTCAATTTCCTCCGCCTTTTCGCTGATGACTTTAAAAAGAATGGTGTCAATCTGCTCCAACAACTCATCGGTGTCTCCCTCTAATGAGTCATTTTTGATTAATTGATGAATACCCTAAGCTATTCCTGCCAGGCCATTGTCGAAATAGGTTGGAACAGGATTTTGGTGTACAAAGGAGTACACCTCGTGAAGGGTGCTTTCTGCAGCCTTTCCGAACCTAGGGTCGTTTTGATGGTGAAAGGCTTGAAAAAAATAAAGACAGGCTCCCATCTTTCCCTTAAAGATCCCCGGGGTATTTAGTTGGTGATAATGGGTAAGCAAAAGATCGTCTAGTCTTTGCCGTATTTCAGCAGCCTTATTCATCATTAAGTTTTACGGGATGGTAAAGTTTATTTTCCAAGCTGCCAGTTTTTTCGAAAACAGGTCTCCACCGCATGGTTCCGTCCGACAGTATACCTTTGGGGTTGGGCGTGTTTTCCAGGTAAAACCGGTTTTCAAAACCATACGGTACAAATTCCCCCATACCGCCAAAGTCGCTGATGGAAAGCCCACTTTCGTAGAGCAAGGTCGGGATCAATACCTCATGGTGACCACACCATTTGCTCGAAAGTGCCTTGTGGAGTAATTCTAACGCTCCCCGTGAAATCCGGTAGATTGGGTTAAAGGACCGGATGCGTTTTTCCTGTGGAATCACGAAATATGGATGGGCCAAAGCGGACCACCGTGGCCACTCTGGCTCGTCTTGGTAGCGACGAATGTGGCAACTGATAAAGTCAGCGTCCACTGAGGAAAATTCCTCAAACAATGCGCTCCAATCCCCCGAGAAATCAACGTCCTCTTCTATGCACCAGTAGTAATCGTAATTCGGGTGGGAGAGGTAGAATTTCAGCAAGGGGAAATGGTTGCTTCCCGGAATTAGTGAAAAGCCAAGTGGGAAATAGTTAAGAGAGCTCAAAACCTCATCCGTAAAATTAAAAACCTCGACCCTCTCTTCTTTGAACTTTGGACCTGCTTTATCCAAATGGTATAGGAGCAATGTATCTCCTAAGTTTTTGGTAAGTTCAAAAATCAATTTGTATTTCTCTATTAATTGGAGAGAGCTTTTATTGGAAAGCAGTATATACGCTTGAGAAATCATCACTTCGATATATATAACTTTTTTCTTACCTTACTAACAATTTACTATTTTCCTTCAAAAGAAATTTATAATAGGAAATAATTTTAAGAAAATACTAGTAAATAAACTTCAAAAACCGAATATTATTTATTATAGATGTGTCAATGAATAAAGAAAAAGCTAATCTATATTGAATGGAACAAAGCCAGATATTTCCAGATGATGGGGGCTTGAATTACAATTGGAATAGACAAGGACTTCTTTAATAAAATGACCTTTATTTTCAATATTATATATAACTTTTAAGCTATCCTTTCCGTTCGGTTTTAAGGAATTTTGATTCCATTGAGGGATAGTGCAGCCACATCCAGCCTTAACGCTGTTTATCTTTAATGCTTTATTTCCTAGGTTTTTATAAACGAAATAAACCTCGGCATTCTCTTGCAGATAAAGTGTGTCAAAATTGTGAGATTTTTGATCAAATGAAATCTCTGGATGGAACGCTTTTTGGAACCATTTTTTCATAAGTATTCCAATTGCTGTTCCAACTACTATGACAATCAAAATGAATAAAACATTTCTCAATTTTTCCATGTTTCCATAAGGTTTTTAATATTGTACCGTAATACTAATTCGTTCGCATAGTCGGTAGCATAGAGAAAACCCTCCCGTTCGTCTACACCAATAGAATTTAAATAGTTGTCAAAATGCAAAAGGCAAATTGGGTTCCCGACCCAATCAAACACCCGTGCAAAGCTTTCGCGGCGAACAGCGGTTTCATCTGCACGGCTTTTTTTCATTTCTAAAGCAAATATGAAGTCTTCAGTGACAGCAGTTCCATTATATCCATCTATTTTATCCTTTAGAAAATTTGTACTTGGATCAATTTCTTTGGCGTCATAGAAATTATCCTGCCAATTTTCTCCGTCCACTATGGATTTTTGAAGTACGAGATTATCATCCAGTATATCGATACGATTAAAGGTAGCCATTGCCTGAACAAATAAATTTTTCGTTGGATGCTTTGTAAAAGTTGTTGTGTATAGACTGTTCACTATTTCTGCGGGCAGAAGATGGATGTTACTCATCGTGGGGAATAATTCGGATTTTTTAAAATCTCCATTCAATGGATTATATGATTTTATTCGAACTCTATCTTGTTCAGAAATCCAACAATCGGAAATAATTTTTTCATCACTAATATAAAATAATCTGAAGAATGGAAAGGTGCGTCCGTCTACCTTTATTTTCTTTGTTATAACCGGATGTTCAGCCTCTGTATTCAACGTTTTGGTGAGATCCACTTTTGAAAGGTGCCCCCTCATGAAATCGAAAATCCAAAGAAATATACCCGATTCCCTAACCTCATATTGGCCATCTGTCGTGTGTGGCATTGTCCACGCTTCTGGACCTTCACCTCTGACTCCCATTGACCCGAGGTATTTCAGGGATTTCGTATTATAAGTATGAAAGTGATGTTTACCTGAATTAGATGTAGTAAGAAGGATGGTGTCCAATATAAATACCTTATGGTGGTGGAATGGGTCACCTCGAAGGATTTCTTCTTTTTGAAGTGTTTGGGTTGAAGGGAAATTTTGATGGCCTACTTGTACTACAAGGGGCATACCAATGAAATTTTTATTTTCTCCTCCACAGGCAATGAAAATAATAAAAATTGCCGCAATCCAGATATTTGAAATTTTCCTAATCATTGTATTACTAAGTTATATTAAGGTAAAACCTGATGCTTTGTTTTTCAAAGCATCAGGTTGTTGATGAACTATACATATTAGTGAATTACAAATCAATGTCGTTACCAAGATCCACACATGCCTAGTCCAGATCCCTGCCCGGTTAATGTTGCACACCTATCAACATTGCAAAAATTCGTAACTCCGGTGTCTCCATCTACACTATGCGTGCAATAACCGCCACTTCCACCTTCAGCTTCAACGCTAAATGAGTTAAATAGTCCAATACTCATAGCAACCACACCGGCTGCCAATGTAGCTTTTCTCAATGTTAATTTCTTTTCCATTTTTAAATTGTTAAGTTGTATCTAATCAAGATGTCAGTATAAAATTGAATTCCTATTGAATATTACCAAGTACCACACATGCCATGAAGTGTTCCTTGACCGTGTCGTAATTCACATTGGTAATTTGCACAATAATTAGTTAGACCACTGTCTCCCTCTGAATTGTGATTACAGTATCCGCCACTTCCTCCTTCGGCTTCAACACTAAAAGAGTTAAACAATCCCACGCTCATTGCGACCACTCCGGCGACAACTGTTGCTTTTTTCAATGTCATTTTCTTTTTCATGATTTAAATATTTTTAATTTAACATATGGGAAAGTTCAAAAATATTTATTAAAAATCATATAGGATTAAGGCTATTTCCCGTGAATGGTAGGTTTTTTCCCGTGAATGTTCACTTTTTCGCAAAAAGATGCATGTTGAGCCCTGTCAAATTTTAGTAGAGGATTGATTTTCAAGAAACTACACACTATCGATATTCTTTTTTGAAGCTAAGCATACCCGCCTCTCTATTCTTGGTTCCGCTGAAAAAAATAAACCGGGATATTGAATTTCCTTAATCAATTGGGCAAAACAGTGATGGCATACCAAAGGAGAGAAAAGGCAGGTTTGTTGAAACGGCTGAAAGATGAACCGAGGAGATTTATACAGGTCATCTACGGACCCCGATAGGTAGGTAAGACCACCTTAGTAAGGCAGATTTTGGAAGATCTTGAGTTTCAGCATCTCTTGGTGGCGGCCGAATCAGATCCTGCAGGATATGGTTTGTGGTCGCACAGCATTGGGAAACCGTCCCGGTCCGACAGCAACAGCAAGCTGACAAACCGTTTCTTCTGGTAATCGATGAGGTCCAGAAAATCAACAATTGGTCCGAGCAGGTCAAAGCCGAATGGGACAAAGATACGGCTGATGGCAGGGATATCAGGGTTGTTTTGTTGGGTTCATCAAGGTTGATGCTGCAGCGGGGACGTGATTGCGCTTGAAGTGAAATCCGGGAAAACAGGAGGGCTATCCGGCTTGGTGGCTTTTGATAAGAAAATCAACCCTGAAAAATCCCTCCTAATCAGGGAAGCGGAGATTCATTGGCAGGAATTTTTGCAAATGAATGTGATGGATTTTTTTTAAATGGCAGACCTTGTGGCGTTCATTTATTGGTTTATCAGGGATAAAAATATTTTATAACTAATAGAATATCAGGTATTAAAGACCGTATTTCAAGATTTACTCAATATAATGAGTAAAATTACTCAACAGAAAAGCAGAAGTCTCATTGAAAACGTAAACATATGCTTTGCTTGGGTCCGCTGCTAGAAGAGAAAAGGGAACCACAGAGAGCACTGAGGTCGCACAGAGGACACAAAGTTTTTTATAAATACTGCAACGGCCGTTGAGCTATTGTTGTGCCTGTGGCGTGAAACAAAAGTGACCACAGAGGACTCGAAGGTTTCACAGAGGGCACGAAGTTTTTTAATTTATGATGTACTTTGCTCCCTTTTTTTAACCACATAGTTCACAATAGTTCACATAGTTTTTTATGAAAATGTTGCGTCCGATGCGTGAAAACAAAAAGGGAACCACAGAGAACACGGAGGTTGCACAGAGTGCGCGAAGTATTTTTTTAATCTTGGTGCTCTTTGTGCCTTCTTGGTGTCCTTCGTGGTCTTTTTAAAAGGGAACCACAGAGGACACGGAGGTTGCACAGAGGTCACAAAGTTTTTTTATTTATGATGTATTTTGCTCCCTTTTGTTTAACCACATAGTTCACAATGGTCCACATAGTTCTTATGAAAATGTTGCGTCTGTTGCGAGCAAAGAAGAGGAACCACGGAGGACACGGAGGTTGCATAGAGTGCGCGAAGTTTTTTTTGTAAATACCGCTGCGGCAGTTCCGCTATTGTAGCATCCTTGCGTGAAAAAAAGGATTTCACGAGGATACGGAGGTACCAAGATTTGTTAATCCGTTAAAGCTGATACCTAAAATCAAGCCTGCCTACCGGACAGGCAGGCATGACGAGATCGTCACACAGTGGGATGATTATAGTTGCGACTTGCCTGCCGCAGGCAGGGATTCCATATGGCCGCTAATAAACAATTATAAACATATGAATTAAAAAAATCACTTCCAAAGTTCTAAAACTTCGGTAGGGGATTCAGTGATTATTTACTAACTTTAGTATTATGGACAAAGAGGTAAAAAGTAGAAAGATGGCACTGATCGTCCAGCAGGTTAGCCAACAAGATGAGTATAGACTGGACATGGATTTTTGGTTAAAGAAAAGTGTTTCCGAAAGACTGGCGGAGGTGTGTAGGCTTAGAAGGTTGTATTTCAACAAGGGCGAAGAGGGATTTCCCACTAAAATTGCCAAAGTCGTCCATAAAAAGAGAATATGATATTAGAACCTGATTTTTTGGATTTTAGGAGATATCAATGAACTGAAGAATGGAGATTAATTAGTATAAGATTAATTTACTGTTTAGGAGCTAAACCAAAGCCTAGAAGGAGTGGGATCTCCCCCATTACGTTAATCTGCCCGTCACAATTCGCCAAATACCTCATCCAAGTCTAATTCAAAACCTGGCAGGGAAGTAGAACTTATCCGGTCACCTAGGGTATGTAGCCGGGAGGCTACATAGCTGCCGTTATCCAACGTGTAAATCAGCAAGGTTCGCTCATCGGGATGAATAATCCAGTATTCCTTCACACCCGCCGATTCATAGACCTCGTATTTGTGTTTGAGTTCCTTTTTGTTGTTTCCGGGAGAAAGTATTTCCACGATCAAGTCCGGAGCACCCACACAGCCCAGTTCATCCAACTTCTCCGGATCGCAGACCACGCAAAGATCAGGCTGCACGACGGTATCGATATCTTCGTGTTTTTTGGAAGAGACGGGAAGCCGCACATCAAAGGGGGCGGTATAAACCTTGCAGTTGCTCCCCTTTAAAAACTCATAAAACCTCGTAACGAGGATTACGGTAAGCTCTTGATGAATTCTTCTCGGAGCCGCGGCTGCCTGCCGAAAAACCTTTCCACGGATAAGTTCTACCATTTCCTCCATTTGCCAGGTAAGGTAATCCGCATAGGTGTAGGAATCGTAATCGGCAAAGGGCTCCTTAACGATATTTTTGTCCGGTTGCTTTTCCACTGAATCTGAACGAATTGAATGAATATAAAGGTACTAAAAATTTGTCGCTTTTGCGCTATTGTAGCGTTCGCTGCAAACAGAAAAAGGGAACCACAAAGGACACGGAGGTTGCACAGAGGACACGAAGTTTTTTATTAATTCTTTGTGGTCTTTGGGCCTTCTTTGTGCCCTTTGTGGTCTTTTTTTTAACCACATGGTGAACAGTAGGTCATTTAGAGTTTTTTTCAGATCCTTTGTGTCTTCGTGGTCTTTTTAAAAGGGAAACCACAGAGAACACAGAGGTAGCACAGAGAACACGAAGTTTTTCATTAAACCTTTGTGGTCTTTGTGCCTTCTTAGTGCCCTTTGTTGTCTATTTTTAACCACATAGGAGTTCACAGTAGTTCACATAGCGTTTTTTTCAAATCCTTTCTTCAGAAAAAATTACTTTTCGGTTTACAAATTACAAGCCAATAATTCTTCATTAACCTGTCAATTTGCGTATATCTTGACTATGAACTATCAGGATTACATCCAGATAAGGTCGGATAAGCGGTTTGGAAGGCCTTGCATCAAAGGTACTAGAATTTCTGTTTATGACGTGCTGAATTGGCTATCCAACGGCATGAGCAAAGCGGAGATTATGGAGGATTTTGAAGAGATAGGTGAGGATATGATTAATGCCTGTTTGGCTTTTGCGGCGGATAAGGAACACAAATTACAAATTGCCTCTTGAAGCTTTTAATAGAATTTTTAGAATTAAGAGCCCTGGGGATTCTTGAAATAGTTTAAGGCTCTGGCAGCGGTAGACGAAAGAAAGCATCCTGATAAAGTAGAACCATAACCGTTAAATTTTTTGGGGCGGAAATTAGTTGTACCAGTGAATGAAGAATCATGGCTTTCCTGCCTATTTTACCTTTCGTTCTTTTGGTCTTGACACAAAAAGAACCAAAAAAGTCAAGCCAGAAAAAACTTCCCCCCACTATGCCAGCCCACCCTCGTTTTCTGGCGGCCCACCGCTCACTGAGAAAATCTATTTTGTCAAAGCGAGATACTTCTAATGCTACTGCCTAGTATATTTGGTGAAAAAAATCCGGGTAATGCGGCAATACCATTCCCCAATAGATCAATGTCGCTAGATTTGATAATGTTAGGCTTAAAGAAACATCCGAATGATCTAAAATTATAAAATAACACGGAGCGGAAATTATAAAAATTCGGTTTTACCGATGAATGAGAAATCAAATTTTTTTTGTTGTCTTTATCTTCTTTCTTTTTGTCCTCGTATGGATAGGCTGCACAAAACGGGCTTGATATTAAGTTTTTTACCAATGCTATGGTAGGGAGGACGCAAAGTCAACTTACATCCCTTTTTGCCTTTGTTGTATTTATTTTTTCCGAAAACCCCTATGTGAAGGATGCAACTATGTGGTAAAAAAAATTGGGGTTGAGTCACCACAAGTAGATGATCAAGCGAATAATAAAAGGTACCACAGAGATCACTAAGGTTGCACGGAGGACACAAAGTTACCTTACCTCTCTTTCTCCCTTTGTTGTAATTGCTTTGTACCTCCTCAAAAACCTCTATGTGAACTATGCAACTATGTGGTAAAAAAAGATTTGGGTTGAGTTACGACAAGGAGATGATCAAGCGAATAAAAAAAGGTACCACGGAGATCACTGAGGTTTCACGGAGGACATAAAGTTACCTTACATCCCTTTTTGCCTTTGTTGTATTTATTTTTTCCGAAAACCCCTATGTGAAGGATGCAACTATGTGGTAAAAAAAATTGGAATTGAGTAAAGAAAAAAGGGAGCATTTGCTCCCTTTTTTGATTTAGATCTTTGGCAACTCAAAGCCAGCCGGGTATTCGCGTTTTACGAATTCATTGGCTGGATCGAAGTTGGTGATTTTCATGTTTGGACCATCCCAAAGCAACTTGATATCCCTGCCAGGATAGTTAAAGCCGTTGCCGTCGGCCTTCGGCGTCCGGAAGTCGTAGCTTCTAATCGCCAAGTTGCCCATCAAAACCGTCTCTGTCAAGGGTCCGGCTATCGAGAACGGAGAACTTAGCTCCTTAAATTGTTGGCTTCCATGCCCGGCGATACAGGCATTTACCCACTGCGCATAGTGCCCGCCAATCTCGCCCTCTACACGGGGAAGAGTCGCTGGAACGCTGATGCTGTCATTCAGACTTGTAGGCAATAGCCGTGGATTGATGCCATAAGTGTTGCACATCATCTTACCTCTCGTTCCCTCGATAATCACACCGTTTCCTCCGTCACCCATCTGCTCATTGGGACCGAGTTCCTCTGGTCTAGAAGGCTTGATACCCCCATCCATCCAGTGAAAGGCCAAGTCTCTGCCGCTTGGACGCTTAAATCGTAGCGTGATGTGGGAAGAAGGCGGACAGCTTTCCGGGAAATAGCCGCGGGTAAATTCGCCCACATAGACCGATCCTACACTACACTCCGCTTCTGTCGGATACCCGAGGTCCAGTACGCGATAGGCAGGTTCCATGATATGACAAGCCATATCCCCCAATGCGCCCGTTCCATAATCCCACCATCCTCTCCAATTAAAGGGATGGATATTCTCTGTGTAGGGCTTTTTCGGGGCGGTACCAAGCCATAGATCCCAATCCAGGGTCTTGGGTGACTTCTTGGCTGAACTCGTTGGCCACGGCACACCTTGAGGCCATACAGGCCTGTCGGTCCAACACCAAACATTAGTAGCCTCGCCTATCAAGCCAGCGGCATACCATTCCCGCATCTTGCGCACCCCATCACCAGAGGCGCCCTGATTACCCATTTGGGTGACTACTTTGTATTTCTCTGCTGCCTGCGTAAGTACACGCGCCTCATAGATGTCGTGGGTAAGCGGTTTCTGTACATAGACATGCTTTCCGAGCTGCATGGCAGCTAAAGCCTGTACAGCATGGTTATGGTCTGCGGTAGATACGGATACGGCATCAAAAGACCCGTGTTCTTTTTCCAACATCTGCCGATAATCCTTGTAATATGATGCTTTTGGATAGTCGGCTACGCTTCGTGCGGCACGCTCATCATCCACGTCACATAAGGCGACAATCTCAGCGTTTCCGCTTTGAAAGAAACTTTTGATATCGCTGTATCCTTTGCCGCCTACGCCGATACCGGCTATGCGTAGCTTGTCGCTTGGCGCTTTGAACCCAGGCCCACCCAGGACATGTCTGGGTACTATGTAGAATCCTGCCAAGGCAGTAGCCGACGTCTTCAAGAATGACCTGCGATCATTGTTTGTTTCGGGCGCATTGTTTTTTTTCATTGGTATTTTTTAAGATGTATAGGTAATAATTCAAGGTTCTAATGTAGAAAATTACCAGCAAAATAGGACCATTTAGTCAAATTTTGGTAACCTCACCCGATAAATTAAGTATTAAATCCCGCTATCGCACAAAACCATAGTCCCGCTCAACCAAGCAAATCCGAATCCGGTACGCATCGTACCATTGTTCTTTGCCCCGTTCTTGGGCAAACCGGTGGTCAAGTTGGTCTTTCCAAGCGGCGATGGCCTCCAGGCTTTCCCAATAACTCACCGTTATTCCAATTTCTGATCGCGCAGATTCATGTCCTAAATAGCCCGGTTGATTTATTACCAGCCTTTCCATGGAATGGGCCATCTCCAAATAACCCAAATCTGAAGGGGATTTCAGGCTGGTGAAAATCACCGCATAATACGGCGGGGTAGGGGTAGCAGCAATCATGGGAGTAAGGTAAACAAATGGCAGAAGGCAATCAAGGGAAAAGGGAAGAATCCACGCCGCCGCGGATAAAATGTACATCAACTGTTCGCTTCAGCAAACCTGCATGTCCGTAATCGTACATCTTTCAAGCGCATTTTAGTGCCAAAGGCCCCTTTGTAGGCTGTTGGCCTTGTTTTTGCGCCGTAACGAAGATTGGCATATTCTTGGTAATGGACAGCTATAGGTGACCAATAACAAAACCTTACCCAGTATAATGGAAACAGAAGTAAACAAAAAATCAAAAACGTGGATTTTTTTCATTCCAGCGCTTCAAAAGCCGGCAAAGACCTTGCTTCTTTTGGCGTTTTTGGCGGCTCCGCTAGTCTCTTGCGTAGACCCTGAGTTAGATACCGTTGTGGAGGTAGCAGGGCAGTTTGAAGGCATACAGTCCGTGGTAGTAGACGCGGCATTTCTTGATGTACGCTATACCGGTGTGCAAGGTGAGCAGCTAGTTAGCATGGACGGCGTCATACGTGCAAACAGCGATGCATATAAAATTGACTATCATGTTGACGGCACCATCCTCAAGGTGAACGTCATTCGTAACGGCATCGGCAAAATCGGGAATTTTAGGTCCGAGGGATACATTGCACTTACAGGTCCAAAGCAGGTAAATTTAGTCGTAGCATCCGGATCAGGGCGAATCACCGCGGCCAACCTTACGGCGGAAACAATTACCATGAAGGTAGGATCGGGTACGATAGATCTCGCAGATGCGGTGGCTGATCATCTAGCCTTGGATGCGTCGTCCGGAAATATCAACGCAGAAAACGTGGAGGGGAAGGTTCACGCGGTGGTTTCTTCCGGCAAGATCCTGTTGGATGATGTAAAAGGGGATGTCGATGCGGAAGCCACTAGCGGGCGGATTACGATGTCCCACGTTGACGGCTTGGTAAATGCCAGTATGAGTTCCGGTACTATGGAGCTAAACCGGGTGAGTTATATCGGAAGCCTTATCCTTTCTTCAGGTAGGGTATCCGCAGAGCAATCAGGGCTGTGTTCATTTACCTATCTAAAGGCCAGTTCAGGGCGCATCAGCATTCAGACCCCCAACAACCTAAGCGACTATAACTATGACTTAGTCGCCGGCAGCGGTAAGGTCAGCGTTGGAGACCGGCAGGCTTCGGGAACACTTCGTATAGAGAACGGTGCTCCCTTTACGATCAAAGGAGAAGTGAATTCGGGAAGAATTGAGATCTCCAATTAAAACAAGACCGACTATATATCCATAAATGCAGGAGAACCTTTCTCCTGCTTTTTTTTATGTTCCCGCCGCAATGATTAACACCAAACCGACAAGAAAAAGGGCAAACATGGCGACAAGCAAACGTCCCGTGCCTTTTGGTGCTACTTTGAATTCTTTCCACACAAATACTCCCCAGAACGCGGCTACCATCGTAGCTCCCTGTCCCAGCCCATAAGAAATCGCCGGCCCCGCTTGTTCCGCAGCGATAATGCTAAAGGACATGCCAACACACCAAATAACCCCCCCCAGTATTCCGACTAAATGAATAGCCGGTTTACCGCTGAAATACATCCGGTAGGTCACTGGATCTCCTTCTACTGGCTTGCGCATAAGCAGGGTGTTGAAGAGAAAGTTGCTGCCAAGGATTCCCAACGCAAAAATAAATACAGCGCCGTAAGGTGTGAATTTGCCAGGAGTGGGATTCTGAAAATCCAGCGACATGGACTGCTGTACAAAAAAGTAGAACAAGGACATTAGCAATCCGCCGACCAGCGCAAGACGTAGTCCCTTTCCCGGCGCTTTTTTGTGCTGTGCGCTAAGTTTTCTGTAGGCCATGGCATCCAAGACAATCGCGCCGGTAACCATACCTACGCCTGTAAAAAGCAATACAGGATCTCCCATTTGAGCGGAAAAATAGTTGAGCAAAACACCCAACACTAACGCCAAGCCAATTCCCACCGGAAAAGCTACTGCCATGCCTGCAATTGCTATGGCGGCAACGATCAAAATATTTGCCAGGTTAAACACAATCCCACCTGATAAAGCCTTTCCGTAGCTTCCTAGATCAGCTTGCTGAAGGTCCTCCAGAAAGGATCTCCCCCCGCTTCCAAAACTGCCTAATGTAAGTCCAAAAACCAGGCTAAGCAGGACGATGCCGATAACATAGTCCCAGTAGAAGAGCTCAAACCTCCAAGTAGAGGCGGCGAGTTTCTGGGTGTTGGCCCAAGAACCCCAACAGAGCATGGTGATAACGCAGAAAACGACTGCCAACGAATACGATTGTATGATAAACATGATCGGAAAGTGGATGAGGTTAAATGATGTCTTAAGAAAGTCCCGCAAACGCTACGTTTGATCTGCGTCGTTGCTACTGGTAGGGGAAAGGGGCGCCATGTGATCAAATACCTCTTTTTGTAGAGGGATGGCCGCTTGTGCGCCCATTTTGGTTACCGAAAGCGCGGCAGCATGATTGGCAAAAGTGACCGCTGATAGCCAGTCCATATCCTCGGCTAGGGCAACAGCTAGTGCGCCATTAAAGGTATCACCCGCGGCAGTGCTGTCTAGGGCCTCCACTTTAGGAGCTTGGATAAGTTGCTGGATAGTTGGCGAATGCAGGTAGGCGCCGGCTGCGCCCATCGTGATGATTACATGCGCGACTCCGTAAGAAACGAACTTCTCCGCGGCGGTTTTTGCGCTTGATTCGTCCACAGGGACAATTCCGGTAAGTAGAGCCGTTTCTGTTTCGTTTGGCGTGAGTACGTGGATATAGGGATAAATTTCGGCAGGCAGCGTCGCCGCGGGAGCGGGATTCAAAACAACCTTGAGTCCCCTATCATGAGCGGTCTTTGCAGCAAGCAGCACGGTTTCTAAGGGGATTTCCAACTGCATAAGTAGGATGTCGCAGGATTCAACGAGTGGGAGGTGTTGCTTGAGTTCCGCGGGAGTAAGGGTCATATTGGCCCCGGAAGCTACGACAATGGTGTTTTCGCCCTTTTTATCGACTGTGATCAAGGCGACGCCGGAAGGTTCTGTAGGGTGCTGATTTACGGCTGCTGTGTCGATCCCTTCGGTCTTGAGATGTGCAAGTGTTTCCGTTCCAAAAATATCTTCCCCGACGCGGGCTATAAAGGACACCTTTCCACCGAGACGGGCTGCTGCAACCGCTTGGTTGGCGCCTTTACCACCGGCATTAAGAAGAAATTTTCCGCCGAGAAGGGTTTCACCCGGCGCCGGAAAGTGATCGGCTACGATAACCATATCCGTGTTTGCACTTCCGATCACTACGATGTTGCGGGAGTTTGTCATGTTTAGGTTTATTGCCAGTTAAGGTACGCATTTTATCCGAAAAGTGACAAAAGGGGAGCTTGTTGGATGTTGGTAGGTATTTGGGTTTTTGGTTTGAGATATTTTGGAAGGGATATATGGTTGAAATATTGTGGAAATATTGTTGAAATAGGATATCGGATATTTGTAGATACCTGACTGGCGTCAGGCAGGTTGGATACTGATGGATATTGGGGAAGGGATATATGGTTGAAATATTGTTGAAATATTGTTGAAATATGATTTTGGATATTGGTGGATGCCAGGCTACCGTCGCGTAGGATGGATACTGGGGAGATATTCGGGAAATGGAAATATTTTCAGAATTGATACATCCAGCCCCGATAGGGGCGTAATATCTTAGCCTGGGTTGCAGCGAAGCGGGGTTCGACTACGCTCACCCCACTCGATTCCAAAAGCTAGGTTTCGTTTTGGCCGCGAGGCAAGCTAATTGAGCGGTCTCTTCCCGCCAAAACCCGGATACGATAATTTTTGCCTTTGTTTTCTGTTAACATGTGCTGCCGATTAACTAGGACCTAATCTCTAGATATCCACGTAGGGGAATTTCAAATTCCCAGTATCTGTCTTCGGAATTTCAAATTCCGAAGAGCGGTTTCCGTATGGAACATTCCAGCCCCGATAGGGGCGTAATATCTTAGCCTAGGGTGCAGCGAAGCGGGGTTCGACTACGCTCACCCCACTCGATTCCAAAAGCTAGGTTTCGTTTTGGCCGCGAGGCAAGCTAATTGAGCGGTTTCTTCCCGCCAAAACCCGGATACGATAATTTTTGCCTTTGTTTTCTGTTAACAAGTGCTGCCGATTAACTAGGACCTAATCTCTAGATATCCACGTACGGGAATTTCAAATTCCCAGTATCTGTCTTCGGAATTTCAAATTCCGAAGAGCGGTTTTTTCAGTACAGATCAAATGCCCAAACGAAAAAAAAGGTATAACAAACTGAAAATAACTATTGTGGTATTGGTTAGCTGTGGCTAAAGGGGATATAATGCCAAAATCAAAAAATTATTTTACCCATTGCTTCTAATTCCGTAAATTCAATCCATGAACCTTAAAAAGAAAGACGCTGTGAATGAACCGGTTTCCGATTACGGGACCTATTCCTATGCCGACTACCTGACTTGGCAGATGGAGGAAGTAGTCGAACTGATCAAAGGGAAGATTTTCAAAAAGGCCGCCGCTGCCCCTAAACGTATCCATCAGCGTATATCGGCAAAGCTCCTTGCAAGGCTTTATGTTTTTTTAGAAAAAAAACGCTTCCAAGTCTACGATGCCCCCTTCGATGTTCGTTTTCCGACGTTGTCAAAAGACGACAAGAAAATTTTTGATGTAGTACAGCCGGATATTTGTGTGATTTGTGATCCGGAGAAACTCGATGACAAAGGTTGTATCGGTGCCCCGGACCTGATCGTGGAAATTCTTTCTCCCGGCAACAGCAAAACCGAATTGAAACATAAGTTCGAGCTATATGAATCAAACGGGGTTGGGGAGTATTGGATCATCCACGCGGAGACACAGGATTTGCTAATCTATTCCCTTGTTGACGGCAGCTATGTTCCGTCCCGTCTATTTACCTCAGGAGATCTGGTGGAGTCGAAGGTTATCGAGGGGTTCCAAATTGATTTGGAGGAGTTTTTTGGGGATATTG
>WGNT01000155.1 GCA_016124425.1 Cytophagales bacterium
AATACCCAGGTAATTAACATTAAAATAAGAAACAGCATGGCTGGATCGGGAAGTTTATTTCCTACCCTTTCAATGGTGTTTAAAAATCTATCCACCAACGTGGATTTGGTTGTGTGGTTTTTCATTGAATGACATTTTTTGGAGAATACCAAAAATAGCGAGCTACCGCTTAAAAACACGTTTAATTCACTTTTTTTTCATAACACGACTCATAACATGTAATGTGGAAATTTTTTCTACATGACAGCTTCGAAGTACGCCCAACTTAGTGAATGTTATTTGTCGGGTGGGGTAGATTGAATATAGGATTTTAAGCCAGATGGCATAGTCAAGTTTTTATCAAAAAGATTAAACCAGTAGCTTCTATTTTATCCACCTAAATAAATTATTTTTGACTTAATTTGAAGTCAAAAAACCAAATGGCATGAAAGTGTACAAAGCAAGAAGAGGCATCATGATGACTAGTATACTTCTAGGCTTTATAGTCACTCCCCTTGTGTTTTATTTTTTTGATCCGCAACCATTTTCCGAAAGGCTTAGGATGTTGATACCATTAATGGCACCAGCCATATTTATCATTTGGCCGTATTTTGACACCCGGTATCAAATTGATGGTCAACGTTTAAAATATAAATCAGCCTTTATTAAAGGGGAAATTGAGATCTCTAAAATCAGGACCATCCTAACAGGAAAAACCAGATGGGTGGGGATCAAGCCGGCCTTGGCCACCGGCGGAATGATCATTACATATAACCGGTATGATGATGTCTATTTGGCACCTGTGGATGACGAAACACTAATCAAAGACCTACTGGCTATCAACCCATCCATTGAGGTAATACGGAGAAAAAAATAGGGTTACACTATAATCCGCTATTTGGCATTTCCGCTGTTCGGAATTTGTAATTCCGAACCCAGATAACTAGGGTTTGCAACCCTACTCACGTGAATCATGTTGACCTATCCACCCTTCGATCGACCAAAAACAATTTATCTATCCTTAAGCATTTTTTTAACAGATTAAATGGTATTTTGGTGAACAGATTCTAAAGTAGATCTTTGAATCCATAATAAACCCAAATGAAAAATAACCAAATTAAGCGCTGCTGCCTTCTTCTATTGGGCGTAATGATTTTTGCCTCTGCCAATGCTCAAGACATTTTCCAAGAGAAGGATGGTATTGTAATAGTAGAAATGGAAAACCTTACAGCAACGGGGGAGTGGAAATCAGGGTCGGCCTCATTGGATGGTAAGCCCATTAATTATATTTATTCAGAGAAAGAATATTTCCAAAATCCGGGTAATCAGTTATTAACCTTCAAAATCAAAATAAATACTCCCGGGACGTATAGGTTTATCTGGCATTCTAAAGTGGGTGAAGGCTCCAGCCCCACAGATTACAATGATACATGGCTGAGAATAGCTGACGCATCCGATTTCTTTGCTCAAAATGAATCCGGAAACACACTTCACCCTAAAGGCATATGCAAGACCGACTGCCCTAACGGGATGGGTGCCGAAGGATGGTTTAAGGTATATAGCCACGGAACGAAAGACTGGACCTGGAGAGCGAAGACCAGCGATAACGATCCGCATGAAATTTATGCCCGCTTTGACAAAGCCGGAACCTATACCGTTGAAGTATCAGCACGGTCCTCCTATCATTTTTTGAACAGGTTCGTCATGTTTCATCCTGACAAGTATACTGAAAATGAGGTAACTGATTTGACTCTTCCTCCAAGTAAAAAGGTCAAGAAACAATCGGGGCCCGTTGAGTTTGGATTGAGTGAAATTGAAACTGCACTTACTGAAAAAGGCTTCGGTACTTTGGATAATGCAGGAATATCATGGGAAATAATTCCGGAATCAGCCGATGTGAAGGCAGAAGGATTTATCCTTAAAAAACTGGACAAGGGAGCATTGATCCAAGCTGCCGACGAGGCGGGTCTGATGTATGGTTGCTTGGAATTGGCGGAACAAATCAGGCTCTTCGGCCTGGAGAATATTCAGGAAACCCTGCAAAATCCCTATATGCAGCTACGGGGTCCGAAATTTAATATTCCTTTGGATATGCGGACTCCAAGCTATACCGATGCAAGTGATGCTGCTCAGCAAAATATTGCCGCCATGTGGGACATGGAATTCTGGACGGCATATATCGACAACCTTGCCCGCTACCGATTCAATTTTATTTCCTTATGGAGCTTGCACCCCTTCCCTTCCATGATAAAGGTGCCAGATTATCCTGATGTGTCGCTGGACGATGTCCACCGTTCTACGGGACAATGGCAGGAATACCACCACCTGCATGCCACTGGGTTGGATGCACCGGAAATCGTTGAAAATTTTGACGTGATCAAGGAAATAAAGATGGACGAGAAAATCCGGTTTTGGCAGGAGGTAATGGCCTATGCCAAATCCCGGAATATCCGGTTTTACATTATCACTTGGAACATTTTTACCAATGGCACCGATGGGAAATATGGTATTACCGATGCCATCGACAATCAAACTACCCGGGACTATTTCAGAAGCAGCATCCGTGAAATGTTCAGAACCTATCCGGACCTTGCAGGCATAGGCCTGACCACGGGAGAAAACATGCCCGGTGCTTCCTTTCAGGATAAGGAAGACTGGGCTTATGACACATACGCAAGGGCCGTACTGGAAGTGGCGGAGGAAATGCCCGACCGGCAATTTACTTTTATACACCGCCAACATCAGGCGGGGGCACGGGATATCATGGATAAATTCCAACCGCTATTGGATCAGAAAAATGTGGATTTTATTTTTTCATTTAAGTATGCGCAGGCCCATGTATACAGTGCCGTAAAACCGCCATTTCACGAGAATTTCATAAAAGAAATAGGAGCCGTAAAAACCATTTGGGGCCTTCGCAATGACGATATCTACCATTTCCGTTGGGGAGCACCTGATTTTGTCCGAACCTTTATCGGTAATTTGCCTCCTGAGCCAATGAAAGGTATTTATTACGGTTCTGACCAATGGGTGTGGGGAAGGGAATTTCTGAGCAAAGGCCCACAATCAACCCCCGGACAATTGGAAATAGAAAAACACTGGTACCATTGGATGCTATGGGGACGGCTCTCTTATGACCCCAAAATAGCTAATGAACGATTCCAGCAAATACTCCAAAACAGATTTCCCGAAACAGATGGGCCTGCACTATTTGAGGCTTGGCAGGCAGCATCCATGGTGTATCCCATTACCACCGGGTTCCATTGGGGGGCTTTGGATTTTCAATGGTATATTGAAGCCTGCAAAAGCCGACCGGATCAGGCAAACAATGACACTGGATTCCATGATGTAAACCGGTTTATCACCTTGGGTACTCATCCCAGTTCAGGGTACCAATCCATTCCGGATTACGTTCAAAAAGGAAAAGTTGCCAACTTGTCTTCTCCCATCGACGTGTCGGAAATGTTACATAAACAGGCCGATGATGCACTTGATCTTATCCCTAGACTGACACCGGGAGACGACTCGGAATTGCAAGTGACTGTCCAGGATATTCGGGCAATTTCCTTTATGGGTAAATACTACGCCCATAAAATTGCCGGGGCTACCTACCTGGCTCTTTTTAGGGAAAATGGCAATCAGTCAAATCAGAGCCAGGCAGTGAAAGAACTGGAATCGGCCTTGTTGTACTGGAAACAATACGAAGCCGCTGCCCTGAAACAAAACAAGCACCCCCTTTGGACCAACAGAGTAGGGTTTGTGGATTTCAAAAAAACAACTGAATGGGTAGAAGAAGATATAGCCATTGCCAAACAACCTAGGTAGAACTGTAAATAATCACCTTATCATCGATGATTTTAAAGTATATAACCTATCCGAAAAACACGAATGATTTCAAAAATGGTAAAGCCAATCAAACGCCCCCTCTTACTCCTTTTATGCAGTTTTCTACTGGTTACTTGCGCTGAGAAGACAAAGGAAACCGAAAAACAGCAACTAAACGTACTTTTTATTGCCGTCGATGATTTACGACCTGAACTTAATTTTTATGGAGTAAACCATATCCAATCGCCCAACCTAGATAAACTTGCCGGTCGAAGCCTCGTCTTTAACCGAGCGTATTGCAATGTGCCTGTATGTGGTGCTTCAAGAGCCGCGCTTCTAACTGGGGCACGACCTACCCGTGACAGGTATATTGATTTCAGTACACGAAAGGATAAAGACAATCCGGATGTCGTGTCCCTGCCCATGCTTTTTAAAACCAATGGGTATACCACCATTTCTAACGGTAAAGTTTACCATCATGCAAAAGACGACTCTCTTGCTTGGGATGAGATTTGGCATCCGGCTGTGAAATACGACTATGCCACGGAAAAATACCGGGAGATACGATCAAACACCTATCGTGGAATGCCTATGGAAAATGCTGATGTACCTGATTCCGCCTACCGGGATGGAAAATTGGCTTTGAAGGCCATCGATGATTTAAGAAAATTGAAGGATGAAAATAAGCCGTTTTTTTTGGCACTGGGGTTTTACAAACCTCACCTTCCTTTTACCGCTCCAAAAAAATACTGGGACACCTATAAACGGGAAGATATTTCTCTTCCCGATAATTACCAACAGCCGGAATCCACTCCTAGAAAAGCGTTTCATAATTATGGCGAACTTAGGAACTATGAGACTATTCCCAAGGAAGGGCATTTGGAGGATGACTTGGCTAAGGAGTTGATTCATGGCTATTATGCCTGTGTGAGCTATACAGATGCGCAAATCGGTCTAGTGTTGGATGAACTGGACAGGCTAGGTTTAGCCGAAAATACAATTGTTGTGCTTTGGGGGGATCATGGCTGGAATCTCGGTGATCACATGCTTTGGGCAAAACACGCAAATTTCAATTCCTCGCTGCAAATCCCCATGCTCATCAAAGTTCCGGGCAAAACCAAGGGGCAGCGGTCTAATTCCATTGCCGAAACGATCGACATCTACCCCAGCCTCTGTGAATTAACCGGAATTGAAAAACCGGATCACCTGGAAGGGGAAAGCCTTATCTCCCTAATGGGCAATGGAAAGCGGGAAAAAGATTATGCCGTTTCCAAATTTTTTGATGGCGTGACACTTATCAAAGGCACTCACTATTATACCGAATGGACAGACGATGAGGGGACGGCCTACGAAAGGATGTTATTTGATCACCAAAACGACCCCCTTGAATTGGATAATTTGGCTGAAAAGGAGGAATACAAAACTTTAGTATATAACCTATCCGTAGAACTAAGAGAAAAATGGGGCAAGGACTTTCTAACAAACTAATGAAATTTACAGTCAAAGTAAATACCTATGTCCTAGTAGTTTTGCTGTGCGTTAGTTGGGAACTTTCAGCTCAACAAGCGGAGCGTCCGTTTATTTGGGTAAACAATAGTGAAAAGCCAGCCATCCTAGAAAAAATCGAGAAGCAGGCGTGGGCCGGGAAAATCTACAAAGATTTTATCCATCAACTGGACCATGATATCCACGTTCATCAAAACGATCCGGCACTTTTTCTTAGCGGGCTTCCGTTCAACTGGGAAAGGGGAGTATCCCATCAGATTCCGCCCTTTCACCTCACCTTACACATTGAAAATGGGATACATAAAAACCTGGATAACGCCACCGACGAGGAAATGGCCAACGCCCGAACGTTGATTCGCTATCTGCAAATGGGTATCGATTGCGGCATGGCCTACTATCTCACGGATGATGAAAAGTATGCCCAAGGTGCAACGGATATCCTTTATTCGTTTATAACAGCCGTTCTTCAATCCGAAGTCTCTGAATGGAGAGGAAGAGGGGGCTGGCTTTTCCCGGATGATGGTTTCCGCGAGGTGAGGGAAATTGGGTACAAGGTCCCTTTGATTTACGATTTTATCGCGGGCTTTATTAAAAATGGAGGAAAGCCGTATGACTTGGCGAAAAAAGAAAAAACCGATTTCCCCATAAATAAGGCCCAAGAGGTCTTTCGTACCTATGCCGACATCACTATCAATTATGGGAGCATAGCGTCAAATCATCCAATTTTAGAAGCTCCCAGTTTGGTCTATAATGCGTTGGCTATGGACGATGAAGCGGAACGTAAGAAATTACTTTCCTATTTCCTGACCGAAAGCACAGAGCACCAGGATGCTTTAAATGTAATGGCGGCAATTTATAAGGAGAAGGGCGATCTTTGGCCAGAAACCTCCCAATACCTGAATGCCGCTGCATCAATCTTAACAAGGCTGATGCTAGTTGTTAATAGATACGACCCCTCGCTTACGTTGGGCGCAACGTATTCAAACCTCTTATTCTCCTTGCCGGCATTGGATTATTTGGTTTATCCAAACAATCAACTTATTCGTTGGGGAGACGGAAAACGCACGGGAACGCCCCCCTACAGCAGTTATGAGGAAGCTTACCTACTGGGTCAGATGGATGGCGAAACCGAAATCACCAATGAATTTGCTACCCTGATTACCAGCGCTATATCCGATGGCATCTATGAAAGATCCAGCATGTTGGCTGTGCTTTGGTATGATGGTGAATTCAAAGGTGAAGAGGCAGCCTTGGTACTTCCCCGAACCGACAAAGTGGATCATGCAGGGATATTTCTACAGCGAAATCTAATCGATATTGGAAACCCCAAAGATGGTCTAATGGCCTTTGTTGGCGGTGCCCACATGGTTCATGGCCATGCGGAAGGAATGAACATAGAATTGTACGGTAAAGGGGAAGTGCTAGGCGTTGATAATGGAAGGGGTCGTTACCAACAGGATATACATGAAAATTATTCCCGCATTTTTGCGGCCCACAATACGGTAATCGTGAATGGAAATTCGCGGAGTGATGGAGGCTGGGTAGATTTGGGCATCAATTCCGTTCAACTGGTTGCTATGGAACCTATGCAGAAACAAGACGCTATTTCACCTTATCATTCTTTTTCAACAACCAGTTTTGTGGACGACAAAGGGGATCAGGCAGAGGCTTATCAAGAGCGCACCCTTGCATTGATAAGAACCTCTAAAACCACCGGTTACTATGTGGACATTTTCCGTTCCAAATCCAAATTGGCCGATCAGTATCATGATTATCTGTATCACAATATTGGAGATAGGCTAGAATTTCTGAATGAGGGTTTGACACTTAGGTCAACGCCCGAAAGATACATGGCCAATGCCAACCTACCCTGGGAACAAAACAAGAAGTACCGCCATCCTGGCTGGCATTTCTTCGAAGAAGTACAAACTACGGAAACCCATAGAGATGCGGTCAAAGCAAGGTTTCATGCCGAAAAATTTGATACTCCACTCTATATGGACTTACATATTCTGGCTGATGCTAACCGGGAGTATACAAAGGTACTTGCGCCACCGACTTTTGAGGCACCCTCGCCCTACATAGATGAACGCACACCCACGTTGGTCATTCGTAAAACAGGCGAAGCATGGGATCAACCGTTTGTGGTGGTATTCGAACCAGTTGACGGCAACGAGGATAACCATAGCATTCAATCCGTTGAAAAATTGGAACAGGATGGGGTTTTTAAAGGACTAAGGATTGACAGTGTGGTTGGAGATAAATTACTGATACAATTCATTATCGCACAGGCTGAGGAGGAAGAATATATCGATGAAAGGCTAGGGATTTCGTTTAAAGGATCATTTGCCGTAATTACTGAAAATTCCGATGGAAAGCTGCAAAACATGTACATCGGTGAGGGAGAGGAACTCCGGTATGGTAAAATCATTCTGAAGCCAACAAATGAAAAAAGATCGGTCTTCAAGGAATTCTGACGTATTGGAGACGGAAAACGGGAAGTCTATCAGATGGATTTTATTGTAAATTCAGGCTAAGAAAGTGCCTTTATAGTTTCAAAATACGGGGTGGAAATGGATAACTGAGGGAAAAGGAGTACATTAGTATTCCTTTTTCTTTTTAACAAAAGTGTCACAAAATAAACCCGTTCATGCGTAAAATAACGTACACCCTTTTGGCATTCATGGCAGTGAGCCAGTTATTTGCTCAAAGACAATCCATTCAAAAGTCAACCCAAAGACCAAACATAATTTTTATCCTCACCGACGACCAACGTTGGGATGCACTCGGACATGCGGGGAACGACCTGATACATACTCCGGAAATGGACCGCCTGGCAAAGGAAGGTGCCTACTTTAAGAATGCACTTGTTACCACACCCATCTGCGCAGCAAGTAGAGCTACCATTTTTACAGGCCTTTATGAGCGAAGCCACGCCTATACCTTTCAGACGGGGCCAATCAAGAGCGAATACATGGAGCTAGCATACCCTAAATTGCTAAAAGATGCAGGCTATCATGTGGGATTTTTTGGAAAATATGGCGTGAACCACCCTGACTTAGCAAGTCAATTTGATGTGTATGACTCCTATGATCGAAACGGGCAGTTTAAGGATCACCGTGGGTATTTTTATAAGATGATAGACGGCGATACGGTTCATTTGACGCGTTACACCGGGCATCAGGCCATGGAATTTATAGATAAAGCTAATTCAGATGAACCATTTTGCCTCTCCTTATCCTTTAGCGCCCCCCACGCACATGACCCGGCTGAATTACAGTATTTCTGGCAAAAGGAAGTAGACCCCTTACTTCAGGGAGTGACGATACCTGGTCCCGAGCTCGCCGAGGATAAATACTTCGACGCGCAGCCCGATTTCGTCAAGTCAGGATTTAACCGGGTCCGTTGGGCTTGGCGCTATGACAGCCCCGAGAAGTACCAGCACAGTATGAAGGGCTATTACCGGATGATCTCGGGGATCGATTTGGAAATAGCCAAAATCAGAGAGAAACTCAAAAGCAAGGGGCTTGATAAAAATACGGTGATTATCTTGATGGGAGATAACGGTTACTTTACCGGTGAACGGCAACTAGCAGGGAAATGGTTGCTTTATGACAACTCCATACGTGTACCACTTATCGTTTACGATCCAAGAATTAAGACGCCCCACAGGTCTGCCGAACTAGCGGCAAATGTAGATGTTCCGGCCACGATACTGGACCTAGCAGGAGTGGATATTCCACTCGCTTATCAAGGAAAGAGTCTACTCCCCGTCATCAAAGGACAACCCCTAAATCGGGACACGGTGCTCATTGAACATTTGTGGGACTTTGAAAATATCCCTCCAAGCGAGGGGCTGCGGACATCTGAATGGAAATATTTTCGCTATGTAAACGACAAGTCGGTAGAAGAAATGTACCATCTCGCCACTGATCCCAAAGAAATCAACAACTTGGTGAACGACCCAAGCCATGCCGCCAGGCTTCAGGTATTCCGAAAAAAACTGGATGCTCTGACCACCGAATTGGCAGATAATACTACGGCATCTCCCGTCAACATGCACGTTGAAATGATTCGAAACCCTTCTGGCTTGCGAATTACTAACGCTACTCCCGACTTTGGCTGGCAGGTTCCGAGCGGCGTCGAGTTTCAGTCGGCGTATCAGGTTCTGGTTAGTAGTTCTCAAGAAAGAAGTAACCAGAATCTGGGAGATGTTTGGAATAGCGGCAAAGTGCAAGGGCCACAATCAGCGAACATTAGCTACGGCGGATCTGATTTGGAAAAAAACAAGACCTATTATTGGAAGGTTAGAATCTGGGACGGTGATAACCGGACGGGTCGATATTCACAGAGCCAGTCTTTCAAAGTAGGAGATACGGGTGGCTACCTGACCACAGCCAACCATTTCCAGCAGGAAAACATACTACCGAAATCCGTTAACAAAATAGCTAACAATACTTGGCTGGTCGACTTCGGCAAAGCTGCATTTGCAAACCTCGCGTTTTCCTACAAGGCGGATCAAGCGGAAACAGTAACGGTAAGGTTGGGGGAACAATTGGACGCAGGTAGGATAAATAGCTCCCCCCAAGGGTCTATCCGTTTTCAAGATGTAGAAGTTAACGTCAGTCCAGATAAGGAAAATTATGTATTGCAGTTGCCCCCGGATCAACGTAACACAGGACCTGCGGCAGTAGCCCTACCCGATTCCTTTCCTGTATTGTTGCCTTTCCGATATGCGGAAATAGAAGCGAAAAAGCAGCCGGAAGCGGTAACTCAGCAGGCGTTTTTTGGCTATTTTGAACAAGATCAAAGTCAATTCAGCAGCTCGGATACCATCCTAAATCAGGTGTGGGATATTTGCAAGTATACCATGAAAGCCACCTCTTTTGCAGGTATCTACGTAGATGGGGACCGGGAACGTATTCCCTATGAGGCTGATGCCTATATTAATCAGCTTAGCCATTATGCAGTAGACTGGGAATACCCGATTGCCCGTAGGAGCATTGAATATTTTATGGAAAACCCCACTTGGCCGACTGAGTGGCAGTTGCATGTGGCGTTGATGGTTTATGAGGACTACCTGTATACGGGCAATACGGAATTGATTGAGAAATATTACGACGAGCTCAAACATAAAACCTTAATGGAACTGGCCCGGGAGGACGGGCTTATTAGTTCGGCCAATGCTACGCCTGAGTTTATGAAAAAACTGGGGTTCAAAGATCCATCGATTAAATTAAACGATATTGTAGACTGGCCCCCAGCACAGAAGGACACCGGATGGAAACTGGCCACCGCAGAAGGGGAGCGGGATGGCTTTGTATTTACTCCCATCAATACCGTAATCAACGCACTTTACTACCGGAATCTGGAAATCATGGGGGAATTTGCATCGTTGTTGGGAAAATCTGATGAGGCCCTAGAATATGAATTGATGGCGGTAAAAGTAAAAAAGGCTATTGCTGATAAATTGATGGATCCGGAAAAAGGAATTTACTTAGATGGAGAGGGTGCCGGACATTCATCGCTGCACGCCAATATGATGCCGTTGGCTTTTAATATGGTCCCGGAAGAAAATATCCCTGCTGTTGTGGAATTTATTAAATCGAGGGGCATGGCCTGCAGTGTATATGGTTCGCAGTATCTGATGGATGGATTGTATAACGCCGGAGAAGCGGATTATGGTTTGGAGCTGATGACTGCTACCCATGACCGTAGCTGGTGGAATATGATCGCCATCGGGTCCACCATGACGTTGGAGGCTTGGGACATGAAGTACAAACCCAACGCAGATTGGAACCACGCCTGGGGTGCCGTTCCAGGAAATATTGTGTCCCGCAAGATGTGGGGCATTGTCCCCAAAACCCCCGGTGCCGGATTGCTGCAAATCAAACCCCAACTGAGCACATTGACCGAAACGGCAATTACGGTTCCTTTTATCACCGGAAAAGTTCACGCAACATACAAAAAGGTGAATAACCGCCTTCAGCGCTATGAATTTGAATTGCCGGCAAATGTATCAGCAGAACTGTTTCTTACATTCGGCCCGAACGATGCTGTCTCCCTAAACGGAGAAAAAGTTAATACCCAGTTTGGTTCTATCCGACTTTCCCCGGGGAAGAATGAGATTGAATTGCAGGTAAATTCTTTTTGAAAAACGTAAACGTACCTCTGGGAAAACATGTGACATCTTTTGCGTCCATAGGTTACCTTTATAGGAGGGTACGAAATGCTAATACATATATGGAGGAATAAGCAAAGGTAGGTATCTACCTAATATGTTTGAGGCTATTGATGTTGCAATACGAAATTGAGGGGATCGATGACAGGAATGTCTGAGGCAAAGAAATCTGCACTATTGGTGGTAAGTATAATGTCGCATTGCCCGCTTTGGGCACAGCAGTATTGCAGTGCATCCTCATAATCTGGCCAAAGATCGATGTGCAACATAGAAAGAAACAAGGGGTTGTAAGGGGTAACCTGTAAAATATTCAAATAGGCATAAGCACGCTTTGCCGCAGTTTTGGGATTGTTGATTTTACGATCAATGAAATAAAGTAACTGATAAAACGTAACCAAGCTGATGTGGCCTGTCCATTTTTTTCGCTCTATTTCAATAAAAATATAGTCAATGGCCTTTTGCTGGTGCTTTTCAGCATCTGAAAAGTGGAATGAGAGAATAACATTGGTATCTAAAAAAAGATGCTTCACAACACGTGTTATTTGGTAGGGATACGTTTTCTTCGTTCGCTCAAATGGTTTTCAATTTGGTTTTGACTGGGGCGTCCACCCGGCTGTCTAAGATTTTGAAGTTTTTTGCTCATGACCAATTCTTTTTGATCAAACGTCATAAGCGATTCCAGAAAGGATTCAAATAGTCGGGAGACATTAGTGTTATTTTCTTTGGCGAAGGATTTTGCCCATTTCACCTTTTCTTTATCCCTTATGCTCAACGTTAATTTTTCCATACGTATAAAGCTTCATTTTTACTGGTAAACATACGTATATTATTGGGATTTTCAAAATTTTGGTATTTTGGCTGAACTCATAGAAAGTATTAGGCAAAGAAACGGGGCTTTGTCAGGGGACTTATCTTGGAAAACTGGAGAAAGTATTTGTCATTCTTATCCGAGAGCGGAAAGGAATTCTTCTGTAGTTGATATGGGAAAGCTTCCTAAAGCAGTTTTGTAGTCAAAGATGTTTCTTGTGACAAAATAATCCACACCATGATGAAGCGCAGTATAATATTGCAGAGCATCTTCTTTATCGCTGAAATTTGAGGCTAAGCCTTCTATCATTTGTCTCTTCCAGCCACTTTAACATGTTCTTTGATTAGTTTTTTGTCTTCCAGTGCTAATGCTCTCGTATTTTTCAAGTCTGTTAATAAGCCTTTCCGCTGCCCGTTGAGGTTCTGTTTTAATCTGATTAGTGCCCATGGTTTCAAAAATTTCCTCAAACATCTGGGATAGGGATACGCCCTGGCTTTCAGCTTTTCTTTTTGCAGCCTCAATTATACTTTTATTAACCGTTAAAGTCAGTTTTGTCTTCATGATAACACGTGCATATGAAAATATACTTATCAATTCAAAAACAAAATAACAATGGTCCTTAACAGACAGGTTTTTTGCCCAGAGACATTTGACTAATCCCCTTGCAAATACCAATTACCGTAGCTTACGGCTCACTTCCATCACTTTTTCCAAGGTGTTTTGATGGCG
>WGNT01000042.1 GCA_016124425.1 Cytophagales bacterium
TCGAACTCCCATCAACGGTTTTGGAGACAGCTATTCTGCCATTGAACTACGCCCGTATTTACCTATTCTTTTACGGAACGCAAAAGTAGGTATTAATGTCCTAAGAAACAAATGCGATTCTGAAAAATCCAGAATCGCATTTGATAATCTATAAAACAGATCTGATTAATCTAGAATCTCTGTAACCTGACCGGCACCTACTGTTCTACCTCCCTCTCGGATGGCGAATCGAAGACCTTTTTCCAAAGCAACAGTGCTCAATAAATTCACCTCTATGGTAACGTTGTCACCAGGCATTACCATCTCCACGTTTTCAGGAAGCGTTATCTCACCAGTTACGTCTGTTGTTCTTAAGTAGAACTGCGGACGGTATCTGTTGAAGAACGGCGTATGACGTCCACCTTCTTCTTTCGAAAGAACGTAAACTTCTGCTTTGAAGTGAGCATGTGGCTTAACAGACCCCGGCTTACAGATAATCATCCCTCTTCTAATTTGAGATTTTTCGATACCTCTTAGCAACAAACCTACGTTGTCGCCAGCCTCACCTCTATCCAAAATCTTACGGAACATTTCCACGCCAGTCACTGTAGACTTCAATCCCTCAGCACCCATACCGATGATATCAACTCCTTCACCGGAATTGACAACACCTCGTTCTATTCTTCCGGTAGCAACAGTTCCACGTCCGGTAATAGAGAAAACGTCTTCAACGGGCATCAAAAATTCCTTGTCAATAGCACGCTCAGGAAGTGGGATATGCTCATCTACAGCATCCATCAATTCCATTACTGTAGCTTCCCACTTATCTTCACCATTAAGCGCACCAAGTGCAGATCCTGCGATAACTGGAATATTGTCACCGTCAAACTCATAGAACGAAAGTAATTCCCGTACTTCCATTTCAACAAGCTCAAGAAGTTCTGGATCATCTACCAAATCAACCTTGTTCATGAAAACAACCAACGCAGGTACACCTACCTGACGGGCCAATAGAATGTGCTCTCTAGTTTGAGGCATAGGTCCATCAGTCGCCGCAACGACCAAGATAGCACCGTCCATCTGGGCGGCACCCGTTACCATGTTTTTAACATAGTCAGCGTGACCTGGACAGTCTACGTGAGCGTAGTGCCTCTTTTCAGTCTGGTACTCTACGTGCGAGGTGTTAATTGTAATACCTCTTTCTTTTTCTTCGGGAGCGTTGTCGATAGAAGCGAAGTCTCTTAATTCTGAAAGACCCTTCCTTGCCAATACCGTAGTAATGGCAGCAGTCAAAGTAGTCTTTCCATGATCGACGTGACCAATCGTACCTATGTTAACGTGTGGTTTGGAACGGTCAAAGGTTGCTTTTGCCATGCGTGAAAATCCTTTGTTTAGTTAATGATAAAATTTCGTTTGTTTTTAATCAATGTATCGAGCCAACGACGGGATTTGAACCCGTGACCTCTTCCTTACCAAGGAAGCACTCTACCCCTGAGCTACGTCGGCTATTAACATTAGTAATGCTCCTAAAAGCATAGAGCGGGAGACGAGGCTCGAACCCGCGACCTGCAGCTTGGAAGGCTGCCGCTCTACCAACTGAGCTACTCCCGCTTTTTGATTGTTATTGCCTAAAATGGGCAACAAATTGGTAAAATTGAATGGCAAATTTATACTAAAATTCTAGAATAAACTACCCTAACTTAAATATCTCAATGAGAAATCTTTAACTAGTGGGGGAAACAGGATTCGAACCTGTGAAGACATAAGTCAACGGATTTACAGTCCGTCCCAGTTGGCCGCTTTGGTATTCCCCCAACTATTTCGTGCTAGATAATTTTCTTGCTTATCTTAACGGATGGCAAAATTATACCCTTTTCTCTAACATTCAAAACAATCCAAAAAAAATAATTTGATTTTAGCAGACTGCCCGATTACTGTTTTCAAAATCAGTCGCTTAATTTTGTTCAAGATAAGGTTCTAAAAAAAACTGCTGATAATTCCTTACCAGTTCATCGGTTTCGTTCTTATGGATTTTAACCAGTGCTTCTAAAATGTTAGCCTCATCTATGAATCCAAAGATGGACTGAAACGCGGTCAAACGGATGTAATTCGCAGGATGGCTTCTGGCTAACGCCAAAAGCTTCTCTATGGCAGTTTCTTTCTCCGTGCCTGTAACGGCTGCAAAATAATCCCCATAATAACCCACAAAATAGTACAAAGACTCTCGTGTCAACCGGTCCAGTTTTTCATGGAACCAAGCTGACTGGGTACTGTCCTGAACCTGTGTCAGGTAATCCGCAAGCGGCACTACCATCCGTATGTTTGTCTCTCCCTCTAGTTGTTCGAAAACTCCTCGTTTTGGTACGGATTCATCTTCCAAGTCCATCAGTGCAGTAAGGGCAGCGCCTGCTACTACATAAGAGGGTTCTGCTACCATCGCCGTGATAAGAGGTAGGTGCTCCTGTCCGTTTAAGGTGCCAAGAAGAGATATGGCCGCCCCACGTACCTCGTTATTCGGGTCTTCGTGGGCCAAACGGACAAGTATGGTCTCCATCTGAATATCCACTTCTTCCTCGGCCATAACTTGGGAAATCCTACTCAGCGCAAGCCCTCTCACCTCGTGGAAGGTGTCGCCTAATCCTTGAAGAATCACATCCTTCCATTCGCGTGCATCTACATGCAAAGAGGTAAGACTATCCAATGCTTCAAGCCGGGAGACTCCTGATTTGGCGTGGTTAAACTGGCTTAAAAGTTTTTCCATGCCCCTGTTCGTCTCCTTTTTGGCTAACAGCTCGCTGTATTCATCTACAAGGATCAGGTCCGCCTGGGCGCTGTTTTCAATCACAAACTGCTGAACCCCTTCCTCCATCCAATAGGTCTTTTCTTCCCGTTTCCCATGCTTATATACCGCAACCTTTATCGGCAGTCGATATAGCGGAGTGGCGGATAGGTCCTGCTTCTGCCGCACAGTGAGCAGCTGATTTCCCGGTCCGGAAGCATCTACAGTGATTTCTAAGATCGGATGACCCGAAGCCAGAAACCATTGGTTAAAAAACCAATTTAAATCCTTTCCTGTGACTTCCTCAAAGGCTAAACGAAGATCATGAACTTCTACGCTAGTATATGCGTGGGTTGTCAAATACCGATTCAATGACGCATAGAACGCTTCATCACCGAGCATCCTGCGTAGCATATGAAGTATCCGTCCACCTTTGGCATAGCTATGACTATCAAACATGTCTTCTTTATCCTCATAATGATAGCGTATCAGGTCTACCTGCTTTTCCTGGGACTCGTCAAAATATTGTTCCATCGCGTCAATGTGGTGGATATCTGCCCTGTCTCTGCCAAATTTGTATTCGAACCAGAGGTATTCGGAATAATCTGCAAAGGCCTCGTTCAATGGCAGATTTGACCATGACTCCGTAGTAACCAAATTACCGAACCACTGATGAAAAAGTTCGTGAGCAATAATATAGTCCCATTCACTGTCTAACGCCTCACGCTCATCAAGATTTAATCCCTCCATAAAGATAGATACAGTTGTATTTTCCATCGCCCCTGATACAAAGTCCCTGACTACTACCTGATCATATTTCTGCCAAGGATAGGCAACACCTAGAAGGCTGGAAAAAAATCCAATCATTTCCGGAGTGTTGCGAAACACCGTCTCTGCTCCTTTTGCATATTCCTTTTCTACGTAATAGTTGACCGGCAATCCTTTCCATGTGTCCACTATTTGTGCAAAATCACCGACAACGAACGCCGACAGATAAGGTGCATGTGGGATATCCATTACCCAATGGTCCGTTCTTGTTCCATCAAGATGGTTTACCTGATCCACCAGTTCCCCATTGCTAACGGATATGAAGCGTTCAGGTACCCTAAGCTTAAAGTCGTGCGTCTGCCGTTCATTTGGGCTGTCGATTGTGGGAAACCATTTCGAGTTGAACTCGGTCTCTCCCTGAGTCCATATCTGTACAGGCTTAGCTTCATCTCCCTCCGGATTAATAAAATAAGCACCTTTTGTATCCGTAATGGCTGCACTTCCCGTCTCGGTCGTATCTTCAGGTTTGGCAGTATATCTTATACCTATACGTAGGGTATCTGCTGCCGAATAGGTGTTTTGAAGGAATATCGTTACCTTCTTCATATCATACCTGAAGGAAAGTGGCGTCATCTCGCCGGAATCATCCCGCCACACATCCGCTATATCAAAATCCTTAGCGTCAAGTTCAAGCACTTGCTGATCGTAGAAATACGGCTTTAACGTTAATTCCGCGGTACCCTTAACGAAGCGGTTTTTGTAGTCAAAAGCCAAGTCTAAAGAAGTGTGAATAAGGTCAAATTTCCTCTCCCTACTCGCCCTGTACCCAATTAAGTCTCTCTCCTTTGCACGCATAAGAGAATCTGGCGCATTTGAGATCACCATCTCTAGAGGTGCCGTTACCGCATTTTCCAAAATTGGTGGCTCACTGACAACTTGTGTGTTTTTACAGGCAAAAAAGATCAAAAAAGACCCAACTAATAGCGTACATAGATTTGAAGAATAGCGCATATTTTTCGAAAATAATTTTCCAAGAAGGATTAATGTATTAAGTTTCTGCCATGATACCAGCCCAAAGTCCTGTTAGTAAATTATCATCGGTCAACAAGATAAATCACCCGCCTTGCTAGAAATGAAACGAAATGTATGAAGTAAAATTGAAAAATGAGGTTCTCCAAGTTGAAAAAAACAAGGATGGGGTTAAAGTAAATGGTCAATATGTTTTGATGGATAATGTCAAAAGTGGCCACAAAACGTTTCATGTGCTGATAGACAATACCTCTATGACGTTGGAATTGGTATCATGGGATCCGTTGTCACGAATGATTTCCCTCATCGTAAATGGAAAGGCAGTAGATGCCCAGGTAAGCAATGAACAGGATTTGCTCTTGGAAAAGCTGGGAATTGCCCAAACGAAGGTGCATCTTGCGTCGGAAATCAAGGCCCCGATGCCCGGCTTGATATTGGACGTCCTAGTTAATGAGGGGGATACCATCCAAAAAGGAGACGTTCTTTTGGTGCTTGAGGCGATGAAAATGGAAAATTCCATCAAAGCGTCCAGTGCCGGAGTTGTCAAAACGGTTTTGGTGGAAATTGGTCAAAGCGTGGAAAAAAACCAGGTAATGATCCAATTTTAGTGATCAGATATAGTTTTGTAAAAAACAAGAATTTATCTTTGTCCGGTTTTATTCGGGAAGTTTCTCGATTGATCATCGTTTCAAAGCCCATACATAATGTGCGGAATCTTCGGTAGATATCGTAAGGTGAAAGCTGATTATAAACCGATTAGCACGCCATGCTACCGGAATAAAGCAAAGCATTGGCAAATTTTTAATACATTGTAAACAAACCTTAGACTGATGAAATACAAGAGAATCCTCCTCAAACTTAGCGGAGAAGCCCTCATGGGTGATAATTCCTATGGCATTGATCCAAAAAGATTGCAGCAGTATGCGGAAGAAATCCGGGCGGTTCGTGATCAGGGCGTCGAAATTGCCGTAGTTATCGGGGGAGGCAATATTTTTAGAGGAGTGCAGGCGGGTAATGTCGGAATAGACCGGGTACAGGGTGATTATATGGGCATGTTGGCTACGTTGATCAACGCGATGGCCATTCAAAGCGCACTGGAACAAAACGGCATGTTTACGCGTCTTATGTCGGGTATAAAGGTGGAAAGCGTATGTGAACCTTTCATTCGCCGAAGGGCAATTAGACATCTCGAAAAGGGCCGCATTGTAATCTTCGGTGCGGGCATTGGAAACCCTTATTTTACCACCGATTCTACCGCCAGTCTAAGAGCAATAGAAATAGAAGCCGAGGTCGTTCTAAAGGGCACTCGCGTCGACGGTGTATACACGGCAGATCCTGAAAAAGACCCTACTGCCACAAGGTATGCGACCATCTCATTTCAAGAAGTGTATGAGAAAAACCTCAATGTTATGGATATGACCGCTTTTACACTTTGCCAAGAAAATAACCTCCCGATCATTGTTTTTGATATGAATAAAAAAGACAACCTCATCCGCCTCGTGGAAGGAAAAGATGTCGGGACCTTAATAACTTCTAATTAAGCAAAAACTTACCATGGAAGAAATTCAATTATACCTCGAAGAAGCTGAGTCGCTCATGAAAAAAGCTGTAGACCATACGGCTGCTGAGCTGGTAAAAATAAGAGCAGGCAAAGCCATGCCGAATTTTCTGGACGGAATAGTGGTCTCCTACTATGGTGCACCTACGCCACTTCAGCAAGTAGCTTCTGTCACTACGCCAGATGCCCGGACGCTCGCCATCAAACCTTGGGAGAAAAATCTGATCCCGGAAATCGAAAAGGCCATAATCAACTCCGACTTGGGACTTAATCCGCAAAATAACGGCGAGATGATTATGCTAACTATCCCTCCCCTTACCGAGGAGCGCCGAAGAAACTTGGTAAAGCAAGTGAAAAACGAATGTGAAAATGGTAAGATAAGCATTCGATCGGTAAGGAAAGACACCAACGAAGCCTTACGAAAACTGCAAAAAGAGGGTGCCCCTGAGGATGAGGTAAAACGTGCAGAAGACATGGTGCAGAAATTTACCGACAAATTTTCAAGCAAGATTGATGACCATTTTGCCAAAAAAGAAGAAGAAATAATGAAAGTGTAATTGGCTTAACAAAAAGGCGGCACATGCCGCCTTCTTTTTGTAACTGTGCTAGAAAATAGCTGACATATTTTTTGATAGGAGGAAATTGGTTGGATGTGGATTTTTGTCAAAAACAATCAGAAAGGCTGCATTGACTTGGAAAAAATAAAGAACAGACAGCCATGAGCTGACTATTCTTTCCTGTAGTAAACCTTACAATACAAAGATACGGAAACCACTCCTAAAACAAAAGCATTCGCTCTAGTTGACATTGATAAACGTGGCTATTCCAAGGCGCGGGCCCGACCGCACAAACGTTCCGTTTTCAAATCCCGCGGCAAATTCCACACGGAAGATTCTCCATAAATTATCAAGGGAATACCCTACTTCCACGTAGTGCGGGGAATAGGTGGTTTTTAGATAGTTAAGAAATAGGTTTTCCCTAACTCCGCTAAAACGTAACATAGGGAGCTGGGTGAATAAGAACTTTCTAAACTGATAATGGAAGATTCCACCAAGGTAACTTCCATCCGTACTATATTGATAGTAGTCAAGTAAGCGGTATGCCGACGCGGCTCCCATACTGCTTAACACCGTGCGGTTGCCGCCGAAGTGCTTAAAATCCATAAAATAAAGCTGCGATGCATCTAGGAACCTACCTGCATTGAGATTGATGTCCAAGGTCCCGCTTACACCAAAAGAATATGCGTGCCTAAACCCAAAATCCAGATGGTCAAATCTTGACGACTGCGGGGAATTAGCTATTGGTATACCTTTATTGTAAGAAACGCTTACTTCCGGAGCAGATTCATAGATGGCATACCTTCTATTGTTCCTTGTAGCATACTTTAATCCGGGCCGCCAAACAATATGAGTCCTCCACAAAACCGAGCTGTGGTCGATGAAGTTAGCATCAGTCGCTGATACATTGGAAGGTTTATTGGGCATGAATTGTTGCTGATCCGCTCTTCGTAGACCAGAGACGGAGGAGTTTTCTAGAAAATACCGATTTGCAAACTCCAAACCGGTACCAAAAACAAGACTTGAATTTACACCCCTTTCCCAATCCAACCGTACATACTCCTGCTCATACAACCTCATCCAGTTTTCATGAAGCAGCAACGAATATGCTGTATTCACCCACTCTGAAATGGGTTCTTCCCGATTCAGTTGGAATACAAATCGACCTCCTTCTACGGCTAGTTGCGAATAAGACTCTCCCTTTCTAAGCAGACCTGTTGTGGAAAGTCTGCCGTAGAGCGTACGACTTGAAAAACCGTATCTAGCCTCAGGCCTAAGTAAGACCTGTTTTGTTTTATATTGAATGCTATCCGGTAGCTTTTCGCGCTTCCTCACCCGCATATATGCGGCTAGTCCTACTTTAAATCCCTCTACCGCGTTAAACCCCATTTTGCCTGCGTTCGGATCAAAGCCAGCGGATATCCCATTTCCGAAAAAATAGTCTCCTCCTACTAAAACATCCAAGGGTGTGAATTTCCGCTTTATCCGTGAGCTTGTACTATCAGCAGAAGCCATCTTGGCGGATTCAGCCTTTGCCAAGCTGTCATCCCGTTGATAGCCTCTTATCTCTTCAGGTGTCAATGCAACCGGCCTTATGCTATCCCAAAACGTGAGCCCACGTTTGCTCGCCAAGCTATCTATGGTATAGTTTCGCTCTCGTACTAGCTCATTGTTTTCTCTTTCCAATGTTACTTCCTTTTCATAGGTCCGGATCATTTTTCGGAAGTCTTTCTGGGACATTTTTTCGGCTGAGGCCAATTGATCGGCAATGGAGGTCCGTTTGTCAAACTTGTCCACGGTAACGGGTAGTGCCTCCACCTTTTCATCCAACAGAATGGTTTCTGCATTCAAATCAGGGTTCAGCTCCAACTCGTATTCACCGGTAGATGCCAGGTATTGAAACTCCCCTTCAAACCCAAAAAACTTACCACTGATATGGTAGGTGTGGGTGACAGGCAACCATACATTCTCTTGTATGGGTGCATATTGTTGTTTGGCCCGAATCTTAAATCCAAAATAGGAGGTCTTCAAATCAAAACTATGAATGGCCCATAGATCCTCGATGATATAGATATACCCATCAAATACTTGCTCTCCAGCAGACCTTGGACATACCCGGATCTTGTTGACCAATACGCCGTTATCCATGAACGAACCCATAAATTGAAACCTGTAGTAGGAAAAAGCCATTTTCGATAAGGGAGATATAATCTCGACTACATTATCCTGATAAAGCGTTACCCCAATATACGGTGCGGGAGATGTTTGCATATCGTCACCCGTGGTACGAATACCAATAACCTTTTCTTCCAAGCTGTTTGGTTGGGTAAAGGTAATTTCAGAAAGGGACTCTGTAGTGTAGGCCTCATTGAGGTTAAGGCCTTCCGATGCCAGTTTTTTTCGAAGAAAAAAAGGGGCGTCTGTAAGCTTCCCTGTACCTTTTAAATATACCTTCATTGTGTAACGGTCGATCAGAAGCCGGTGAAAATCAGCTTTAGCAATAGCGCGGCGCATTACTGTCAAAGCGGGATCTTCCTGTTTGCTGTTTACAGTCACCTCCTTCATCGCATATACCTGCTCTTCCAAAACAATAGCAACATCTACCCATTCTTGGTTTATCTCTACGGTCCTCAGCGCGGACTTGAATCCCATAAACTGAACCCATAGATCATAAACGCCCGGTTTCAGTTCAAGCTGAAAAAATCCGTCAGCATTTGCCGGAGCTCCATCGCCCGTATTCCGGACAAAGACAGAGGCAAAAGGCAGTGGATCCCCTTCCTCGTTACGGATAAACCCGCGTACGCCCTGACCAAATCCCTGAAGCGCTGTCAAGAACATTAGGGCAAACAAGAGAAACAACGTCCCTATTTTCATTTGTTTATAATTTGATTTTAATAGGCCAGAACTTGTCCCGATCTGTCGGGGTGGAATCTTCGCATCCATTATAATCATCCCTTCGTGTGAGGTTCTCCTCATGCCTGCCTGTCCGATAGGCAGGCTGGATTTCCGAAGCGAATTCGATTCTTAACCATTAACCGCAACGAACCGCAGGCCATAAAGTTCCGGTTTCGAGTACATCTATCAAACTACTAATTGAAGATAAAAAGGTATTCAATTATCGGTCAACTCCTAATTTTTTAATATTATTTTTGCTAATTAAACTTGAGAAAAAACGGATGTTTTATGATCTTTTTTTTCAACCACGAATTTAGGGAATCAACAAAGGTTAGCTAAGAACACTAAAAAAGATTTAACTAAGATTAACTTCCTTTGACGAATCGTTAAAAAAGACGCACAACTTCGCTTGTATTGGAGAATTCGCCAAAATATCTCCCTATAGATAATGATTGTGTAAAATAAATATTCCTGTCATATTTAAGGTGTTATTTTAACAATCAATAAATCTATTACTCTAATCAAACTACGTATGACTCACTATTTACCCAAAACAACACTGTTTTTGTTGGGGTTGGCTCTGCTTCTGGCATTCCCCCTTACGATGCAGGCGCAGACTCGGGAAGTGTCGGGTACGGTAACTTCCGGAGAAGACAACCTGTCTCTTCCCGGCGTTTCTGTACTCGTCAAAGGCACCACAAGAGGTGGTGTGACCGATATTGACGGCAATTACCGGGTTTCCCTTCAGCCGGGAGACAACACACTTGTTTTCTCTTTCGTGGGATTTACTCCCTTAGAAAGAGAAATCGGTAATCAGAACACGATAGACGTTACCTTAATGCCGGACATGCAGGCACTAAGTGAAGTGGTTGTGGTCGGTTACGGTGAACAAAAGAAAGAGACCATTACCGGATCAGTAGCTACCGTAAAAGGAGCTGAACTGGTAAAATCTCCTGCCATGAACCTCACCAACTCCATTGCGGGACGTATGGCTGGTGTTATCGCTGTTAACAGAAGTGGCGAACCAGGTTATGACGGTGCAGGCATCCGTATCCGCGGCTCCAACACATTGGGAAATAACGATGCGCTCATCGTTATTGATGGTATTCCAGCAAGGGCTGGAGGTATTGATCGGTTGAATCCCAATGACATTGAAACCATTTCGGTTCTAAAGGATGCCTCTGCTGCCATTTATGGTGCACGGGCCGCAAACGGTGTTATCCTCGTAACTACCAAACGAGGTAAATCGGGCAAACCCGAATTGACGTATCAATTCAATCAGGGTTTTGCCCAACCAACGGTGATTCCTGATTTAGCGGATGCTGCTCAGTACGGCGAGATGCTTAATGACCTAAGCGTGTATGCGCTTCCTGTGGGTGAGTGGCGCGCTGCTACTGATGCCTATAGGGCAACAGGCAACTACACGCGACCTAGTGGTCAGGTCAGAACAGCTCCATTTAGCCCTGAGGCCTTGGAGATGCACCGCGCAGGAACGGACCCATGGAACTACCCCAACACGGACTGGTATGCAGAAACGCTAAAAACGTGGTCTCCGCAGACGAGGCACAACCTTCAGTTAAATGGTGGTAGCGATAACGTAAGGTACCTCGCCTCCTTGGGTTATCAGAACCAAGATGGCTACTACAAACAATCTGCTACAGGCTTCAAGCAATACGACATGCGTCTGAACCTTGATGCCAAAGTAAACGAATTCATCGACCTCCAGATAGGTGTTTTGGCGAGGCAGGAATCTCGTTTCTTTCCGACAAGGTCCGCAGGGGCAATCTTCAGAATGCAAATGCGGGGCAAGCCGCATGAGCCAGCTTTCTGGCCTGACGGCAGACCAGGTCCGGATATCGAAAATGGGGAAAACCCAGTCGTAATCACTACAGATGCTACCGGTTACGATAGAGACACACGCGATTATTTTCAGACAAACGGAACGTTGAACATCAAAATTCCGGGAGTTGAAGGGTTGAAGTTTCAGGGAACTGCCTCTGTAGATAAATTAAGTCAGTTCAATAAACGATGGGAAACTCCCTGGACACTGTATCAGCGAGGATCTGGCTTTGAAGCCGACGGCACAACGCCTATCTTGGTAGCTAGTGTAAGAGGGCCCGCAGAGCCACGCTTGAGACAAGCCAACAGCAACCAGTTGAATATTCTGTTAGGAGGCGTTTTTACCTATGAAAAGAAGATTCAGGACCATCAAATTAATATCTTGGCCGGTGTGAATAAAGAGACTGTAGACGGAGACAACTTTTTTGCCTTCAGAAGGTTCTTTATTTCTCCTGCTATCGATCAGATGTTTGCCGGAGGTGATGCTGAAAAGGACAACGGTGGAGGAGGCTTTGAAAGAGCCCGTTTGAATTACTTCGGTAGGGTCGCTTACAACTACAAAGAAAAATACCTATTTGAGTTTCTGTGGAGAAATGACGGATCTTATATCTTCCCTGAGCAAACCCGATTCGGTTTCTTCCCAGGCGTGATGGCTGGATGGGTTGTTTCAGAGGAGGATTTTTGGAAGAACAATGTTCCTGTAATGGACTTCTTCAAATTGAGGGGATCTTGGGGTCAAATGGGTAACGATCAGATCTTCTTTGGTGGTGCTTTGCAAGAATATCAATTTTTATCCACCTATGGATTTAGAAGCCATATCCTTCAAAATACCGAAGCTAAAACCTTGTTTGAGACCCGAGTTCCGAACAACGCCATTACCTGGGAGGTTGCCAACAACTCCAATATCGGTGTGGAAGGATCATTATTGGAAGGAAAGGTCTTCTTCGAGTTTGATTATTTCTATAACAAACGAACCAACATCTTATGGAGAAAGAACGCATCCGTTCCGCAATCAAGCGGACTGGCAGCGCTACTTCCCGCAGAGAACATCGGTGAAGTTGAAAATAGGGGATTTGACGTAAACATAGGATACCGAGGTCAAAAAGGCGACCTACAATATAGCATCAGTGCTAACGGAGGCTATGCTAAAAATAAAATCCTTTTCTGGGACGAACCTCCGGGAGCCCCAGAATGGCAGCGATCAACCGGGTTGCCGATGAACACGCCAAATCCGGTTTACTTGTACGACGGGGTATTTGCCACACAAGAGCAAATTGCCTCCGAAACACTGGACTATACAGCAATTACCAACCAACTTCGGCCTGGCGACATGCGCTTTAAAGATTATAATGGAGACGGAAAGATAACTCCATTGGATCAAGTAAGGCTAGACCGCAACAATATCCCGAGATTTCAAGGTGGTGTGAACATGAACGCTCAATGGAGAAATTTTGATCTTTCCGTGCTATTTCAAGGTGCTGCAGGTGCGATTGCACTGGTTTCTTTGGGTGAATCCGGAAATATCGGAAACTATTTGTTGGAATTTTATGAAAACAGGTGGACCATTGACAACCCTAGTACCGAATACCCAAGAATTGCCAACAGAAGTGACCAATATTACTCCTCCGGAAATGACTTCTGGTACAGAAGTTCGGATTACATCCGTTTGAAGAACCTGGAATTGGGCTATACGGTTCCCTCACAATGGGGTGAGCGCTTCGGCATTAGTAACTTAAGATTCTATGTCAATGGCTTGAATTTATTGACATGGGACAAATTGAAAGTATATGATCCTGAGTCTGACAGTGCTACCGGGCAGTATTATCCGCAAGCACGGGTCATCAACGGCGGCGTTTCAGTAACTTTCTAATTTCCAAACCATGATACACATGAAAAACAGATTAAATTATTTATGGGTAGGGTTGTTTGGCGTTATGCTGATAACTTCTTGTGACGATGAATTTCTAAACACCCAACCCCTGGGACAGGTATCCGAAGCGGCAGTTTGGAGAGACGCCGGTTTGGCGGAAGCCTTTGTTACGGATGTTTATTCCGGGCTAGGACAGGGTGGATTCTCTGAACAGGCCTTGGCCTCTTTAACCGATGAAGCCATCTTCACCCACCCAGGTCGAAACATTAACGTAGTAACGGAAGCAAGATCTAACCCTGAAGCAACAGGATGGCTAGACGCGACACGTAACTGGCCCAACATGTACAACAGCCTAAGAGCTGCGAACATCGCCATTGCAAACCTAAGTAATCCCCAGTTCCCCAATACGGGTGGTATTGTGGATCGATTACTTGGTGAAGCAACCTTTATGCGTGCTTATTTCCATCATCAGCTGTTGCGTAATTTTGGCGGAATTCCTCTTGCTGACCGACCGCTTACACTGGATGAAGAGACCTTCGAATTACCTAGAAACACCTATGCTGAAGTAGTGGATTTTATCATTCAAGACTTGGACAGAGCAGCCCAGTTACTGGAAGGAAAAAACCTCATTCGCGGCAGGGCAAACAGAATAGCTGCTTTGGCGTTGAAGTCGAGGGTATTGATTTATGCCGCGAGTGATCTGCATGATATGCCAACGGCATCAGCCAAATCCAGCGTGATTTCTTCGTATCAAAACAAAGAGCTCATTGGATATACATCGGGAAGCAAAACAGAACGGCTTCAGCGGGCAAAAGCAGCAGCAAAGGCAGTGCTCGATATCGCCAATGGAAACATGCTGGACCTAACTGAACCGCTTCCTCATGCACAAGCTGTTCAAGTGTACCAAAACAACTCTCTCTCCAGGTCTGGAGGGGAAAGAGAGATGATCTTTGGGCGCTACTTCTTGTCTAGTAAGCCGGAAACAGGTGGAAGACATGGTCTTCATAACGGTCCGAATGGATACAATAACTGGGCAGGTAACACACCTGTGCAGTTGTTGATTGATGACTACGCCATGATGGACGGTACTCCGTTCGACTGGGACAATCCAGAACACGCAACCGCCCCATATACCGATAGAGAACCTCGGTTTTATTCTACGTTTTTGTTTGACGGCGCACAATGGAAGCCGAGATCTCCTGCTAATCAAGCCAGAGATCCGTTGGGACAGATACAGACTGGAACTTACGAAGTCACGAATGCAAGTGGTGAAAAAGTCACCCACTTTGGCTTAGACACCCGTAATAGCCCGATAGAAGACTGGAACGGAAGTTACACTGGTTATTACATCCGCAAGTTTATAGAGCCAGCTCCTAACTTTGTGGACCAGAACACCTGGCAGGAAATACCTTGGCCAAACATCCGCTTTACAGAAGTTGTATTTAACTACGTAGAGGCATGTATCTTCCTAGGAGAAGATGAAGAGGCGAGAAATTGGTTGAACAAGATCCGCTTTAGAGCTGGGCTTCCAGCACTGACCGCTTCGGGAGAGGATCTGAAGATGGCATTTATCAATGAGAAACGTAAAGAAATGGTACATGAGGAGCAGCGATTCTACGATGTAAGAAGATGGATGATCGCGCCTGAAACATTTGGCAGGCAAGCCAATGGCATCAGCATCGTTGGAACCTTAAAGCCCGGGCAAACGAATTCCGTGTATAGATATGATCCTACTCTCTATGATTATTCCTATCGTGTGTTTGACATCGATCCCGGAAAAGAAAACAGACGATGGCTGGATAAAATGTATTGGATGCCTATCAGCTTTGCCGAAACACAGCGAAATGGTACATTGATCCAAAATCCGGGATATTAAACCGAAACTCGTTAGTTAATAAAAAAGGGCTGCCAGATTTGGCAGCCCTTTTTTTGTACGTATATACGCCATCAATCCCTAGTAAACGGGAACCTTTACTAACGACTACCGCTTGAGGAGCTTTTTCTTCTCATTCTATAAAACATCAGGCGTCGATTAGCCGCCGATATTGGCAGAAGATCGTCTATAAATTTATATATTTGAAGCCGAATTACTTATCGCCTATGTCATTGTCCTCTAACGCTATCTTTCCGGTACTCCTACTCAATGTCTTTATATTCTACGGTTGTGGCCAAAAAGAGACAGCGCAACATACGCTTCCAAAAACCCCAGTCCTCTTTTCCCTGTTGTCTGGAAAAGACACCGGTGTTACCTTCGAGAATACACTTACCGAGGGATTAAACACCAACATACTTATGTATGAATATTTTTACAATGGCGGTGGTGTAGCCGTTGGTGATGTGAATGGTGACGGGCTTGACGACATCTATTTTACAGGAAACATGGTCCCAAACGCCCTTTATTTAAATAAGGGAAACATGCAGTTCGAGGACATTACGCAACAGGCAGGAGTCGCCGGTAGGCAGGGGCCTTGGACCACCGGGGTGACTATGGCAGATGTGAACGGAGATGGTCTCCTGGACATTTACGTGTGTAATTCCGGCAGCCTGCCTCCCGACAAACGAAAGAACCAGCTCTTTATCAATCAGGGAGCAAATGCCGATGGCCTACCCCAATTTTCGGAACAGGCAGAAGCTTATGGCATCGCGAGCGACGCCACAAGTACCCATGCTGTATTTTTTGATTTCGACAACGACGGTGACTTGGATCTTTTTCTGCTCAACCACAATCCAAAATCCCTCCCCGTACTGGATGAATCCATTACCGCTGAATTGCTTAAAACCCCAGACTCCGCAGGGCCCCAATTATACCGCAATGAGGGTGGACAGTTTGTTGAAATTACGCAAAAAGCAGGGATACAACAATCCGCTCTTTCCTACGGGCTAGGTGCCGGAGTAGCAGATATAAACGGAGATGGCTATTCGGATATCTACATTAGCAATGATTATACAGTCCCTGATTTTCTGTATATAAACAATGGTAACGGCACCTTCACTGACATCATCCGCGACGCTATGGGTCATATTTCCAATTTTTCAATGGGCAATGACATTGCAGACATTAACAATGACGGGTTGATGGAGGTGTTTACGCTCGATATGCTACCGGAGGGAAATGAACGCCAAAAACTGCTGATGGCTCCAGACAATTACGAGAAATTTGATTTTAATCTCCGGGTTGGCTTTCACCATCAGTACATGCGTAACATGCTTCATCTTAATCATGGAAACGGAACCTTCAGTGAGATTGGACAATTGGCTGGAATCTCCAACACAGATTGGAGCTGGGCAGCACTCTTTGCTGATTTTGACAACGACGGATGGAAAGACCTCTACATCACCAACGGATACCACAGGGATTATACGAACATGGATTTCTTGAAATACATGTCGGATTACCTCAAAAACAATCAAGGCCTCCGGCGGGAAAATGTGTTGGATTTGGTGTACAAAATGCCATCTTCAAATGTCATAAATTGCGCGTTCAGAAATACAGGTGGAATCACTTTTGAAGATCAAACAGAGACTTGGGGGCTTAATCACCCCGCCAACAGCAATGGAGCCGCCTATGCCGACCTAGACAACGACGGTGATCTTGATCTCATCGTAAATAACGTCAGCCACCCTGTCTTTATTTATCGAAACGACGCCGACGCCCTGATGGAAAACAATTATTTGAAAATAAAGTTGGCCGGTGGAAGAAGCAATTCCCATGGCATTGGTGCAAAGGTCACCTTACATTACGGAGATAATAAGCAGTATTTACAACAGATGCCCTCTAGGGGTTACCAGTCCAGTGTCTCTCCAACCCTACATTTTGGACTTGGGAAGGTACCAACCGTTGACTCACTCTATGTAGAATGGCCCGGTGGACAAACCCAAGTGCTCTATAAAATTCCTGCCAATCAGTCGCTGCTCCTTACAGAGAGCAATGCTGACCTGAAGCGAAAGGTAAAGCCAACAACCAACCCACTTTACACCTCGATACCATCCCCCATAAAGAATAGCCAACCACCCTACACGATAAACGATTTCAAGCGCCAACCGCTGATGGTGAATCCCCAGTCTTTCACTGGACCGGCCATGGCAAAAGCAGATGTTAACGGAGACGGTTTGGAGGATGTCTTCGTAGGAGGCGATCCGGGGGTCCCAGGAAAACTCTATATCCAACAAGCAACAGGGACCTTTAAGGAAATGATTCCAGAAGCATTTATTTCAGATCAGACATCCGCAGACTCCAAGGCGGTGTTTGCCGATTTGGACGGAGATGGACACGTGGATTTATATGTGGGAAGTGGTGGCTATGGGGAGTTTATACCGATGGATGAAAACTTGCAGGACAGGATTTACAGGAATGATGGAAAAGGGAACTTTAAGAGAGTGATGGAAGCGCTCCCTTCCATGCGTACAAGTACCGGGGCAGTTGCAGTCGCTGATTTCACCGGTGACGGTGCACCCGATATTTTCGTGGGAAGCCGCGTAATCCCTGGTCGGTATCCAGAAGTACCTCCAAGCTACCTGCTAGTTAATGACGGCAAGGGTAATTTTTCTGATGAAACAAAAAAATATGGACCTACCTTTGATGCTCTAGGGCTAGTAACGGATGCGCATTGGGAAGATCTCGACAACGATGGCTTACCTGAGTTAATCATTGTAGGAGAATGGATGCCAATATCGATCTGGGATTTCTCTTCAAAAATGTCTGAGAATGTTACGAAAAAGTATTTTGAACAGACCTATGAAGGCTGGTGGAACAGTCTCACTGTTGCCGATGTAAATGGAGATGGAAAACCAGATCTACTTGTTGGCAATCATGGACTTAATAGTCAAGTTCGGGCCAGCAACACCGAACCAGCAGAACTTTATTACAAAGATTTCGACAACAACGGAGCTATAGATCCCATCCTATGCTTTTATATTGATGGAAAAAGTTATCCGTATGTCACCAGAGATGAGTTGTTGGATCAAATATCTGCCATGCGTACCCGGTTCAGGAACTACGCGGATTATGCAAACCTTACGATTGCCGAACTATTTTCTCCTGAGGAAATAGAAGACGCCGGATACTTGAAAGCAACAATACTGGAAACAGCGTATTTTGAATCCCGGCCGAATGGCGGGTTTCTTTTAAAGCCCCTACCCATTCAAGCACAGTTTGCGCCGGTATTCAGTATATTGGCCCATGACGCCGACGGTGACGGAAATAAGGACCTGATCTTGGGCGGGAACATTGAAGCCGCCAGGTTACGCTTTGGCAAATATGACGCAAATTTTGGCATCTTTCTGAGGGGAGATGGTAAAGGGGGATTTACCTACGTACCACAGGTAAAATCAGGTTTGAACATTCAAGGGGATATTCGAAGTATTGTCCCTTTTGGAAACATGGTTCTTTTCGGAATAAACCAAAAGGGTGTAGTTGCGTTTAAAATGGTAGATTGAATGGAAACTAATTATCGTAACACACATTTTCAGGTGAAAAATATTCCTTCATCACTGCCCATGGTGTTATTTGGTGCCTTTCTGGCAACTATATTTTCATGTGGCTCCGCGGAATCCGAAGACGATATCGTTTTAGGTCCTGAACATATAGGTTGGGTGACGGAAGCCATGACAGACATCATGGTCCATGACATTACTAATCCTCCTCTTGCGGCCAGGTTTTTTGCCTACGCCAGCTTGGCTGGATATGAAGCGGTCCGACAACACGATCAAACCCTTATTGGCATGCATCACGTGCTGAATGATTATCCGGTTTTAGAGCCTTCCGAATCCTTCTCGGAAGACCATCCACAAGTGAGTGCTGTTTTGGCGATGATTGAAACTGCGGCAGCAATGCAACCCTCTGGAGTCGATTTACTGAATTTAAAAGAATCGTTTCTAGACTCGTGCAGGTATTGGGGACTTTCTGACCAGATAATAAATGAATCGATAACACGTAGCAGTGAAGTCAGCAAGTTCATTTTGGCCTATGCCCAAGGGGATCTCTATAAGAATATCAGCAACTATCCTCGATATACGCCCAGACAAGAAGAAGGGTACTGGTATCCTACTCCTCCTGCCTATTTTGCCCCTGTAGAACCTTATTTCAACACTATCCGTCCCTTTACGCTGGAGGGGCCAGCCCAATTTAAACCTATCCCTCCTGTAGCATTTTCCTCAGAGAGAGATTCCGAATTTTTTCGGTTGATGGAAGAAGTATACCTGATTGAACTGACAAAGGAACAGCGGGCAATAGCGGCTTTTTGGGACTGTAATCCGTTTGCACTGGAGGAAGCCGGACACCTGATGGTAGGGTTAAAGCAGATCTCCCCAGGAGGGCACTGGATGGGAATAACAGATATCGCATGCAGGAAGGCCAACCTGAGTTTTGAAAAGGCAATGGAAATCACGACGGTAGTGGCTTTAGGGCTTACAGACGGATTTATCAGTTGTTGGGATGAAAAGTATAGAAGCAATAGGATACGGCCTGAAACGGCCATACGGAAATACATCGACTCCTCGTATGTTCCGCTATTACAGACTCCCCCCTTTCCAGAATACCTAAGTGGTCATTCCACCATTTCTACCGCGGCGGCTACTATCCTTACGCACTATTTCGGGGAAAACTTTGCTTACTTAGATACCGTAGAAGAAAAATACCACTTAGAAAGCAGGGCGTTTTCTTCCTTCTTGCAAGCCTCAGAGGAAGCCAGCATTTCCCGCCTTTATGGAGGGATCCACTTTATGGATGCGATCGTTGAAGGACAACGACAAGGCAGGCATGTTGGCAACTGGGTTCTTCAGCGATTAGAAAATGCTGGCCTGGCAAAGCCCATCGCCAATCCCTCCCCATCTAGCACCGAAGCCAACGGCCATTAGCAAATACTACTATGAAACGAATTTTCAACATTAGATTACTTTTTCTTGCAATACTTTGGGCTTGCACACCCGAGGAAAATTATCAAGAATACCTGGAATCGAATGTTCCCCTCGTTCAGGCGAACGAACAATTGACGGATGCGATGGTGCACGACATTTTTTCTCCTCCCGTCGCTAGCAGGATTTATGGTTACTCCGCACTGGCCCCGTTTGAGGTCGCCGCCCTTGCGGATCCGGCTAACATACATTCTCTAATGGGACAGCTAAACGGATTTGAAGTGAAAGAATTTCCGGCTGATTCCAATGTGTACTATCCCCTAGCTGCTATTGCTGCCTTTTATACCGTTGCCGCGAAACTTGTTTTTTCTGAAGAACTAATTACTTCTGAGCGGGACAAGTTTTTTGAAAACGTGAAGAAAATGGGAATGCCTAAAAAGACGTTTGAGGCATCCGTCAACTTTGGAAACGCGGTAGGCGAACATGTTCTTGCCTATGCCGCGACGGATAACTATCACCAGAGCAGGTCATTTGAAAAATACACACCTAGGAATGACTTAAAGTCTTGGAAGCCCACCCCTCCGGCGTATATGGAGGGCATAGAACCCAACTGGAATAAAATCCGTCCTTTTGTCCTAGACTCTGCGGATCAATTTATTCCCCAGCCGCCGACACCCTTTGACACGCTACCCGACAGCCAGTTTTTTCTAGAAGCAAAGGCAGTAATGGATGCGGGAAACAGTAAAGATTCAATCGCACGTGAGATTGCCTTTTTTTGGGATTGCAATCCGTATAAGATGAATGTGAAAGGGCACGTGATGTATGCCGAAAAAAAAATTACTCCGGGCGGGCACTGGATAGGTATAGCGGGTATAGCTTCCAAAACTGCCAACTTAGACTGGAAGGCTACCTCGGAAACGATCGCACTTACCGCCATAGCCGTATTTGACGGATTTATATCCTGTTGGGATGAAAAGTATCGGAGTGTGCTGATTCGCCCGGAAACATACATAAATCTTTACATGGACGAGGATTGGGTACCCTTATTACAGACACCGCCGTTTCCTGAACATACGAGCGGGCACAGCGTCATATCAACAGCAGCATCCCGCGTATTGACGGACATATTAGGCGCGCCGTTTCATTTTGTCGATTCTACTGAGGTGAAGTATGGTCTTGGAGTTAGGGAATTTAACACGTTTAATGAAGCTGCTGCGGAAGCCGCGATAAGCAGGTTTTATGGCGGGATTCATTACATGCCGGCTATCGAATTCGGCGTTGAGCAGGGAGAACAGGTAGCTAAACACGTGCTTTCCCGGATTGAAACGCGGAGCAGCATCGGCCCTCTTGCCTCAGGGAGCATAAAAGGAGACTAGGTATAAAGTTTCTTGTCGTTTATATATGCTGACACATCCGGGTGCAAAAGGTAGCGGACCGACCCTCCTGCCTTGATCGTGTCCCTAATAAATGTAGCCGATATGTCAATTAGGGGGGCTTCTACAAACTTTATGGAAGGGTGCTCCAAAACCTTACTGTCTCCGGGTCTAGGATACACGTATAAGGTGTAATACTGTAAGATTTGGTCACTGTTTTTCCACTTTCGAAAATGGTTTAAGTTGTCCCCGCCCAATATTAGCGTAAATTCATGCTGAGGGTATTTTTCGGATAGATAAGTTAACGTATCGATGGTGTAGCTTGGTCTAGGCATATGAAACTCCACATCCGTTGCCCTAAAGTGAAAGTCATCTGCAATGGCAAGTTCTACCATTCGCAGGCGGTCAAATTCATGAAGTAACGATTTGCTGGATTTCATCGGGTTTTGTGGACTGACGATAAACCATACTTCATTCAAGTCAGTCTTATCCCTCATTATGTCCGCAATGATGAGATGGCCGATGTGGACGGGGTTAAATGAACCAAAGAACAATCCTACTTTCAACCTTCTTGCTGTTTAATAAAATCTGACACCAATTTTTCGGCTTCTCTGAAGGAGGTCTGTAAATCATTGTTTACCAATATCACGTCAAACTTATCTTTAAAGCCCATTTCAAATTTTGCTTTATAGATCCTTCGGGAAAGACTAGCCTCAGACTCCGTTCCCCTGTCTCTTAAGCGGATCGCCAAGTCGTCGAGGGAAGGCACCTGTACAAAAATCGCCAATCCTTTATCACCGAAGTATTTTTTTAAGTTGAGCCCGCCTTTGACATCCACATCAAATATGACATGCTTTCCATTATCCCAAATGCGTTTAATTTCTTCTTTTAGGGTGCCATAAAAATTACCCTCATATACTTCCTCCCACTCGATAAACTCATCTTTGTCTATTCTCTCCTTAAATTCGTCAGGAGTCAAAAAATAATAGTCTTTTCCATCCTGTTCGGTACGGCCCCTACGGTCTCTCGTACATGCCGAAATTGAAAAGCCCAACACGGGAAATTTTTGCAAGAGATGCCTAACGATGGTCGTTTTACCGGAACCTGATGGCGCCGAAAATATAATTGCCTTTCCTGAAGACATGAGGAAGCTGTTACTTTAAGTCCTGGATTTTTTGACGGATACTGTCTACCAGTTCCAATGGAACAAGCTGCTTAGTGCACTTTGTCCTCAATACTTCCCGAATGGCTTTTTCCAGATGAAAATGCTCAAAACAGGGTTGACACTTAGCAAGCTTCTCATCCAAAACTGCCTTCGATTCCAAATCAGCCTGACCGTCCAGAATGCTTTCCAACAACTTAAAACATTTACTGGCGTCACTACAGTTTAGTTTGCGTTGGTTAGATGAGTCGAAATTATTCTCCATTTTGATAGGTTGTTCTTTTCAAATTTTATTCTTCCTCTGTATCATACCCCATGTTCTGGGCATAAGCTTTTAGCTTTTCCTTCAATAGATTTCTAGCCCGATGAAGCCTTGACCTGACTGTACCAATTGGTATGTCGAGAATCTTAGCCATCTCTTCGTACGTGAAGCCTTCTAGATCGCATAAAATGATGACGGTCCTAAAATCCACGGCAAGGCTATTTAGCGCATTGGAAATCTCATCACCCAGCATATCTTTCACCGCATCCACACGCAGATCCGACGTCATATTGTAGTCAACATTATCTGAGTTGTAATAAGTTTCAACTTCTTGATAATCTACCTTGGAAGGCTGTTTACTTTTTTTGCGATATTCATTGATGAAGCTGTTTTTCAAGATACGGAACAGCCAAGCCTTTGCGTTTGTGCCTTTTTCAAAGGAATTAATGAAGCGATAGGCTTTCAGGTAAGTATCCTGCACCAAATCCTTGGCATCATCTTCATCAAAAGTCAACCTATAGGCAAAATTGTACATGGAGTCTATGTGGGGCATGAACTCCTGGTCAAATATGCTGTTTTTATCTTTATCTGAATATTTTTTTCGCTGTACCTCTGACATAGATTCTAAAATTACGAATTGGCGTAATTTATAACTAATAAATAGAAAGAAAGTCGGCTGATTTTCTTTATTTTGAACGCTGGTAGTATCAATTATACTTCAAAACCGTTAATCCGCCTGCCGTTTCATGTTCTTTTTCAAAACCCTATCACGACTGAATCTGTCCATTTTGTACATATTCAGTGATATCCTGTTCTTTTTTGCCTACTATGTGATAGGATATAGGAAAAAAGTCGTCCGGGAAAACTTAAAATTTGCGTTCCCTTCCAAAACAGATGTACAAAGAAAGGCAATAGAAAAAAGATTTTTTAGGAATTTGACAGATTCTTTTGCAGAAACTATAAAACTATTGACCATGGATCGTGAGGAACTAGTCCAACGATTCCGGCTTGTCAATCCCGAATTAGTATCCGAAAAAATCGAGAACGGGATAACGGTCATCGGTATGCAGGCTCATTTCTTCAACTGGGAGGGACATGAGTTAGCAATGAGCTTTCAAATAGGCCCCAAATGCGAAGTGGTATATCTTAAGATAAATAACCCCTTTTTCGATCGCTTTATGAAAACGCTCCGCGGTAGACACGGGGCCACGCTGATTGAACGGAATTCCTTTTCTAGGAATTTTCTGGCAAACCGGGACAAGCCCCGTTTAATCGTTTTAGCCGCCGACCAGCGTCCTCAATTCGGTGAAATTAGGTATTGGACTACTTTTTTGAACAGAGAAACGGCCTTTTTCGAAGGCGGGGAAAAACTGGCAAAACGATTCAACCATCCGGTAGTCTATGCCGAGATTACCAAGCCCAAAAGGGGCCATTATATCTTTGAATACCGCGTTCTGAGTTCGCCTCCGTATCAGGATTCCCGACCACATAGCATCACGGAGCAATACATAGAGGCCGTCGAAGCGAATGTGTTCCGGGAGCCCTCCCTGTATCTTTGGTCGCATAACCGATGGAAACAATCAAAAGTTGAAAGGAAATCGTAACTTTGCACCAGCAACCGGAAAAACAAATGTTTCCGCCCACCGCTAAGCCTGAGAGAACATGATGGATTATTTGTCTAACCTAAACCCACCCCAACGAGAAGCAGTAGAGCATACAGAAGGCCCTTTGATGATCATAGCGGGTGCGGGTTCCGGAAAAACACGGGTTTTGACAATCCGGATCGCTCACCTCATCCATACTAAGGGTGTAGATCCGTTTAACATCCTCTCACTTACTTTTACCAATAAAGCTGCCAGCGAAATGAAGCACCGGATCGAACGACTGATCGGTTTGGAAGCTAGAAATACCTGGATGGGAACCTTCCATTCCACTTTCGCAAAAATCCTCCGAGTAGAAGCCGCCAAACTTGGATATCCGTCTAATTTCACCATCTACGACACGGAGGACAGCAAATCACTTATTAGGACGATCGTAAAGGAAAAACGGCTTGACGATAAGGTTTATAAACCCAGCACGGTTTTATCACGCATATCGGGAGCCAAAAACAGGCTTATTTCTTGGCAAACCTACATCAATGATCCTTTTGTGAAAGCAGATGATGACGCCGCCATGAAACCCAAAATGGGCGAAATCTATAAGGCCTACCAAGAACGGTTGTTTAAATCTTCAGCGATGGATTTTGACGATTTGTTGTTCAACACAAACGTATTGTTCCGTGATCATCCTGACGTGCTCAACAAATACCAGCAACGCTTCAAATACGTCATGGTGGACGAATTTCAAGATACGAATTTATCGCAGTACCTAATTACCAAGCGGCTAGCGGCGGTACATCAAAACATCTGTGTGGTGGGTGACGACGCCCAGAGCATTTATGCCTTCAGGGGAGCAAATATCCAGAACATCCTCAATTTTGAAAAGGACTACCCGGACCTTTTTGTCGTCAAACTGGAGCAAAACTACCGGTCCACAAAAAGTATCGTCCACACAGCAAATTCAATTATTGCCAAGAATAAGGCACAACTGAAAAAAAACATATGGACGGCCAATACTGACGGTGAACCTATAGAACTGATCAAAGCCGCCTCCGACAACGAAGAAGGGCGGATTGTGGCTACCTCTATTTTCGAACAGAAAAATAACCATCAACTTAAAAACAGCGATTTCGCCATCCTGTACCGGACCAACTCCCAGTCGAGGGCAATAGAAGAAGCACTCCGGAAAATGAACATCAACTACCGTATCGTAGGCGGATTATCATTTTACCAACGTAGGGAAATCAAGGATTTGATGGCCTATCTCCGCTTTGTGGTCAATCCTGCCGATGAGGAAGCTTTTAAGCGGGTGATAAACTACCCGAAGCGCGGGATTGGCGATACCAGCGTCGAAAAAATCATGATTGCCGCTTACGAACACGACATATCCATTTGGGAGGTTTTGAACAACGCTTCTAGCTTCCTTACTGGAAGGGCCGCGGCATCCGTGGAGGACTTTTCCATCATGATCAAAAGCTTCAAAATTGAAATGGAACGCAAAGACGCCTACGAGGTAGCCTCCAGCGTTGCAAAGCAGTCCGGTATCCTCCGTGAACTTTATGAAGATAAAACGATAGAAGGCCTAAATCGATATGAAAACGTTCAGGAATTGCTCAACGCTATCAAAGAATACGTGGACAGTCCGGAGAATGAGGACAAATCCTTGGGATCTTTTTTGCAGGAAATAGCCCTACTTACGGATGAAGATCAGAATAAACAGGATACTGATGTGGTGACAATGATGACCATCCATGCATCTAAAGGCCTAGAATTTAAAAATGTGTTTGTCGTAGGCATGGAGGAGGATCTATTTCCATCCCAAATGATGATGCAGAGTAGAGAAGACCTGGAGGAGGAGCGAAGGCTTTTTTATGTAGCAGCTACAAGAGCCATGGAGAAACTCTACCTTAGTTACGCGCTCACCAGGTACCGTTATGGAAGGCTACTAAACTGCGAGCCAAGTCGCTTCCTAGAAGAAGTAGACCCGGCATTCATTAAGGTGAACAAGAAACTGGGAAGTCAATTGCCCATGGGGACCGCTTTTCAAGAAAGAGAAGGGAAAAACGGATTTGTTGGGCTGAAGAAACCGGCCGTTCGCTCGGGGACCACGGCCAAACTCCACACGCCCAGTCCGGATTTTAAACCTTCCAACACCTACAACTTGGCCGAAGGAATGCAAGTTGAACATCCTAAGTTTGGATTCGGCAAAGTACACAAGATCGAGCTCGAAGGATCAAACAGAAAAGCACTTATACATTTTGATAATTTTGGCGATAAAACATTATTACTTAGCTTTGCAAAGCTTCGGATAGTAGACTGACTCTTCGGAATATTTTATTGTACATGGATACTGATTTCCTGAATTCACTACTTTTTAGGTAGTATGAGGTTACTTGGGTCTAAAATCATGTATGGTATGGAACTCACAGAAAAGCCTAAAAACACATTCATTTTGAAAGAATACGGAAAAAACATCCAAAAACTAGTTGATTATATCAAAACCGTCCCTGCTAAGGAAAAGCGCACTGAGTATGCCTATGCACTAGTAGAATTGATGAAACAACTAAATCCGCAGCTAAAGTCAGAAAGCGATCAGAAGCTATGGGACGACCTGTATATCATGTCTGACTTTGAGCTCGATATTGATGCGCCATTTCCTATGCCGCTTAAAGAACTATTGGGGAAAAGGCCAAAACCGGTCGGTTATTTAGAAGGTGAAGTTAAATTCAAGCATTATGGCCGCAATATCGAAAAACTGATTGAGAAAGCGACCGAAATAGAGGATGACGAGGAACAGGAAGCTGCTATAATATTTATAGGCCAACTAATGCGAAGTTTCCATTCTACTTGGAACCGGGAAAATTTTGACGACGCAATCATCATCGACGACATAAAAATCCTTTCCAAAGGAAAGCTCCACATCGATCTGGAGAAAGTAAAGGAAAATGGATTATTCGAAACAAGTACCCGCAGGGATTTTAAGCCACCTTCCGTTGTTGAAAATGAAAACAACAACAGTGGTCGAAGGAACTTCAACAATGGAAACAACAAACGCAGAAATCCTGGCTCCAACGTTAAAAAAAGAAGAAATTAATGGGTTCATTTCGAGTACAAGGGGGCATAAAATTACAAGGTGAGATAGTACCCCAGGGAGCGAAAAATGAAGCTTTACAAATATTGTGTGCCGTATTACTCACTCCTGACACTGTCACGGTCCACAAGGTCCCGAATATCAGAGATGTAAACAAGTTAATTGAATTGCTTGGCTTTATGGGGGTTGCCATTACCCAGATTGATGGCGAATCCTATTCCTTTACTGCTGCCAACATCAATCTTGACTACCTTGATTCCGCTGATTTTTTGCAAAAGGCCTCAGCGCTGCGGGGTTCAGTTATGATTTTGGGACCACTCCTGGCACGGTATGGACGAGGTAAAATTTCCAAACCGGGAGGCGACAAAATTGGTAGGCGGAGAATGGACACGCACTTTACCGGCTTCCAAAAGCTTGGAGCGACTTTCCTATACGATAAGAAAAAAGAAATTTACCATATTGATGGCAGTGATTTAAAAGGCTGCTACATGCTCCTTGATGAGGCTTCTGTCACTGGAACAGCAAATATCATTATGGCGGCGGTGATGGCCGAGGGGAAAACCACCATATACAATGCTGCCTGTGAACCTTATATACAGCAACTTTGCCTGATGCTAAACCGTATGGGGGCGGAAATAAGCGGTATAGGATCGAATCTATTGACCATCAACGGAGTGAAAGCACTCGGAGGTACCGTGCATACCTTATTGCCGGACATGATTGAAATTGGCTCGTTCATCGGTTTAGCAGCCATGACACAGTCCGAGATCACCATCAAAAACGTACAGGTGGAAAAGCTTGGCCTCATACCTGACACATTTCGCCGTATGGGAATAAAGCTAGAGATCATTGGAGACGATATTTTCATTCCGGCGCAGAAGCATTATGAGATAGAGACTTTCATCGACGGCTCAATACTCAATGTTGCCGATGCTATATGGCCAGGATTTACGCCTGATCTATTAAGCATCATCCTTGTAATAGCAACTCAAGCAAAGGGGACGGTATTAGTGCATCAAAAGATGTTTGAAAGCCGTTTATTTTTCGTGGACAAGTTGATTGATATGGGGGCACAGATTATTCTTTGTGACCCACACCGCGCCACAGTGATCGGATTGGACAGGAAGTACCCGCTTAGGGGAATCCGGATGACATCACCTGATATTCGGGCTGGAGTAGCATTGCTCATCGCGGCGATGTCCGCCGAGGGCACGTCTATTATCGACAATGTGGAGCAGATTGACAGGGGTTATCAACACATCGATCAACGGCTGAACGCTCTGGGAGCAAAGATTGAGCGGATCAATTAAAAATACGTCATAAAACCTATAAGGGGAATTGGATTTGTCCATTCTATAAAATAGAAACAATGCTGGACGATTTACTTTTACCGTACAAAATCGATTCATCTAACTATCGCAAAATCGAAAACGAAGACCTGAAGGATCATATCAATCGTATTGGAATTACTTTTTATACCAGAAACCTGTCAGAGAAGGAAGAAGCCCGAGAAGGTAGGATGTAGATGTTCGACCTAAAGATGTTAGGTGGAGGCAAATGCTAATTTATATTGATATAACAGGCTGCCAACGCTTTTGCCTTTGGATTGATTTTTGTATTGATTGTGGTCTAAACCATAATATTATTAGCTATGAGAAAATTACTATTCATTTTTGCCTTTATCCTTGCCACGAGTCTGGTTCAAGCACAGGACAGAGGAGATTTTCGCTTACAAGTTGGTGGGGAGTTTGGGTTGAATTCGGAGCTGTTTGGGCTAAATGTAGGCGCGGAATACCTGCTAATGGATCGAATATCCGCGGCACCAAACTTTACGATTTATTTTCCCACTAGTGGCAGGGCAAGTAACTTGAATGTCGACTTCAGGTATTACCTGACGGAGGGGACCTTGCAGTGGTATGGGCTAGCAGGATATACCAATAACTGGTCCACCGTAGATATGGTCGGATCCACCAATGCGACATACAGCACGCAGGGTGCGAATATCGGTGCCGGGGGCGTATTGAAGTTTGCTGACCGGCTCGCGTTTAACCCGGAGATCAAATATCAGGCGCAGCGGGACGGACAGGCTGTATTCCGCTTGGGACTTGTCTATTTTATGAATTAGAGAAAAGAGGGATCCTTTATAGATCCCTCTTTTTATTCCCCCTCAATTTCTTCTACCAATTGACTGTACCATGCTTCACCGTACTTGCGGATGAGTGCCCCTTTCAAAAATTTGTATAGCGGCACGCCAAGATTTTTCCCAAGGACACAAGCAGCGTCACATATTTCCCATCGATCGTAATTCAAGGCGTCGTATTGGTCGTACTTGGTAATCCTAATCGGATATAAATGGCAGCTAATAGGCTTCCTAAAGGTGGACTTCCCTTCCATATAAGCTTGCTCGATCCCACATTTTAGTACGCCCTTTTCGTCGCGGAGAGAAAACGCGCAGGCTCCATTCTCGCCTATCGTGGCAGTTCCCTTTTCGCCATCCTGATCAAAGGCCCACACTCCTTCCGTGTCAATAGCTGCTATTCCTTCGGCTGAGAGAAAGGGTTTGATCGCCGGGTAATTCTCCTGTAGGATAGGTATCTCCTCATCTTCCAAAGGTGCTCCAGCATCTCCTTCGACACAGCAAGCCCCTTTGCATTTCTCCAAATCACACACAAAAAATTGTTCTTTAATGTCATCGCTGAGGACAGCATTTTCTATAATAATCATTTCGTCTCCATTAGTTAACAAAGGTAGGGAATTTTTAGGCCTCACCTAAACGTAGGATTATCAAAAAAAACAGCCGCTCCAACAAGTTGGAGCGGCATAACCCAGCACTATGAAGAAAAGCCTTTAATAGCCTTACCTATACATAACTTGCTTACTTCGAAAAGGTTTTATATAGTATACAGATTTTGCAGGTAACTCCTGTTAGTAGCGTAGATTCGATGTTATTCGATAGAAAAATGTAACATAGCCTCTTTGGGGTAACTTCTAGGGATATTGGTGCCTTTGATGCTTTATTGTGCAATTTAACTTAAATTAGCACCGTGCAAGCCGACCTGTCGCTGTCCTACTGGGAGAGAGGAAAGTCCGGGCAACGCAGAGCGCCATACTTCCTAACGGGAAGGGGTCATTTTGGAAACGGAATGACCACAGATAGTGCCACAGAAAATAAACCGCCCGTGTCCCTCTTGAAGGTTCGGGTAAGGGTGAAATGGTGGGGTAAGAGCCCACCGTCCTAATGGTGACATTGGGAGCAGGGTAAACCTTATGGGTTGAAAGATCAAATAGGCTCCGGGTTAAGGGTTGCTCGCCCGATCCCAAAGGGAAACCGGAGTGGGTAGATCGATGGATCCATCCCGTGAGGGATGGGCTAGATAAATGACAGGTAGTGCCGCCATAGGACTCCGTCCGTCAGCGGCAAGACAGAACCCGGCTTATAGGCTTGCACTTTTTAGGGAAAACGTAAGAAATAGTAATTAATATGTCAAAGATTTTGATCATCGATGATGAAAAGGTAATCCGGTCCACCTTAAAAGAGATTCTGGAATATGAAAAATACGAAATTTTTGAAGCCCAAGACGGACAGGAAGGGTTTGAGATGATTGAAAAACAGGAATTTGATTTGGTTCTTTGCGACGTAAAGATGCCTAAGATGGATGGAATGGAAGTGCTCACCAAGAGTTTAACCTTGGAGCGGCAACCTCAATTCATCATGATATCCGCGCACGGCAGCATTGAAACTGCCGTCGAGGCAACCAAAAAGGGAGCATTTGACTTTATCCCGAAGCCTCCGGATCTGAACCGGCTTCTACTCACGGTAAGAAATGCCCTGGATAAGAAGACACTGGTACAGGAAACCAAGGTCCTGAAAAAAAAATTATCCAAAAAGTTTGATATGGTGGGTGCGTCCAAGGGTATCCATCAGGTAAAGGATACCATAGAAAAGGTCGCCCCCACGGACGCCCGTGTGCTTATCACCGGACCCAACGGTACAGGAAAAGAATTGGTAGCCCATTGGATACATGAGAAAAGCAATCGCGCACAAGCACCTTTCATTGCGGTAAATTGCGCAGCCATTCCCTCCGAATTAATTGAAAGCGAACTATTTGGTCACGAAAAGGGCGCATTTACCTCCGCAATGAAGCAACGGCAGGGAAAGTTTGAACAGGCGCAAGGAGGAACCTTGTTCCTCGACGAAGTTGGGGACATGAGTCTATCCGCGCAGGCAAAGGTCTTGAGGGCCCTTCAAGAGCACAAAGTATCGAGGGTGGGTGGTGACAAGGATATTTCCGTAGACGTGCGTATCTTGGCCGCTACAAACAAAGACCTAAAAGCAGAGATCAAAAACGGTGCGTTTCGTGAAGACCTCTATCACCGACTTAGCGTAATCGTCATACAGGTACCGCCATTGAAGGATCGAATAGAAGACATTCCGCTTTTGGTACATAAATTCCTGACCGACATTGCAGGTGAATACGGGACGACAAAAAAGGACATCACCAAATCTGCGTTAGAGAAATTACAAAATAACCCTTGGACGGGGAATATCAGGGAGTTGAGAAACGTCGTCGAACGTCTGGTAATCCTCGGAAGCAAAACCATTACAGAAGAGGATGTAAAAAAATATGCTGACTATTAACGTCAGCATATTTTCAGCCGTTAATCTGCTTAGCGTAATCAGCCTTGGCATAAGCGGGACAAGGTTTGCTTGACGCACAGGAACCCAATGCCAGAATGGCCACAAATAAAATTGAGATGAATAAGCCTTTCATGTTTTTAATGTTTTTTGTGATCAAATATGATTAATTTTTATGTCTAATACAACCCTAAGAAACCATTAAATTGCAACCACGAATATCGCTGTTATCAAATCTCCCCAAAATCTCCAACTCATTTTCTAGGGTAATTCTTCCCAAATCTTGGGTTTCGATGAAGGCACAGGAGTGAAAATTTGCCAGGTCAACTATATTTATTCCTCCTATTCGCTCTTGCTGATAAGTAAATGGATCATGAGTATCCCTGATATAAACGCGCATTGTCTTAGGAAGTATATATTTTCCCGCACATTTCGAGTAAGCCTGAGACATTAACTCCGTCATCCCATACTCAGAATGGATTTCGTTTACTTTAAAAGCTTCCTTTAGAATGGCGTGTACTTCCTCGCGGACCATTTCCTTACGCCTTCCCTTCATTCCACCTGTTTCCATGACGATCAGGTTGTCGATCTTTGGTATGTCCTTTAATGCTTCCGACATATCCAGCAATGCAAATGTCACACCAATCAGAAGAATTTTTTTATTCGTATGGCTACAGGCCTGCAAATTCTTAAGCAACTCATCGTAATCATAGAGGTAGAAACCAGAGAAAGTGCTTTCGGTTTGTCCAATGAAATAGTCGACCATCGCAATTAGCGAACTCCCCTTCCGCTCCAAATAAGACGGCAGCAATGCCAAGATATGGTAATCAGGAAGGTTTCCATAACATGCCTCAAAAATTAGACGGGAATGCTCGAGGTAAAACGACTCTGACCAATAGTAGTGCCGGCTACTAATCTGCCCGGTCGTGCCACTGCTACTATAAAAACGGGCTGGATCAAATTCCGGTCCGCAATATACGTTATGGGTTTTGAAAAAAGAAATGGGCAAGAAAGGGATATTTTCGAGAGCAGAAACAGCATTCACGTCGATTCCCCTTGCTTCGATATAGGCGTTATAGACGGGGTTGGAGTTTGCTTGAAGATGAAACAGCTCTAAAGCCAGGTCATCGAACTCATTTTCTCCCATATTTTTAAGACGTTGGGAAAAACTTTTGAAATATTTCATCGTTATTTTTATGGTTAACTCCGATTTTTATTCAAATTTACATGAAACATGTTGCGCATAACGTTACTGAAACCATGAAGGTAGTAAATAAGACAGTTCTTCTATTCATCTTAGCTTTGGGATTTGCCTGTATTTCTCCACCTGAAAATTTCCCGTCTATTCCGGAGATCAGTTTTAATAACCTGGAATATGTCGAAACGATTGATGCTGATTCCTTGATAGTGACGTTGAATTTCCGCGATGCAGAGGGAGATCTTGGACTTAATCCAAGAGACATCAATCCTCCATTTAACGAGCTCGAATACCCAGTAGACAACAGTGGCAACTTGATTACCTATTCAAACCGCCCTCCTGAAGCTCCTACCTTTAACAATAGAGATTGGATCATCTTCCCCTTAATAAACAATGTGGTGGTTCCCGATACGATTTGGGTGAAGGAAAATCCCGACTACTACAACATCTATGTGAAATTTTTCATCAAAAGAAGCGGACAGTATACCGAATTCAACTGGACTGCCCCACCTTTTTTCACGACGTTCGACGGAAGATTTCCCAGAATACTTGCAGATGAAAGAGACCGTGCTATAGAGGGCTCTATCCGCTACGGGATGCTTTCGCTAGGCTGGAACAGCATTTTTAGAAATGATACGATACGCCTTGATCTGCAGATCCAAGACAGACAGCTCAACAGAAGTAATCTTATCTCTACCCCTGATTTTACTTTGGCCCAAGTTCGGCGTACCCCTTGAAAACAAAGTTAACTCTCCGCTATTAGAAAAGCGCCGGATATTTTTCCGGATCCATCTCATTCATGATGGTATAAGCGATTTCTACCACATCATCTACACTTGGCTTGGAAAAATAGTCTCCATCGGATGAATAGGCCGGTCGGTGCTCCTTTGCAGATATAGTTACCGGTTCAGCATCTAGGCTATAGTAGGCCTTTTGTACCTCAAGGACCTGCTGCATCATGAAGGCCGAAGCTCCGCCGGGAACATCTTCATCGGCAAATATCACCCTGTTTGTTTTGGAAACAGATTTAGCGATGATGTGCGAGGTGTCGAAGGGAATCAGCGTCTGTACATCAATTACCTCTAACGAAATTCCAATTCCCTCAAGGAGCTCTGCTGCTGCTATTACAACACGGCACATGGCACCATAGGTAACGACTGTAATGTCGCTACCAGTTCGCAACACTTCAGGCTTGCCCATTGGCACGGTAAACGCGCCAATATTTGCCGGCATCTTTTCTTTCAAGCGATACCCATTCAGCACTTCAATTACAATGGCAGGCTCATCGGCTTCAAGCAAGGTATTGTACATTCCCGCTGCTTGGGTCATGTTTCTTGGCACACATAGCAATATGCCCCTTAGACTTCCAAGGATCATGCTTATTGGTGATCCAGAGTGCCACACGCCCTCCAGCCTGTGACCGCGGGTACGGATAATTAAGGGCGCCTTCTGACCTCCTTTTGTCCTATAATGCAAACAAGCTAAATCATCTGTAAGGGTGTGCAATGCATACACCAAATAATCAAGGTATTGTATCTCCGTGATGGGCCTCAAACCGCGCAACGCAGCACCTATCCCCTGACCAATAATGGTACATTCTCGGATACCTGTGTCTGTTACACGGATTTCACCGTATTTTGCCTGTAGGCCAGCAAAGGCTTGATTAACATCCCCTATTTTGCCCACATCTTCTCCTATGGCAAACACCCGAGGATCTCTTTCCAGCATCCTGTCAAAACAAGCCTGCAAGACCTCTCTCCCATCAACCAATGGGGAATCTTCTTCATAGGTAACCGGTATCTCTGGCACAAGGGACGACCGCTGTGAGGACTCGCTGTACAGGTGGCTGTTGTATCGATCTTTATTCGTATATTCCTGTGCCTTGTACCAGTTGAGCAGTTCTTCTTTGATTTCGATCGGATCGTGTCGCATCGTCCAAATAGCCCGACGCACCATGCTGATTAGATCCATTCGGACCGGATTGATGGTTTTTACAAGATCTTGTGTCATTTGCTCCAAAACCGGCCGCTGCCCACTAAGTGCACCGGCCTTTTGAACTAAGGTTACGGCCTGCCTCAATTCTGAGCTAATCACATCGTTAAATGCCTTCCAAGCCTTATCCTTGCTTTGCCTTACATACTGCCTTACCTCCTTGTCAATTTCGTCCAGTTCTTCCTCTGTGGCAATTTCGCTTTCTAATATATAAGACTTAAACCGAGGGATGCAGTCGTAGTCCGCCTCCCACGCCAAACGTTCTTTTGATTTGTACCGTTCATGCGATCCGGAGGTAGAATGACCCTGTGGCTGAGTCATTTCCGTGACATGAATTAGTACCGGTACATGCTCCTTTCGGGCAATCGTTGCGGCTTGTTCATAAGTCTTCATCAGACCTTCATAATCCCATCCTTTCACAACGAAGATCTCATACCCGCGCTTGTCCAAGGTCCTTTTGAACCCGTCTAAAGCTTCGGAAATACTAGCCTTTGTGATTTGGTATTCGTTGGTAACTGAAATTCCGTATCCATCATCCCAGACTGAGATGATCATCGGAATCTGAAGAACTCCACCCGCATTCACGGTCTCAAGAAACATTCCCTCGGCCGTAGAAGCGTTGCCAATAGTACCCCAGGCTACTTCATTGCCTCTGTCTGAAAAATTAGTGTACTGATGAAGCTGTTCATTCTCCCTATACAATTTCGACGCATAGGCCAAACCGACGAGCCTAGGCATCTGTGCAGCAGTTGGAGAAACATCAGCAGTGGAATTGTTAATCTTCATCAGATTCTTCCAGCTACCGTCCGCGTTCAACGAACGCGTGGCAAAATGGCCGTTCATCAACCTGCCTGCTGAGGCAGGCTCTGCCTCCACATCGGTGTGCGCGTAAAGTTGGGCGAAATACTCTTGAATAGTCAATTCCCCTGTCGCAAACATGAAAGTCTGATCCCGGTAATAACCAGATCGGAAGTCACCTTCCCTAAAAAAACGCCTCATTGCTAATTGCGCAAGTTCCTTGCCGTCACCAAAAATGCCAAACTTGGCCTTACCCATAAAGACCTCCTTCCTTCCCATCAAAGAAGCATGCCTACTCATCATGGCCAATCTGAAATCCTCCAGTATGTCCTCCCGTTTCAACCCGGTCTTTTTCTTAATATGCAACGTGGACAATTCTTCCATCTCTATAATTAATTCACTACGGTTTCTGTTGAGGCGAAAATGCAAGCGTTCCAAAAATACAGAATTTTGTCAGTAATCCCAATTATAATTTAGATTATTTTTCCAATAAAATATACTATTATTTTGTTTTTAGCCTGAAAAATCTCACATGTAAAATTTTATTTCGTATATCAACATTTAACCGTTGAATTACATTTGTTTGTTATTCTTATAAATTAATTTCATAATCGATGAAGATTTAGACTTCTTTTAAAAAAACCAATTTGGTAATTAAATTTTCAACCGCAAAAAATCCCTCAATAAACGTGATTTCATAAAAACTGCTTACTTTTGACAATTGAAGGGTAAGTATCGTTCGGTCAGCTCGCACAGGTAAAAAAAATGCGGTTTTCAACCATTCCTTTTAACCCTACGTATACCTTCAAGAAGGTTTGAAAAACGACTTTAACGCCCAAAAAAGCCAACTTGAATTCGTTTCATAAAATTAAAAACCAAATGATCGTAGGCGTACCAAAAGAAATTAAAAACAACGAAAACAGGGTTGCATTAACCCCTGCCGGGGCCAAAGAGCTTACCAAGCAAGGACATCATGTCTATATTCAGATGGGTGCCGGAAAAGGCAGCGGATTTTCCGATGATTTGTATGAGTTAGCAGGCGCAAAAATCCTCCCTTCCATCGAAGAGGTGTATGCTATAGGGGAAATGATTATTAAAGTCAAAGAGCCCATTGCATCCGAATACCCGTTGATCCGTGAAGACCAATTACTTTTCACCTATTTCCATTTTGCCTCGTATGAGCCGCTAACTACGGCAATGATCCAAAGTAAGTCCATTTGTCTGGCGTATGAAACTGTAGAGCGGACGGACAAGAGCTTGCCACTGCTCATACCGATGTCGGAAGTAGCCGGCAGAATGGCGGTACAAAAAGGAGCGAACTATCTTGAAAAACCGTTGGGGGGAAGAGGAATACTCTTAGGAGGTGTACCGGGAACCCTTCCGGCAAAAGTGCTCATATTGGGAGGAGGTATTGTAGGCACACAAGCAGCTTGGATGGCTGCGGGATTAGGGGCAGACGTAATCATTTTAGATGTTTCCTTACCTCGTATGCGGTATCTCTCGGATGTGATGCCAGCCAATGTCAAGACCATGATGTCCAACGAGTTTAACATCCGGAAGCTTTTACCTACGGCAGATTTGATTATCGGAGCAGTTCTGATCCCCGGGGCTAAAGCACCTCACTTGATTACCGCAGACATGTTAAAACTAATGATGCCCGGAACGGTACTTGTGGACGTTGCTGTAGATCAGGGTGGGTGTATAGAAACATGCCGTCCGACAACGCATGAGGATCCGACCTATATCATCGATGATGTATTACATTATTGTGTCGCCAATATGCCAGGAGCGGTCCCATATACCTCTACACTCGCACTTACCAACGCAACGCTTCCTTATGTGCTCGAACTGGCAAATAAAGGTTGGAAAAAGGCGGTCATGGATCAACCGGAATTGCTAAAAGGGCTCAACGTCATTCGCGGAAATGTCGTGTACGAAGCTGTGTCTCGTACCTTTGGTCTACCGTATGTACCTGTAGAAAACTTTTTATAATCAGCCATAAAAAAAGCCCCATCTCCATGGGGCTTTTTGCATTGCCGTCGCTATCCGTGAAAATCCTAAGTGCGTTCTGCATTTACGGCCTATGGTGAGCTAAATGTGACTTTTATCAGGTTTTACCCCCGCATACATCATAAAACACCATTGAGATTTTTTGGTAATTGCAGGTAAAATTCATCAGCTATGCAAAGCCTTTCCACCGAATTGATTCAGAAATACAATGTCCCGGCACCTCGGTACACCAGCTATCCTCCTGTCCCCTTTTGGAAAAATGATGTCAGTCCCTCGCTATGGAAAAAGGCTGTCCAAAAAGCTTATACCCATTTTGGCGATGAAGAAGGAATTAGCTTATATATCCACCTTCCTTATTGCGAGAGCCTATGTACCTACTGCGGATGTAATAAACGAATTACCAAAAACCATTTGACGGAAATGCCTTATATCTCCAGCTTGATGAAGGAGTGGGATAACTACCTCAGCATTCTGCCGTCGAAACCCAAATTAGCAGGCATACACCTGGGAGGCGGCACACCTACTTTTTTTTCCCCAGCCTCACTCAGTATTCTAATCCGGCATATCCGGAGAAACGTTCGGGTAATGCATGACGCAGCGTTCAGCTTTGAAGGACATCCCAACAATACCACTCAGGAACATCTTGCTGCCCTCTATGAAGTAGGCTTTACAAGAGTGAGTTTTGGGATACAGGATTTCGATTTAACCGTACAGCGGGCGATTCATCGGGTACAACCTTTTGAAGTAGTTGAAAAAGTAACCACACTTGCTCGCAGCATCGGCTACGATTCGGTAAATTTCGACCTTATTTATGGCCTGCCGCATCAGACTGTCGAAACACTTTCCGACACCTTTGACAAAGTCTCGCAACTACAGCCAGACCGCATCGCGTTCTACAGCTATGCCCATCTTCCGTCGGCATTTCCAGCACAGCGAAGCTATGAAAAGTATCTCCCAAACGAGAACGAGAAAAGAGCCCTTTACGAGAAGGGAAAACGGCTGTTGAAACATGCAGGATATATGGAAATTGGCATGGATCATTTTGCATTGCCCTCAGACCCCCTGTCTGTTGCCAAGCAAACCCGATCACTTCACCGAAATTTCATGGGCTACACAACGCTTCCTTCAAAAATTCTCATTGGATTAGGCAATAGCGCGATTAGCGACGTGTTTTTTGCCTATGCACAAAACGAAAAAGAGGTAGAATCCTATAAGAAGGTCATCTTGGAAGGAAAATCTTCGATCATAAAAGGACATCTCCTTGACGAAACTGATCTGAAAATGAAAGCCTTTATTTTGGATCTGATCTGTAATAACCAGGCTTCTTGGCCAGATAAGCCGCTCTTTTCTGCCGAAAGCCATTGGAAGGAGGCCTTATCAACCTTTAAGGAAGAGGGACTGTTGCGATATGACGCTCAAAGACTACAAGTAACGGAGCGGGGAGTTGCCTTTGTACGTAACATATGCATGGCGCTAGATCCCTATATGAACGATACAGCTGTACCGCAGAGGTTTAGCAATGCTATTTAAACCAGTAATTCACAAGCTCCCGCACGAATAAGCGTTTCAAAACGGCTACTCACATAGGGTAATATCAAGTTCCACGGTATCAGGATTCTGATAAACTAGGTGAGGACTAAGGTAGTGAACGCCAAGCCCCATGCCCCTCACTATAAAAAGGATGCCTACCACCATGGCGAAGTAGGGGATCGCTTTGGTTAGTTTAACCCTAACTGAAGCGGCGACGATCTGTTGCGTCATCATAACCGTCAATAGCATCGGAATAGTACCTACCCCAAAGAAAAACATATATGCGGCTCCCAAAACCGGACTTTGCATCGCCAAGGAAGCAATTAGGGCCAGGTACACCATGCCACAGGGTAGGACTCCGTTCAATAACCCCGTAGCGAAAAAAGCACGCGTACCACCTCTTGTCAGGTATTTCCCAAGTTGTTGCCGCAATTTTCCTACCACACCCAACAATCCGGACTGCGTCACCATCCGCTCTGAACGCTTGTAGAAAAATGCCATCACGATAATGGCGATACCCATTGAAATGGAAATCCATTGCTGAATTCCAGCTAAAGCCAGCGAAAAACCCACCAAACCTATCATTCCGCCGAGCACGCTATACGTGATTGTTCTACCCAAATTATATACCAGCTTATTTTTTAGGTAGCGGCTTTTGTCCTTCGCCGAGAGCGAAAGAGCTATGGGACCGCACATACCGAGGCAATGGAAAGACCCTAGAAACCCCAACAGAAAAGCTGTCCAAATCATTTAAATCGTAATTTTTTGTTCCTGGTAGTATGATTTGCCTTCGGACGTCCATGTTAGTTTCAACTTCCAATATCCGGACTTGAGTTTGCTTAGGTCTACCACTGTAGCATTTTCATCGGCGATATTGACCTTAAGCTTTTGGTCCAGGCGGGCATCTGAAGGCCGGAAAAGGTGAAGTTCGGCGTTGGCCCCCTTTGGAAGCTTGATTGACACGGAGTTTTGCTCCCTATCAAAGCGTAACGCCTGATACGCCAAGGTGCTGGCATTAGAGACCTTTTCGATGTGTTCCTGATACTTGATCTCTTCCTGGTAATAATTCTGTGTCACTAGGTGCAGGTCATCCTTCTTCATGCAGATCGTTACCATACTGATCATAATTGCGGCAAAAACCACAAATACGACTACTATTCCGTTACCCCAATTCATATTTTTTCAGTTTATTTGTTGTGTTTTTTACTTAACTGGCGCTACAAAACTTGTTTTTATACGATCGATTACCTTTCCTTCCTGGATTAACAGTAAGACAAGATCTTCTTGATTTGCGTCGATATTCTGTTGATCCTTGATAACAAAAAATCTTCCGTCAAACTTGGTTTGTCCTTCGAGCGTCCAGTCAGTATCTCCTACCATCTCTAGCCGGAACATATCGTCTTCCGGAACTAGAGCGACTTTCTGGCTATCAAACGTCTTATTTATGAACGTTACCTCATAAAGGTTACTGACTTCTCCTCCTCCTCGCTCTTGATAGGTCATGCCACGAAACCTTGTAACGGTAGCGCCCAAATCTTCTCTAGTAGTCAATAGCGACAAAAATGCCAGGACGAGCAGTAGCAGCACGACCGAATACCCTTTTACCCTAGGGGTGAACAAACGCTGTGTGCCCTCTTTGATATTCGTTTCTGAGGCGTATCGGATGAGACCTTTTGGTCTATCTACTTTCTCCATTACTTCGTCGCAGGCATCAATACAAGCAGTACAATTGACACATTCCATTTGTACGCCATTTCGAATATCAATGCCTGTAGGACATACCTGAACACACAGCGTGCAGTCAATACAGTCACCGAGGTTTTCATTGACCGGCTGATTTTTGCGGATCATACCCCTTGGCTCGCCCCGAACGTGGTCGTAAGCAACATTGATGGAGTTGTTGTCCAATAACACTCCCTGTAATCTGCCATAGGGGCAGACAACAAGGCATGCTTGCTCCCGAAACCAAGAAAAAACAAACAGGAAAATCCCCGTAAAGGCTATCAAGCCCAGAAATCCTGCTAGATTTTCGCCCGGCGGTTGGATGACGATTTCAAGTACGCGATCAATCCCGATCAGATAGGCCATTACAGTATGAGAAATCAGTAGGGAGATCAGCAGAAAAACGGACATTTTTAATGACTTTTTCTTGATTTTTTCCCCATTCCAAGGCATCTCATTAAGCTTTCGCTGTTGATTTGCATCGCCTTCTATCCAATATTCAATTTTCCGGAAGACCATTTCCATAAAAAGGGTCTGCGGACAGGCCCAACCACAAAATACCCTCCCAAAAACCACGGTAAATAGGATGATAAAAACCACAAAAATAAGCAGCAAGAATATGAGTAAATAGGTGTCTTGCGGCCAAAACACAAATCCAAAAATGATGAATTTACGCTCGAAGATATTAAACAACAGCCAGGGCCTTCCATCTACCCTAATAAAAGGACCAGCAAAAAGAATAGCCAGCAATACCCATGACAGATAGGTTCTCCATTGGTAAAATCTCCCAGACACTTTCTTAGGATATATCCAACTTCGACTCCCGTCTTCTTTGACCGTACCGAGCGAATCCCGGAAATTTTCGGGCAGGATTGCATTATTTTTCTTGTTCATAGGTATTCCTTTCTACTATGTAGCACCGCTGTAATCAGTTGCCGACCACAGCGGTGCTTGTACATTTTGGTTAGCTTTCTTCGAGTCCTAAATCGTCCTCTGTGAGCGCATCAACGGGCTCCTCAATCGCAGGTTCATAGAGGTCCCCCTGAGGGTCTTTTGGATTGGCCGGAGTGGTGCCTCCTAATGTGAGTACATAGCTTGAAACCTGTTGCATTTCTTCTGGACTTAGTTGGTCTTGCCAAGGAATCATTCCCTTTTCGATCACGCCATATTTCACTACCCGAAATACATCCTCGATAGCACCGCCGTGTATCCAATACTTATCCGTCAGGTTCGGTCCAACACCTCCCCCACCGTCAATGGCATGACAGGCTACACAGTTATTCTCATAGAGCGCCATCCCTGCTTTAATTGAAGGACCGCTTGCATCATACTGTACATTTGTCTCATCGATTGACGATACGGCCAGAAGCTGACGTTGTTCTGTTTCGACAGCAGCTAAAGCAAGTTCTTGTTCATACTCTTCCAACTGCGTATTGCCGATACCTAGCACGCTGTAATTCACAAAATAGACTACCGCAAAGACAATCGTTATATAGAAAACGTACCTCAACCATGGAGGCATGAAGTTATCCAGTTCACGTATTCCATCATACGTATGGTCCAACTGGATGTCCTTTTCCTCTGCTACCGGTTTCATTTCTCCGACGATGTATTTCTGCTTAAAGTCAAGCCACCAAGAAGACTCCTCCGCCATTTCGGGAGATTGCTTTCTAAGTACAGAGCTTAAAAACACCAAAAGGTAGATCATCAACAACATCAGAAAAATGATGAGTAGGAGTAAAATACCCATGATCGCTAAAAGGGTCACTTCACCGCTACCCAGCGTACTCAGCCCCTCGATCCAGCCGATCTCAGAGGTCTGTGCAAGTGCCGGGAAAGTTGAAAATATCCCGAACAGGAAAATCAAAATCAGCTTAAATCTCTTCATGACCAGTATCGTTTTTAGGTTCGTCGTTGAATGGCATGCTTTTCATGTGGTCCACGTAGGTTTTGTCCACCTGAATGATCCAGATGAACATTCCTACAAAAAAGAGCACAAACATGACTAGAGAAATAATCGGGTAAATCTCTATGTCTTCTATGGATCTTAACAGTTCTTTATACATGTGATGAAAATTTAAGGATTTGTGGCCGCGGTTCTTTTGATGTCAGTTCCCAAACGCTGCAAATACGCAATCAAGGCTACGATCTCTGTATCTGGAGCTACTTCTACGCCGTTTTCTTTGAGTCCTGCAGCGATGGCGTTGGCTTGGATATTTAAATCATTTATCGCTACCTCATCGTATCCTTCGGGATAAGGCACACCAAATTTCTGCATGGTCCTAATTTTAGCGGGAAGATCTTCATGGTCCATGGTATTGTTCACCAACCACGGATAAGGAGGCATAAGTGATCCTGGAGACATGCTTCTTGGGTCTACCATATGGTGGTAATGCCAGCTGTCCGGATACTTGCCACCCACTCTATGTAGGTCCGGGCCTGTGCGCTTTGATCCCCACAAGAAAGGCCTATCATATACATATTCACCTGCTTTGGAATATTCTCCATAGCGCTCTGTTTCAGCCCTGAACGGACGGATCATTTGGGAATGACATCCAACACACCCGTGGGAAATGTACAGATCCCTTCCTTGAAGCTCCAGTGGAGTATAAGGCGTTACGCTAGTGATCGTTGGAACGTTTGATTTTACCATGATCACGGGTATAATCTCCACAACACCGCCGATTAATATTGCCACGGTAGCCAAAATGGTAAAGAAAACGGGCTTTCTTTCCCAGGCTCTGTGCCAAAATTCACCGGATGTATTTACATGCTTTTCTAACGCAGCTGCTTCATCAGCTTCCTCCTCCTGGAAAGAACCCTGGGAAGCTGTTTTTATCAGGTTGTAAACCATGATAATTGCCCCGGATAAGTAGAGTAATCCACCAAACGCCCTTAACATATACATAGGTACGATTTGAATAACGGTCTCCAGGAAATTCGGATATGCAAGCCTACCGCCATCTCCAAACTCCATCCACATCAAACTTTGTGTGAGGGCGGCAACATACATGGGAAGGGCATAGAACAATATCCCCAAGGTTCCCATCCAGAAATGGGTGTTCGCAAGTTTGGTTGAATACAGGGTGGTCCTCCACATTCTAGGCCAAAGCCAGTACAGCATGGAAAAGGTCAAAAATCCATTCCATCCCAATCCTCCGATATGTACGTGGGCAACGATCCAGTCTGTATAATGCGCGATTGCATTCACATTTTTCAGCGAGAGGAGTGGCCCTTCAAACGTAGCCATACCATAAGCCGTAACGGCCACCACCATAAATTTCAATACCGGGTCGACTCGAACCTTATCCCAGGCACCCCTCAGCGTAAGAAGGCCGTTTACCATACCTCCCCAAGAAGGGGCAATCAACATCACCGAAAATGCCACGCCCAATACTTGTGCCCATTCAGGCAAAGCAGTATAAAGGAGGTGGTGCGGGCCTGCCCATATGTAAATAAAGATAAGCGACCAGAAGTGGACGATGGAAAGTTTATACGAGTAAACGGGGCGGTTTGCAGCCTTAGGCAGGTAGTAATACATCAATCCCAAGAAGGGAGTGGTCAGGAAAAACGCCACGGCATTATGGCCGTACCACCACTGTACCAGCGCATCCTGTACTCCTGCATAGGCCGAATAGCTCTTGAAAAAAGAGACGGGCAACGCAAATGAATTGAAAATGTGCAAGACGGCTACGGTAACAAAGGAAGCCAAGTAAAACCAAATGGCCACGTACATGTGCTTCTCCCTACGTTTTATCAACGTACCGATCATGTTGGCTCCAAATGCAACCCACACTAACGCAATGGCGATATCTATCGGCCACTCTAGTTCGGCATATTCCTTGGAGGTAGTAAGTCCCAGCGGAAGCGTAATTACTGCCGAAACGATTATGGCCTGCCAGCCCCAAAAATGAAACCAGCTCAGCGTCTTGTTCCACATGGGAGCCTTGAGTAGCCGGGGCATGGAGTAATAAATGCCTGCAAAAATGGCATTTCCTACAAAAGCAAAGATTACCGCATTGGTGTGAAGCGGCCTTATTCTGCCGAAGGTAGTATACGGATTTCCCAAATTGGCCTCAGGCAGAAAAAGCTGCGTAGCGGCCAGCACGCCTATGAGCATTCCAGCCAACCCCCAAATAACGGTGGCTGCGCCGAAGTATTTTACGATCTTATTATCGTAATAAAACCGTTCCAGTGATGTTTCTGACATATTATTTTGATTTTGTTGATGGTAATTGCTTTTCTTTGTTTTTAACTTTTTGGTCGAATAAAATGCGGACGGATGGGGTATAGGTGTCGTCGTACTGCCCGCTTTTCATTGCTCTTATGAAGAGCCACAAAAAGGAGGAGGCCATTACGATACTTATACCAATCAAAATGAAGATAACTTCCATGGCTACATAATTTTTGTTTTTAAACCTCTCTTATACGCCAAATAATTGGTGGTCACGGTTGTAAAGATCACCACCGAGATACTGCTAAGCGGCATTAAGACGGCGCAGAATACCGGGCTGACTAACCCTTGGACGGCGAAGAATATCCCTATGGCGTTGTAAGTAAAACTCAGCCCAAAGCTCGCTTTAATGATGGTTTTACTCAGCTTTGAAAACTCCAGATAAGCGGGCAAACGCGAAAGTGCAGAAGCATCCATTATTGCGTCACTCGCGGGCGAAAAATTCGATGCTGCTGCCGTCAATGCAATACCAACATGGCTTTCTCGAAGTGCTCCGGCATCGTTCAATCCATCTCCTATCATCAAGACATGTCTCCCTCGCCGGCGCATTTTTTTCACATATTTTAGCTTGTCAGCTGGGCCTTGGTTGAAGTTCATCACAACATTACTTCCAAATACATTCACCAAATGTTCCCGCTCATGTCCGTGATCTCCGGAGAGGAAATGTATCTTCCGCCCCGCTCCAATGCGGTTGACGACATCTGAAATCCCGGGCCTCAAACCGCTTTGGATCCAAAAGAAGCCAAGAACCTCCCCCTCTACAGCAACGAATACTTGGTTTCCAGCTAAACCATCGGTCGCTTTTGCGCCTGTAAAAGTGTCAGAACCAAGGCGGATTTCCTGTCCTTTATAATACCCGAGCAGTCCTTTTCCCTTAAGTTCGGTCACGCCCGCTACAAGCTCGACGGATACGTCCTCCAGCCAGGAATTGATCCTATTGCTCAGCGGATGGGTGGATTGGTTCACGAGGAACTTTACAATTCCCTTTGTCTGCTGAGTCAGTGGTTCTCCTTCATAGGTAATGCTTGCCTCTGCGGGATTGGTAAGGGTTCCGGTTTTATCAAAAACGACGGTATCTACCTGCGCCATCCGTTCTATCACTTCGGCGTTTTTCAGGTAAAACTTTCCTTGACCAAATATCCGAAGTGTATTTCCCAGGGTGAAAGGAGTGGACATAGCCAAAGCGCAGGGACAGGTGATGATAAGCACAGCCGTAAATGCCCTTACCCCAAGGGATACATCCGTAAAGCTCCAGTAGGCAAGTGCAGCGAATGCTATCAGCAATACTGTCACCGTAAACTTGCCGCTTATGCGTGTAGCGAGGCTTTCGAGTGATGCTTCTTTTTTCTTTAGAAATGCTTCGTTATTCCATAAATCTGTCAAATAGCCCTGGGAAGGAGATTTCTGAACGGTTAGCGTAACTGCGCTCCCTTTTTGACGTCCGCCCGCATAAACTAGCTCTCCAAGCCTTTTAAGAACAGGAACTTCCTCCCCGGTCACAAAGCTGTAGTCAATAGCGGCCTCTCCCTCAATCAAAATACTATCTGCTGGGATGAGTTCTTCATGACGAACACGGATAATGTCTCCAACCGAAAGTTTTGTCAATGGGATAACTTCTTCCATTCCTCGCTTGACCCTCGTTACAGCCACCGGAAAATAGGCCTTGTAATCCCTGTCAAATGCCAATGTATCATAGGTCTTTTGCTGATACAGCTTCCCTAGCAACAAGAAGAACAATAAGCCTCCTAAGGTGTCCAGATAGCCTTCCTGCCCGACGATGAAGATCTCGTACAGACTGAATAAAAACAGGGTGATTATCCCGATCGCAATAGGCACGTCCATATTAACGATTCGCCTCCTCAATGCCATCCATGCCGATTTGAAGTAGTCTGTAGCCGAATAAAAAACTACGGGTAGCGACAACAAGACATTTAGGTAATTGAATAATCCACGGAAATTGTCTGCCAACAACTCTGCTTCTGAAAAATATTCTGGCAAGCTAAAAAACATCATGTTGCCAAAACAGAAACCAGCTACGGCCAATTTAAAAATCAGTTTTTTATCCACCGATTTGGCAGGTTTACTAGCTATATCTGCCAAGTTAATGGCTGGCTCATAGCCTATACTGCTCAGGAGTACAACAAGATCCCTTAAGGTAAGGTGTTCATGTCTGAATTTGATATGAACGCTCTTTTTAAGAAAATCTACTCTTCCGGATATAATGCCTTCATTTAACTGGTGTAGATTTTCCAAAAGCCAGATGCAAGAGGCACAATGGATAAGTGGAATAGTGAAGGTTACATGGCTGTCGGTTTCGTTTTCAAAATCAATTAATTTATGTACGATCTCCTGATCTAGAAGGTAATCAAATCTATTCGCACGCGATGAGACGCCCCGCTGAGTGCCGCCTGGGTTTTGTTCGAGGGTATAATACGTACACAGGTCGCTTTCCATTAGTACCTCATACACCAATTTACAACCGGCGCAGCAGAAGTCCTTCTCATCAAAAGCAATAACCTCGACAGCACATTGCTCCCCACAATGAAAGCATGTTTTGGCAAGTTGTTCGGGCACTATTTTCTGAGTCTTTGACATCTATTGGCTAAATTACTGCGGGATAGAGATAAAAAACATGACGAAAATCATTGAAACACATGATTTAGACCGAGAGGTAAAAAGAAAGCCTGTCGTACCACATTCCGCCCTTATAGAAGTGAAAAAGAACCTTGGCGAGATCCGACTGGTAATTTTTGGTCGTAATCAGAAGGGTGCATTGATGCTTGACGGCGTAGGACCAAAAGTCTCCAATTCGGTTGAAATTAAATTTGATGAACGAGGTTTCAGCCGTAGCCTGGCTTACAGCTTGGATAACTTCCTGCTCTTCTTTCATTTTTGATTTGGGAATAAAGCTGGGGGAAATAATGGTGGCTTTGCTTTCCCGTACCTGAAACGGAAATAGCGAAAGAAAATGAAAAATAAGTTTGGCGGAGGCGGGTGTTCCGTCATAGTGAAACAGTAACTTTTCAAAAGCTAGCTCTTTGTCGTAAATCAATACGGGGGTATCGCAAGGCTCTTTTTCCCAAGTGCGCGGAAGCTCGCTTCCGTGTAGCCAGTAAAGTAGATCTGGAAGATGCGCCGTATATAGCACTGGATCTTTTAATGTGGCTGATCCCCAGTTCCGGTTTTGCTGAATATATTCTTGTCCAAAATCCGTAGGCATTTTACTGAAGTAATGAGCACTTATTATCTCTGGTGGAAGTTCGAAATTGACCGGATGATTAACTTTTGCCTGCATGTTCCCCTTCATTTTTTGACAAATCTAGGTTCAGGGAGGGACTATACAATTGACTTTAAAGGGGTACAATCATGACTTTTGTCATGTTTGAGGAGTTTAGGAAATTTGCCATGGAGTCAGCAGCTAGTGGCCTATAGCTCATCAGATATCAGTTTTCCTCCTAAAAAATCTTTCAAATCGATTTTTTTACTACATTTAAGAAATGTGTTCTCCCTAAAAAAGCTTCCCATGAAGATTACTGTCACCTTAGTTATCCTTTGCTTACTTGGTCAATTTCACGTCCTAGCACAGACACAGTCACTTTTCAATGGAAAAGATTTAACAGGATGGCATGTAGACGTACCCGAAATGGATGATAATCCAGGAGCAATCAATCCTTTTGTCATAAGAAAAGGAAACCTTGTTTCCTTAGGTACCCCACAAGGCCACCTAATCACAGATAAAGAATACAGCAACTTCAGGATTGAAGCGGTGTACCGGTTTACAGGCAAGCCCGGAAACTGTGGAATATTGGTCCATGCCTCAACGCCAAGGTCACTGTACGACATGTTTCCCAAATCCATTGAAGTACAGATGATGCATGAGAACGCAGGAGACTTCTGGTGTATTGTGGAAGACATAGAAGTTCCAGATATGATTGAACGTCGCGGTCCTAAAGACAAATGGGGAATCACAGAGGGTATGAACAGGAGGATTCTGAACTTAACGGATGGGTCAGAAAGGCCTGTTGGCAAATGGAACAAATTAGCTATTGAATGCTTCGAAGATCAAATCAAAGTATGGGTAAACGGCACCCTAGTAAATCACGGTTTCAATGCCACTGCCACCAAAGGACATGTAGCCGTGCAGGCTGAGGGATCAGAAGTTACGTTTAAAAAACTAACCATTAAGCCAATACAGGAGCTTTCAGTGAACTAAATTACGGCTACTATATCTCCTTTTCACTTCGCCTTTCAGCCATAAAAATCCGAAAGCCTCGCAAGGCCCTTCTTGTCTAAAATGATAATTTTCTTTCCCTGAAGATCTATAAGCGAATCCTTTTTAAACTCGGATAAAAGCCGGATTACAGTTTCTGTCGCTGTACCTACCAAACCGGCAATTTCCTCCCTAGTCAGCGTGATGTCTATTTTTTGTTTTTCTCCTCCATCTACTCCATAGGAATCTCCCAATTTTAATAGGGTGAGCGCCAGGCGTTCGCGAATGCTCTTTTGGGTTGCATCAGTGAGTTTTGATTCCATAATACCGAGATCCTTGCAAAGTGCCTGCGTGATACGGGTATGGAAATTCATGTCCTCGGCCAATACATTCAAAAAGGTTTCCTTTGGCACAAAACAAATTTGTGCGTCTTCGACTATTGTAGCCGTAGTTGAATATACATCCTCACCGATCAAAGATGTGTATCCCAAAAAGTCGCCCTTTTTCGCAAGTCGTATGATTTGTTCTTTCCCGTTGGATGCTGTCTTAAAAACTTTGACAACCCCCTCATTAATGCAGAAAATCCCCAAGGGCTTGGTATTCTCGTAGAAAAGAATCTGGCCTTTTTTGTGTGAAATGAAATTCTTCGAATCAGAAAGACTGCAAAGATGCTGCTCAGACAACCCTGCAAACATGGAAAACTTCCTGCTGAGACACAATTGGCACGGTGTGTTTTTAATTTTTACTGCCATAGTTTAAAATCTTACCGAAAGTTAAGGTAAAGATATCAAAAACATGACAACAATCATCATTCTCAATCCAATAATTTACCAGAAGGAGAGGGCTTATTCCGCAAAATCAGGGAAATCCGGTACTTGAACAAAATCACCGTTGATGGTTGCCGAATGCAGGCAAATATGCTTAATACCATTGGAAATAGCAATAAATCGCGCATTTACGGTATGGTTATAAACACATACCTGTTCGACAGTTCGTTGGGAAAGAGTGATGTGCGGCGCCTTACACTCTATTAACAAAAACGGGGCTCCGCTCCGATCTATGACTAATATGTCCAGCCGTTTCAGCAGTTGATTGTATTTGAGTCCTCTTTCCAAGACAAATAGGCTCTTCGGATAGTTTTTATAGGCAATCAAGTAATGAACCAAATGTTGCCGAACCCACTCCTCAGCCGTAAGTACGAGCTTCTTTTTCCTCAACAAATCCTCAACGTACCACTTCCCCGACTCGAAACAGGTCGACAGTGGAGCCTTGGGTAAATTTAAAGGCGGCATTAAGCCGGGTTCGGAGGGTGCAATCATCTTACAAAGATGGATATAGAAAAGAAAATTAAAAAATCGTACCGCATGATCCAGACGAAAAGACTCCGTTCGCCTACTTTTTTCTCTAAAGATCGCATCCATTTTCAAATTCCCCACCTATACATACCGGCTGCCTGCCAGATATTGTAGCTAATAGGTTAAGGTTTTGAATAAGAAGACTTTCCTTAATTAAAATTACATTTTTATAGTTATAAAGAACATTTATATATGGTTTACATAACAAGACCATCCGAACTATCACAATCAATTAGTGAATATTTAATAAAGCACAATATATGAAAAAAAATTACTTAATGGTTAATTAATTGGATTACATAACAAAATTATCCCTTAATCACGATTTATATTGATAGTTAAATAAATGAATTTCAAAGTGAACTTAATTGAAACAAAAATCACCCTTAAAATGCCTTCAACTCCAAAGCACACTCCGTAGGATCACATCATCAGCCGATTACGAGGAGGAGGGCCAACCAAATTTTAATTTAAAAAATGAATTGATAATGAAATATTTATATATTTATATTCGGATTATGATTGATATAAAATCTTATTTTACCTAAAATGCAACACAAATATATAATATTGTTTTATATACTCGTATTTTTTATTTTCACCAAACCAGGCTATTCTCAGAACCAAGCTCATTTGTTGGATCTAAGAACCTGCACTAGCAAAAACTGCACATCAAACAACTACAATATCGTTGGTTTTTATTTAAGCGATATCAATGGTACTCCCATAACGAATTCATTGCTTACCTGCACCGCTGGTGTCGAACAGAGTGTCTACATCACACTTACCTATCAATCCAACTCAAACAGCAGCGGGGCACACAACGTCCGATTTTTCGCCGATTTTATAGTCGGCGAGACGACACAGTTTTTGAACTATTACTTTGGGATACTCGCTCCCAGCGACTCGGGTGCAGGAACCTTAACCTTGAGCAACTTTCCGGTGAATTGGATTTGTGGATCAGAAATAAGCTTTGTAAACCCCCTTCTGGCATGGACGACAAATGCTACCTCAGATCATTCCCTGGGATACAACTGCAATGATTACCCAGGCGGGCAGTGCCAGTACCAGTCAGGCCTTGTTATTGAAAGTCCCTTAGCGGTTTATTTTGATTATTCCTACACGTGTCCTACCGCCAATGAAACACCTGTGTCATTCGCCAATAACACGAACGGAGGCAGGGGACCCTATCAATTCCTTTGGTCATTTACCAATGCCAGTCTTTCCACCTCTAATGAAGTAAACCCTACAGTTCACTACTATGGAGCTGGATCGGCTACATTAGAGACTACCGATGCTAATGGCACCGTAAGCACCTACACAACAAGCATAAACATACCGACTTCTCTTGGACATACAGCGGCCGTATTGCACCAAACGGACGGGGATATCCCGAACGGAGCCATAGAGTTGACGACAAGTTCCACAGAAGACCTTAGCTATTTCTGGACCGGCCCCAACGGCTTTACAGGTGATGAAAAAAACATATCGGGTCTATCTGAAGGTATATATGAAGTAACGATACTAGATCCCTATGGCTGTTCTTCAACATCGGCTTTTGAAATTGAGTATTACATCATTCTTCCAATTACGAGTGATAATATTCATGCTAAACTAAATGAAAATAAAGCCGTAGATCTCTCTTGGACATTCCCCGGAAAACAGGAATCCGGACATTTTAAAATAGAGCGCGGGATAAATGGGGTGACTGCCTTTAGGACAGTTGGGGTAATTGCAGCCGCCTCCGAGCTAGTTGAGCGACGCACCTTTTTCTTCAGCGATGACAAACTGCCCACCTATTCATGTAGCCTATATTATCGGATCAAGTTCTTACCACTTTCAGGACCTCCTTACTACAGTTCCGCCATTAAAGTTGAAATTCCTCCAGTACCTATAGAAAGAAACTGGATTGCACTTCCGAATCCATTTCAGGGAAATAGGCTGCACCTTACTTATTTGGGGGATCCAAAGCGTCTCAAGGGACTAGTACATATTAGGCTTTCCTCACCAACATCCAGCTTTTCCATGGAGCTCACTACTAAAGACATCCACATTTCGCTGGAACATGTGATCTATAACTTTGCTAAAGGGGTAGTAATCATCGAAGTATTGGATGGGGAGAAAGTCGAAATACTAAAGGTATTGAAACGATAAACTAGACAATACACTATCCAAATTACCAATTCCGAAAAAAGCGGGATAGCTCAACGCCTTGGGCATGGATAGTCCGTTCGTTTCAAGCCCCAACGGATTTGTGATAAAAACAAACAACCTGTAGAAAGAAAACGAATGCTACCACATTACATAAGGCTCAATTCGCTTTACCCAATTTTCATTGAATATCTTTATTTTCAAAAGGTCACCTGCATTTTGAAACGGACCGTGTTGGTTTCTGTAAGCAATAATTACCTTTGCTTCGGCCGCTGAAATGTAAGGATGTTCTGAAAGTTGTTTTGCGTCAACTTCATTGATGCGAACCTTCTTTGTTATTTCCGCCTTGAAAGGAAACATCGTATAGACCCTTTCAGCGACTTCAGCAGATAATCCATAGACCTCCAGTATTTGTTCCGGTTGATGGAATCCGCCTACCAATTCCCTGAATTTTATGATTCTACCGGAAAGCACCGGACCGATTCCGGCTACCATCTGAAGCAATACCGAATCCGTTTCATGGAAGAATACCGTATTCAACAGCGGCGTAGAAGACCGTTGCAACCTTGGCACCGTTTTTTCATTCTCCTGCGTAGACCCGCTCTTTTTTTCCTGCTTTACCGAATCCTGACGAATCTCATTTCGGGGTGCCTGAGGGTCAAACTTAAGTGCCTTCTCCGCAGCTTGCAAGTAACGTTCATACGCTAGTGATCGCTTTTTCTCCGACGCAAGTTCGAAAATACCGGGGACGAGATAAAGTAGGACTAGCATTGGAAAAACCAAAAGAAATCCCCTGGACTCCCGTCTTGAGAACCCAAAGTACCGTCTCAAAAATCGCAGTAAAAAATGAAGCATGGCAGAAAGTTTTTAAACAGGATTTCCGTTAAAGTAAAGATAATTTATTCGGATCCAGTTTACAAGTAGTTGAGAGGCAAAAAACAGGGATTCAACCTGCAACATGCATGGCTACCTCTATTTAGAAACATTTTAAATTAGTATTGGTTAGGGAGTTTTATTCCTTTCCTCCTGTTTCTGTAATAAATTTGCAACCCGAGAATAGAGTAAAAATGCAGAGAAAATTTAGAGCTTTAAGTTTATCCTACAAAAGCGCGCCCGTAGATATAAGAGAACTTGTATCGATGGATGATGCTACTACGAGAGGATTACTGATTAAGTTGAAGGAATTTTTCAGCGTTACCGATACACTTGTACTATCCACTTGCAACCGAACCGAGATTTATTATTCCCATGAACTTGATTTATCTCTTGAAATCATCAAGCTTTTGGGGGTTGAAAAAGGGTTGAAGGATGCTGTTTCGCTGTTAGAATACTTTCATGTCTTCCAAGAGGACAGGGACTCTATTGCCCACTTGTTCCGGGTCTCTATGGGCCTTGAAGCTCAGGTAATCGGAGACATGCAAATCTCCAACCAAGTAAAACGGGCGTACCAGGCATCTGCGGACTTGGAAATGGCGGGCCCCTTTTTACACCGACTAATGCATACCATTTTCTTCACCAATAAGCGGGTGGTCCAAGAAACTGCATTTCGGGATGGTGCGGCCTCTGTGTCCTATGCAGCTGTTGAACTCGTAGGGGAGCTTACCTCCAACACCCATAATCCCCGGATTTTACTGATTGGTCTTGGCGAAATCGGAGAAGATGTTGCTAAAAACATGGTCCATCTTCCGAACGCACATATTACTGTCGCCAACCGCACCTATTCCAAAGCGAAAGAGCTTGGAATGGAATATGGCTATACAGTAATTCCATTTGAGGAAAGTCTCGCTGCAATGCATGATGCGGATGTTATCGTGTGCTCAATAATGAAGTCAGAACCTTTCATTACGAAGCACATGGTTAAGGAACTGGATATTCAGAGTTACAAACTTTTCATAGATTTGTCAGTACCGCGAAGCATCGATACGACAATAGAGGATGTTCCCGGAGCGCTGTTATATAATGTCGACAACATAAAAAGTAAAGCAAGCGAAACGCTCGAAAAAAGGATTGCTTCTATTCCTGACGTGGAGCGGATAATCGAAGAAAGTATTGTTGATCTGCATAGCTGGAAAAAAGAAATGATGGTATCTCCTACCATCAACAAATTGAAAAACGTACTTGAGCAGATCAGGCAAGAAGAACTCGAACGCTATTTGAAACACGCGGACGCGAAGGAATTTGCAATCATTGATAAAATAACCAAAAGCATGATGCAGAAAATCATCAAAGTTCCAGTCGTGCAGTTGAGAGCCGCATGCAAGCGGGACCAAGCTGCGGAAATGATTGATTTGATTACCGATTTGTTTGACCTGGAAAAAGAACGGGAAAACTCCGATACTAGGAATCACTAATAGTTGCCACTCGCCGTCCTTTTTTGCCTTTTGTGTATCCATTTTTTGATATTCATTCCGTACTTGGATTGCGCTGTAAATTGTATATTTTTACACATAAGTCTCCAGTAAAATTAATATGCGCCCGTTCCTAATATTCATACTACCCCTACTTTTCCTTTTCTTGCTTCATGTCCCCGGGAGTGTTTTCGGTCAGACATGGGAAATATTTGATCAAAATTTTACGCTGGAACGAAAAATCCGGAATGGGGAACTGAATATTCTTGGGACTGCGCTGCGCATAAACACCAAAAACAGTCAGTTAAGTTTGTTAAGCAACGAGTATGAATCTTTTGTTAGCATAGACGACACACGTGTTTATCAATACTTGGAACCTTGGATCATCGTTTACTCGAAAGGAAAGTACGGTGCGCTGCATGAATATGGTGACTGGGTTTTCCCAACCGAGTACGACAGAATAGAATCATACTTCAACCTTTTGCTAGGGAAATCCGGTTCATTGTATAAAATCTATGACAGGGGCATGAAGAAAACTGTAACCCTGGGACCATTTGAAGACGCAAAGTTTGCCCTTAACGGACAGCTCATTGCAACCACGCCACAGGGTTTTTTTCTGCCACTCTCAGAACAGCCTGATCGGCTATATCTAAGTCTCCAGGACATCAACGAAGAGGTCATCATTGCCCGGGAAGCTACTGGCTACGGATTAATCAACCGGGATGGAAAATACATTCTTGAACCAATAATCGATTCACTTTCCTACTTAAGTGATAACCATTTCTATGCCCACGACGGCAACCAACACATGCTTATAAAAGCACAAACAAACAATGCGGATATCAAGTATTCAAGTTATCACCGCATTACCTGTGAAAATGGAGTGTTGTTGGAATACATTCACGGTAAGCTGCGACGCGTGATGAAAAATGACGGCATTCTCCTCGATATTGTCGGAATGACGGCAGTAAACAAAGTAAATTCGACGCACTATCTTATTACGTTTAGGGACGATAAAACTGGACTCTTAAATCCCCGCGGAACGTGGGATGTAAGACCTACCGCTAATATCCAAGGGCTGCAGCCCGGACATCAAGGGCTATTTGGCGCACGGATAAATGGGAAATACGGTTATGTGGATGCCGATGGCAGGATCGTCATTGAGCCCCAGTTCGAAGAGGTCAAGAAATTTTCCGAGGGAATGGCAGGTATAAAACGGGACAATTTGTGGGGATTTATCGGACTTAATGGAGAGGAGCTTATTGCGCCGCAATTTGAAGAAGTCGGCGACTTTTTCCGTGGACTGTCCATAGTGAAGCAAGCGGGAAAATCGATTATTGTCAACAAAAGCGGCTTGTCGGTACTTACCGGTTCCTACGATAGGATTTGCCTCACGGACGACAACTATTTTCTAACTGAAGACGACGGAAAGTACGGGATGGTCGATGCGACGGGCGAAGAAATTGTCCTCCCCTTGTTTGATGAAATTAGACGAGAGGAATACGATAAAATTCTTGTTGGGACCAAAGGAAGGTATGGAATAATCAAAGAGAACGGCGACGTATGCCTTCCTCTTTACTACGAAAAAATACTTTTCGACCCAGTTACCAAAAAGATACTCGCAAAACATAACGGTCCTTGGGTCTTGGAGGTAGCTGAAAGTTCCAAAAAGAAAAATAAGAAGGGGTCCTAATAGAACCCTTCTTGTCGGGCACTTCGCTTAGATCTTTAGGAAAAGCCCATTTTTTTATTTTTTATCGCCGCTTTTGGAACGGTCTCCACTGCTCTCAGTTCCTGAATTTGCAATCGAATCTCTCATCGTTGTGTCCGACTTGACATTTTCCATTTTATAGTAGTCCATGATACCCAAATTACCGGAGCGAAATGCTTCGGAAATTGCCTTTGGAATTTCAGCTTCTGCCTCAGTAACTTTTGCTTTCATTTCAACATTTCTGGCCTTCATTTCCTGCTCCAACGCCACGGCCATAGCCCTTCTCTCCTCTGCACGTGCTTCTGCTACTTTTAGATCAGCGGAGGCTTGGTCAATTTGGAGTTTGGCTCCGATGTTTGTACCCACATCAATATCCGCGATATCGATGGATAAAATCTCAAATGCGGTACCGGCGTCCAATCCTCTCTCCAAAACGAGCTTTGAGATTCGGTCCGGATTTTCTAACACGCTTTTATGATTTGTAGAGGAACCAATTGAAGTAACAATTCCCTCACCAACCCTGGCAAGAATAGTCTCTTCACCGGCTCCACCTACCAGTTGGGCAATGTTTGCCCTCACCGTTACACGCGCCTTGGCGATCAATTGAATCCCGTCTGCCGCTACCGCTGCTACGTTAGGTGTGTTGATAACTTTTGGGTTTACGGAGATTTGAACCGCCTCAAATACGTCTCTACCTGCCAAATCAATAGCCGTAGCTTGCTTGAAAGATAGATTGATGTTTGCTTTGTCAGCCGAGATCAATGCACGTATTACATTGGGTACGTTACCACCTGCCAAATAGTGGGTTTCCAGGTCATTGGTTGTAAGGTTAAGCCCTGCTTTGGTGGAGGTTATTAATGAATTGACAATGATGCTTGGCGGCACTTTCCGAATACGCATGCCGACAAGTTCTAATAAGCCCACCTTTACGTTAGAGAAGATCGCGGTTATCCACAGATTGACCGGAACAAAGTACAGGAAGATGAACAATACCATCAATCCCGCAAAAGCAGAAATTAAGATAAAAACCGAGTTTGAAATTTCCATAGTTTATTGTTTAATAATAATTTTATTGTTTTCTAATTTTTTGATAAAAACCTCCTCATTTGTGGAAATAAAACCGGCGTCCGATTTCACCTCATAGATGATATCACCAAACTCAGCTTTTCCAAATGGCCTACAATCAGATTTCGTTCTTCCTTTTTGGCCGATTTCCAGACCAGCCAGCCGGTCGTCAAAGCTTCGGCTTGTACTGGTCTGCAAGAGTGAAAACTTTTTCCACACGCCAGACTTAAACCCGTAGACCACCATGCCGATATTCACAAGTACGGTGACTATAAATACAGCAGTTGCAGTCCCATGAGAAAATTCTTGGTATCCATAGTAGATGCCCACGCCCGAGAAGATTAGTCCAATTAATCCCACTATCGTAGTACCGGGTACGAAAAGTACTTCTACCATCACAAGTAGTGCCCCGAACAAAATTAGGCTGAATAAAATTAGAAGGGTCATGATGAAGGTCGCTATTAACAGTTGAAAATACGCCGAATTTCTGGCTTTAAAAAACAGTTTGCAAGAATAACTCTGAATAATGGCATTCAGTAGTAACCATGTTCACCCATTACTACGTAAACTTCCAGAAAGTGACTGAAAATGCAAAAAAAAAGGAAACATAAACGTCTCCCTTTTTATCTTTTGTCAATAGGCTCTGGCAAACAGGACCCTTCCTTTAGATGGCCGGTTACTGAAAATACAGGTCCCCTCTTCCGGTTCCCTGTCCAAAGGAATACACCTTATGGTAGCCTTGGTCTTTTCCTTGATTCTCTCTTCTGTCTCCGGGGTTCCATCCCAGTGGGCTGCAACAAACCCGGCTTTTTTATCGAGTGTCTCCACAAACTCCTCCCATGTATCGGCTGTTGTGGTCTTTTCATTGCGGAAAGCCAGCGCTTTGGCAAAGATATTTTCTTGAATTTCGTCCAAAAGTGCCGTAATGTGTGTGACAATATCCACCTCATTCAAATTGATCACTTCCTTTGTAAGCGTATCTCTTCTGGCGAGTTCGACAGAGTTATTTTGCAGGTCTCTAGGTCCGATCGCAATTCGAAGGGGAACACCTTTAAGCTCATATTCCGCAAATTTCCATCCAGGCTTATAAGTATCTCTGTTATCAAATTTCACTGAAATATTCTTTTGCGACAACGCATCCTTAATCTCTTGAGCCTTAACTGAAATGGCTTCCAGCTCCTGTTCGCCCTTAAATATGGGTACGATTACAACCTGTATAGGAGCTAATTTCGGCGGAAGCACTAAGCCATTATCATCGGAGTGAGCCATTATAAGGGCACCTACAAGACGTGTGCTTACACCCCACGATGTTCCCCAGACATACTCTAAGCCCCCGTCCCGAGTAGCAAATTTCACATCAAAGGCCTTTGCGAAGTTTTGACCCAGAAAATGTGATGTACCAGCCTGTAATGCCTTTCCATCCTGCATCATGGCCTCTATGCAGTAGGTTTGCTCCGCCCCTGCAAATTTTTCGTTTTCTGACTTGACTCCTTTGATTACAGGTAACGCCATAAATTTTTCCGCAAACTCAGCATAAACGTGCAACATGCGTACAGTTTCTTCCACCGCTTCCGCTTTGGTCTCATGCGCAGTATGACCTTCCTGCCAGAGGAATTCGGACGTTCTCAAAAACAGCCGGGTACGCATCTCCCAACGGACAACGTTCGCCCACTGATTCACTAGAAGCGGAAGATCCCTGTACGATTGTATCCAGTTTTTGTAGGTGCTCCAGATGACCGTCTCAGAGGTGGGGCGTACGATTAGTTCCTCTTCCAAGGCAGCGTCGGGGTCTACAACAACTCCTTTCCCACTCTCATCAGCCTTTAGGCGGTAATGTGTGACAACCGCGCACTCTTTTGCGAAACCGTCCACGTGACTGGCTTCTTTAGACAGAAACGATTTAGGGATGAAAAGCGGAAAATATGCATTCGAATGCCCCGTATCTTTGAACATCTTATCCAGCTGTTGCTGCATTTTCTCCCAGATGGAAAACCCATAGGGTTTGATGACCATACACCCCCTGACGGCGGAATTTTCAGCAAGATCTGCGCGCTTCACTAACTCATTATACCAAAGTGAGTAATCTTCACTTCTTTTTGGTAATGCTTTGCTCATTTTATTTTTGTTGTATTAAAAAACTTCTATATATTCGAAGCTAGAATGGGGGCAAATATAAATCAAAAAATGATAACCCTCCCAGATTACTTTCGTATATAGAGTTGAGCGTATATAAATTAGTGTACTTATGAGCAATTTAAATCCAATCCGATTTGTAGGCGGTTTAGTCCTACTAGGCTTAGCCTCCTGCAGCACAAGCCAACTTGCAACGCAAGGTGAAAGTGACAATTTGTACTTCATGGCTTCTGATGCTCGAGTAGCTACTGAATTTGCTGTAAAAAACAATACACCCGAGAATTTCCGGGATATGGGCGACATACAGCCTCAATCTTTCGACACACAGAATTTCTCTAATAGAAATGTGAACCCCGAGTATATCGCCCGCTACCAGAGGCCTTCACAGCCTGTAGAGGAAGGGTCTGTATACTTTGACGATTCCGCAAATCAGTCCGAAACGAGACAGGGAAATGGTAACGTTGATGCCTACGACAACTTCAGAGGGAGCAATGGAAATGTAACAAACAATTTCTTCATGAACCCCATGATGGGTATGGGCTTTGGACCGATGATGGGCATGGGTTTTGGACCGACGTGGGGCATGGGTGGTTTCCCAATGATGGGTGGATTTTACGATCCTTTTTGGGGACCAGGTATGGGATTCTACGATCCATTCTGGGGACCTAGCTTTGGTATGATGGGCTTCAGACCCGGATTCAATGTTGGTTTAGGATTTGGATTTGGAAGTCCTTTCATGAGAACCCGTATTGGTTTCGGTAATCCATGGATGATGGGGGGCCTTGGCTTTTACGATCCCTGGATGATGGGAGGTGGATTCTTCAGACCCGGCTTTTATAACCCAATCATTATCATGCCAGGAGGCGAGGGTGGTCGACAAATCGTAAGAAGTGCAAGGCCAACGTTAGGTTCGTCACTTGCATCCACTTCCCCACGAACACGCTCTGCCGCGACGCAGCCTACTTCTAGTAGATCAACAGCTAGACGAGAAGCTATCGGAAGCAATCCAAATGGAAGACAGACAGGCACCGCTAGTTCAAGAAACAACTTCAGTAGGTCTCAAAATGATTATTATTCCAATCCAAGAGCCTCCGCTGCACCTGCCAGACGGAATATCAGTTCCCCAGCTACAAGCAGGCCAGGAAGCACTACAGGGACAAGAAGCAACTATGGAGCACCTTCCCGAGTAGGGTCAACATCGCCAAGATCGGTTAGCTCTCCAACAATTAACGGCCGTTCCGTTAACACTGGAAATACGCGATCTGGCTATTCAACACCTAGTAGAAGTACATCTCCCTCTTATAATAGAGACACAAGATCTACCTCTCCGGCATACAACAATTCAAGAAGTTCATCACCAAGTTATAGCAGTCCGCGTTCAACGACGCCAAGTAGGAGTTCATATTCAGCTCCTTCACGGTCTTCCTCACCATCCTTTAGCGCTCCAAGCGGAGGCGGCTACAGAGGTGGGGGCGGCGGAAGCGTCAGCGGAGGAAGAAGAGGGAATTAATTCCCTCTTTTTTTTTCCCCTTTTTTAATAGATAATGTCTCTCAGTAGCTTTTAAGGCATAAATATTGCCATACCTTAGTATTATCAAATCAAAACACACTTTATGAAAGCACTTAAATCGATACTTCTTCTATTTGCTTTTTTATTGTTAAGCGTCACTTTAGTGGATGCGCAAAGTGGTTACGTTGAAGACGCACTCCGTTTCAGCATGTACCATCCTACCGGAACCGCTAGGATAACCGCATTGGGCGGTACACAACATTCGTTAGGAGGGGATATAAGTAACATCCATGGAAATCCCGCAGGGCTAGGTTTTTTTCAGAAATCGGAATTTAACGTGACTGCGGGATATACCGACTGGAATGCCGAAAGTATCTTCCTCAACCAAGGCAGCAATTACAACGCTACCAACTTCCACGTCCCCAACATTGGCGTGGTTATAAGTAGAGCCAAAGGACCGCTAGAAGTGGGTGACTGGCGAGGTGGTTCTTTTGGATTTAGCCTGAACAGATCGGCCAATTTTAGAACAAATTCTGGATATTCTTCCTCTCAACTGGATCAGGAATCCATTCTTGATTATTATGTCGATCTATACAATGAATCCGGAGTACCAGGAGGTCTTGATGGTCTGTTCTTTGATGCATATTTAATAAATCCCGTAGATAACGGATACGATTATTCCCCGAACGCTACGGATCAGCTGGAAAAATTTGAGCTTGTGGAAACGGAGGGGAATATGAATCAGATTTCCTTTTCCTATGGTGGCAATTACAAAAATAAACTTTTCCTAGGCGCCAATCTAGGTGTGGTAACGATGAATTACAGGCGTGTGCAATCCTACAGTGAAGAGTTTTTAAGCAATAATCAGACAAGTCTTTTCAGCTCGTTGGATCAGAATCTTTTGCTTGAAGGCTCAGGAGTGAACATCGGGGTGGGCGCTATCTACAAGCCTATAGACCAGTTAAACATCGGGGTAACCTTTCACTCGCCTACCTGGAGCAGGATAAATGAGGAGTATCTTGCAGGTATTTATGCGGAGTTTTCACCTCCCTATCAAGATCCTGAATTCGGTTCTATTAGCGAGGAACAAGTGGATACCGATTTGTATGTCAGCAGCTTTAGCCTAAGGTCCCCTATGAGGCTTGGATCAGGATTAACGTACTTCTTTGGAAAAAATGGCTTTCTGTCAGCCGACGTGGATTACGTCGACTACAGCATGATAAATTTGAGGTCTAATGTGTTCAATACAGGTGCAGACAATCGTGAGATCAGGGCCTTGTATGGACAAACGATAAATTATCGTGTCGGTGGAGAAGCGAGGATAGACGAATTGAGAATTAGAGCCGGTTATGCATACTTCGGTGATCCTTTTGTAAACGCAGGTGATTTTGACAGAAGCATGACACAGCTATCAGGGGGTATTGGTGTAAAGTTGTCTACGTTTAGTGTAGATTTCTCGCTGATGAGCAATACGTTCAATTCTTACTATACATCCTATCCCACCTCACCCATTGCGGTCACGGAAAATCAGCGTCTAAACGGAATGCTTTCATTTGGATTTGCCTTTTAATAGGCCCATCCACTCACCTATTACTAGCTCAGCGGAGATGTCTTCTCCGCTGAGCTTTATTTTTGCCATTTCGTAATATGGATGTCTGAGTTCATACATGCTTTTTAGTTTCAAAGTAATTTCGCCTGTCTCAAGTCCGTAAAACAGTGGTCGCTTATTTACTTGACCTCGTGTCAGCCTTAGCAACAATTGTCCCAAGGGAACATCAAGGTAGACAGAAAGCGCATATTTATTAATTACATCCATGTTTTCGTTAAAACAAGGTGCTCCTCCTCCTGTGGACAACACAAAAGACTCGTCCTTTTGAAGACTCCTGAGAAGGATTTGGGATTCAATCTGTCTAAAGTAGCCCTCTCCTTTTTCTGAAAAAATTGTCGAAATACGGGTCCCTGCTTCGGACTCTATAATGTGATCCAAATCGTAAAAACGAAAGCCCAGCCGGTTCGCAAGTTCACGGCCGAGCGTGGTCTTTCCACTCCCCGGCATCCCTATAAGTACGATCTTATTCAATTCCATAAGGCGACGACATCCTTTATGGAGGGAGTATTATTATGATGGTACTTCCCTACAATCGTCCCGTCATTCAGAATAACAATCCCCGGATTTGACCGGATGATTGTTTTAACTACAGTAGCATCTGCAAGGTAGTACCCAATCTCCCATCCATATGTTTCAAGTACCTGTTGTGTATCTTCCTCCGATGATGCGCAAATAAATTTTACATCCATTCCTGCGGCACTTGCTTCCTTAACAAGTAGGTCTATATCGGATAAATTCGTTAGCGACATTTTGGATAGGTTGCTAACCATAATTAAGATTTTCTTGCCCTCGAGTACTGCTTCGGTATAGTCACCAGAATCATTCCAAACAGCAAAGTCAGTTATCTTAGGCAATGCTTCTGGGTTTTTGAGGTTCATCTCAACAAACTCATAGGTATCATCTGTGGGATATTGGTCAAAGGTCTCGATTTTCTCTCCTTTCCTCATTACATATGTATAGGCTAATGGGGCTGAAGGGAGCATAGCCTCCCGTATGTTTGTTCCAACTTTGAACGCCCTAAAATCGACAAAGGGTAGATTACGGATCGCCGAAACGGCAAGTATAAAGCTTAAAACAACAGAGGCTATAACGGTATACTTACCCCACCTAGCCGAATTTCCTCGCAGGTCATTGCGAAAGAGGAACAAAACCCCGATCAATACGAGCAGAAAGATATCTTTATAGAAGGATTCCCAAGGGGTTAGCTTTATTGCATCCCCAAAACATCCACAGTCAGTGACCTTATCGAAATAGGCGGAGTAAAAAGTCAAAAAGGTAAAGAAAAGGATCATCGCCAAAAGAAAATACACTGCCGGCCTAATCTTCCAACCGACCAGAACCATGATCCCAAGAACCACCTCAATAACGACAAGAAAGACAGCGATAGGAAGCGAAATGCCTTTGAATATGTCAAAGAAAGAAGCAATATCCCGTGAAAACACGTCGAAATACTCCTCAAGCTTTATAGCTGTTCCTACAGGATCATTGACCTTTATAAGTCCCGAGAAAATAAAAAGACCCCCTACTATGGCCCTGATGATGCCGAGAATTACCTGCTTAAGCATGCTTTTGTTCATTTAATTTGATCATACAAAAAACTGCGTAATTAATGATGTCTTGGTAATTTGCCAGAACACCCTCGGAAACCAACGTGACGCCCGCATTGTCTTCAATCTGCTTTACCCTGTAAAGCTTCATCAAGATGATATCCGTGATGGAGGAAATACGCATCATCCTCCACGCCTCTCCATAGTCGTGATTTTTATCTTCCAATAGTTCTTGGGTGTTCGTCACCCAATACTCATATAATGGCTCCAATTCCTGGTAAGGCATTTCAAGCGGACGTTTATCCGATAGCTGAGACTGCATCAATGCAATGATACAATAGTTAATGATTCCGATAAATTCCTCTTGTACCGAATCACTGATTTTCTGGGTTCCTTTCTCTTGGATTGACCGAATACGTTGGGCTTTTATAAATATTTGATCCGTTATCGAAGACAACCTCAAGATCCTCCAGGCTGTACCATAATCGATTGTTTTCTTCTTAAATAATTCTTTACAAAGGGCAATAACTTCGTTATATTCGCTTATCGTTTGGGTTTTCAAGGGGATTTTTCATTAATGGCGGCCAACAATCAGTTTCAAAGTAAGTTCGAAGATAATTTATTTCCTGTAAAAAAAACACTTCGCCTAAAAGGAAAGCTCCATTACTTTTCCCGTCCCTGGGTCATGGGAATCCTCAATGTCACCCCAGACTCTTTTTATGCAGGAAGTAGGTCCTTAGGCCCACTTGACCAAACGAAAGCGAAAGCCGCAAAACTTATAGCAGAAGGTGCCGATATCGTAGATGTGGGCGGCTACAGTAGCCGCCCGAACGCGTCGGATATTTCGGTCACAGAGGAACTTCGTCGTGTTATCCCCGTTATAGAAGCTATAAAGATTTCCTATCCGAATGTAATTGTTTCCGTAGATACGTTCCGGCACGATGTAGCCGAAAGAGCAGTAGCTGCCGGAGCCGACATCGTGAATGACATCTCCGGAGGGCAGTTGGATAAAAAGATGATTTCAACCGTCGGCAAAATGGAGATTCCGTTTATTTGTATGCATATGCAGGGAAATCCTCTGACTATGCAGGGATTGACGGATTATAATCATCTAGAGAAAGAAATTACCGATTATTTTTCCAGAAAACTGAAAGAATGTCGGGAAGCTGGCATAAAAGATGTTATATTGGATTTGGGATTTGGTTTTGCGAAAAATCTGGCGCAAAATTATTGTTTATTAAAGCATTTGGACTATTTCAATCTTTTAGGTGTACCGATATTGGTTGGCATTTCCAGAAAGTCGATGATTTACAAATTTCTTGAAGTTGGACCAGAGGATGCCCTCAATGGAACTACAGCTTTGAACATGGCCGCGTTAATAGGCGGGGCGTGCATGCTGAGAGTTCATGATGTAAAAGAAGCAAAAGAAACGATAAATCTATTTAAAAAACTTTACCCTTGACATTGTTATTCCAAATTGGCTTTTTAGAAGTTTCCATTGTCAACCTCATTGACATTGCCTTGGTAAGTGTGCTTATTTATCAGGTATATAAGCTGATGAGAGGCAGCGTTGCCATCAAAATATTTCTTGGATTTCTTTCCATTTATCTGGTCTATCTGGTCGTAAATGCTGCTAAGATGGAACTGTTGACCATCATCCTTGGCCAGTTTATGGGAGTAGGTGTCTTAGCTGCCATCATCTTGTTTCAGCAAGAAATCAGGAAGTTTTTGCTTATCGTGGGAAAATCCTCCATTTTCTCGAATGAAAATTTATGGCAGGAATTGCTTTTTTGGCGAAAACGCGAAAGCGGGGCGTTTAATGTTACCCCCATCATTGAAGCCTGCAAATCACTTTCCGGAAGTAGTACAGGTGCGCTCATCGTCCTTTCCAGCAATTCGGAGCTAAAGTTCTATGCGGAAAGCGGAGATTTGATAGACGCGATTGTTTCCAAAAGACTTTTGATATCGATCTTTAATAAATACAGCCCACTCCATGACGGAGGCGTAATTATCCACAATGGGCGTGTAAAAGCAGCCCGATGTATTCTTCCTGTTACCGAACGCGACGTACCGGCTCAGTTTGGCCTAAGACATAGGGCAGCAATTGGAATGTCTGAGGCAACAGATACGCTGGTCCTGATCGTCTCGGAAGAAACCGGACAGGTATCCCTCTCCAAAAACGGAAAAATTCTGCATAACCTGTCCTTTCAGGAAGTTCGCGAAATGATCAACGGTTACCTTACTGGTGAAGATTTGGATGCTAAATTTGTAGAGATTAACAAATTTGAACGCATAAAGCCGTTGAAGAAAATTGGGGAAATGTAGATAAGTAAGCAAAGGTTAACTGATAACCCATTCAGCTTCTTAGTTACCAATTACTCCCAACTCTTTTCCTACAAGCGTAAAAGCACGTATCGCCTTGTCTAGTTGTGTTCTATCATGTGCCGCGGACAACTGTACCCGTATTCTTGCCTGATCTTTTGGTACTACCGGATAATAAAACCCAATCACATATATCCCCTCATTCAACAACTGTTCCGCCATACGCTGTGCAAGCGTTGCATCATAAAGCATGATAGGGACAATTGGATGGGTGCCAGGCTTGATGTCAAATCCCGCATCCGTCATTTTTTCTCTAAAATAACGGGTGTTTTCTGCGAGCTTATCCCGCAAGGCCGTGGACGCCGACAACAGATCAAAGACGGCTATAGACGCGCCGGTTATTGACGGAGCTAGCGTATTCGAAAACAAATACGGCCTCGACCGTTGACGAAGTAGATCTATAATTTCCTTCCTTCCTGAGGTAAAACCTCCGGAGGCACCGCCCAATGCTTTCCCTAAAGTACCTGTGATTATATCCAACTTCCCCATTACGCCTCGAAGTTCATGAACACCCCTTCCTGTCTGCCCTATAAATCCGGTGGCATGGCATTCATCAGACATAACCAGTGCGTTATATTTCTCTGCCAATGCAACGATCTCGTCTAACTGGGCAATTGTACCATCCATAGAAAACACCCCGTCGGTTACAATAATCTTTGTTTTTGCCCGGCTAGCGTCCGCATCTTTTAGTTGCTTTTCCAAATCCTCCATATCGTTGTGTTGGTATCTAAAGCGCATTGCCTTGCATAGCCGGACACCGTCAATGATAGATGCGTGATTCAATGCGTCGGAGATAATCGCATCTTCAGGCCCTAAAAGGGGTTCAAAAACTCCCCCGTTGGCATCAAAAGCTGCCGCATACAAAATGGTGTCCTCAGTACCCAAAAAAGCAGAAATCTTTTGTTCCAATGTTTTATGGATATCTTGTGTCCCACAGATAAAACGGACAGAAGCTAACCCAAACCCATGTGAGTCAATGGCATCCTTAGCTGCTTGGATTACCTTAGGATGGCTGGCCAAACCAAGGTAATTATTGGCGCAAAAATTGGTTACCTGTTGACCGGTCTGTAAGGTGATTTCCGGTCCCTGAGGAGAAACAATGATTCGCTCCTCTTTGTATAGCCCGGCCTGCTTGATTGCTGCCAATTCATTTTCGAGTATATGTTGAAAGTTTTTATACATAAGATGGAGAATAACTAGTTGGCAAAATGTAAGGCATGGTAAGAATTACTAAGACGTACACAGATGAAAATTGTACATTTGTATACCTTACCTAAAGCAAAGGTAATGATTTCTTGCAGGCTGGAAAAAACAAGGAGCTGAAGAATAGAGAAATGCGTATGGAAAGAATACTGATTACAGGGGCCGGAGGCCAGTTGGGCTTGGAGTTGACCGGCGAGCTTATCGCACGTTACGGTGCCGAATCAATCGTAGCAACCGATATCAATCCCGAAATGGCCAAACGAATGCCGGCATGCCACTTTCAAACGCTGGATGTTATGGATACTGGTGCCTTAGACCATGTGCTGAAGACTGAAAGGATTACCCAGCTATACCATTTGGCAGCGATTCTCTCAGCCACAGGAGAAAAAAAACCGGTAATGGCGTGGCAAGTAAACATGGGAAGCCTTCTAAATGTGCTCGAAGGAGCCCGAAAATTTAAATTAAACAAACTTTATTGGCCTTCTTCAATTGCTGTTTATGGGCCAAATTCTCCCAAAAAAAACACCCCGCAATATGCCGTCAAAGAACCTCAAACAGTCTACGGCATTTCAAAGCTGGCGGGCGAACGCTGGTGTGAATACTACTTTAACACGTACGGCATAGACGTGAGAAGCTTAAGGTATCCAGGACTTATCGGCTACAAAACCCTTCCAGGCGGGGGAACCACAGATTATGCGGTTGACATCTACCGCAACGCTGTTGCTAACGATGCTTTTTCGTGTTTTCTTGAAAAGGATACCTATCTCCCCATGATGTATATGCCAGATGCCATACGCGCAACAGTGGAATTAATGGAAGCGCCTACGGAAAGGATTACTGTCAGATCAAGTTACAATATAGCCGGAATAAGCTTTTGCCCGGAAGATATCTACAACAGCATACTACATTACCTGCCTGACTTTAAGATTTCGTATGCGCCAGATTTCAGACAAAAAATAGCGGAAGGATGGCCACAGAGCATTAATGACGAATATGCCGTTAAAGACTGGAGCTGGCAGCCAACCTACACCTTAGAAAAAATGACCGCCGATATGCTTACAAATCTTCCGCAATATATGAACAGGCAACAGAAGTCTGGTAGCTAGCCGTTAAGGCTTGTATTGCCCGTCAAAATTCCTTAATTTCCCCATCAAATATAAGGGCATGGTGAATAAATCTTTCATATATAGTGTTTCAGCCGTGGCATTGATTGCGGGCCTTTATTTTCAGGTTTACAATCAACCGGAAGTAGATTTCAGTACTGATGTAAAGCCCATCTTAAACAAACACTGCATCTCCTGCCATGGTGGCGTAAAGAAAAACGCCGGATTCAGCCTCCTTTTTGAGGAAGAGGCTTTTGAACCAACAGAGTCGGGTATTCCGGCAATTGTTCCGGGAAATCCCAACGCCAGTGCTTTCATTCAACGGCTTCATGAGAAGGACCCAGAACTTCGCATGCCTTATAATAAACCCGCACTCAGCGATGAAGAAATCGCGGTATTGACAAAATGGGTAAAGCAAGGCGCTAAATGGGGCAGGCATTGGGCCTATACAAAAATAGAAAAAACAGAAACGCCGACCAGCAGCTTATGGGGCAGCGTATCGAAAGGCACAGCATCTACTTTTTTTCGGAATGAAATTGACCTTTTTGTTTCTGAAAAACTCAAAGAGAACGGCCTAGAACCTTCTCCTGAAGCAGATCCGTTGACTTTGCTGAGACGGGTTTCTCTGGATATTACCGGCTTACCCCCTACACCTACGTTAGTTGGCCGGTGGCAGGAGGGACAGCTATCGTATGAGGATTTGGTTGATCAGTTGCTGTCAGCAGCAGCTTACGGCGAGAAATGGGCATCGTGGTGGTTGGACCTAGCCAGATATGCAGATACTAAAGGCTATGAACGGGATGTAAGCCGCGAAATATGGGCCTATAGGGACTGGGTCATTAGGGCTTTGAACAATAATATGCCCTTTAATCAATTTACGATAGAACAGCTGGCAGGGGACCTTTTACCAAACCCAAGCTTAGATCAACTGACAGCCACTGCATTTCACCGAAATACGATGAACAATGATGAGGGCGGCACCGAGGATGAAGAGTTCCGGGTTGCTGCCGTCATGGATCGAATCAACACAACCTTCGAAGTATGGCAGAGCACCACAATCGCGTGTGTACAGTGTCACAGCCACCCCTACGACCCTTTCCAACACGAGGATTATTTCCAGTTGATGGCCTTCTTTAACAATACACGGGATGAGGACACCCATGCCGAAGAGCCGAAACTTAAGTTTTATAATGAAGAAGACAAGGAGGAGCTAGAAAAAATCAAGACTTGGGTGGGGGCACATGCAGATGAGAAAGCTGCCAAAGCAGCTGAAAACTTCCTGCTATTTCAAGAACCAAAATACCATGCGCACGACTGTGAAGATTTTGTAAATGGCGAATTGATCGACACTAAATGGCTGGGGCTTTGGGATGATGGATCCTGTTACCTTAGAGGTGTATATACAGGTGGCTCTTCCACGTTGCTTCTGAATTATTGGACAGGAAATGAAGGCAGCAAAATGACGATCCGACATGGAGGTCCGGATGGTGACATCTTGAGTCAGTTTATTCTTCCAAAAACCAACGGACGAGTCATACATAGCGTACCCTTCAAACCTGTAACAGGGAAAGTGGATCTGTATATCCATATGGAAAATAAGAAATTAGCTAAGCAGCAATCAACAAGTACAATCAACTGGTTTGCTTTTGTGGATCCGATTCCCGGTAAGAATGATCTAGGCTATCGCGACGTATCAGAAGCATTCTTGACGCTCTTGAACAAAGCCACACCTACGGTCCCGATCATGATCGAAAACCCCGATTTTATGCGGCGGGAAACGAAGGTATTTGAACGGGGAAACTGGCTACTGCTGGGAGAAACAGTTAGAGCAACTGTTCCGAATCAACTAAACAGCTGGGATACAGATTGGCCTGAAAACCGACTCGGTTTAGCCTATTGGTTGACCGATCCCGAAAACCCCCTTACTTCCCGCACGGTCGTAAACCGGGTATGGGCGCAAATCTTCGGCAGAGGGCTTGTAGCAACCTTGGAGGACATGGGCACGCAGTCAGAAGACCCAAGCCATAGGGAATTGATGGACTGGCTTGCGTGGAGACTTATCCATGAACACAACTGGCAGCTAAAGGGGCTCATTAAGGACATTGTGCTGTCCGGTACCTATCGCCAAAGTTCCGTCAGTTCCCCTGAACTACATGAAAAAGACCCTCAAAATAAATGGTATGCCCGTGGGCCTAGGTTCCGCATGAGCGCAGAACAAATACGGGATCAATCCCTAGCCGTGGCCGGATTGCTTAGTCCACGCATGTATGGGAAGGGTGTCATGCCTCCTCAACCCGACAACGTCTGGCAGACGGTTTATAACGGTGAAAGTTGGACCCCTAGCGAAGGAGAAGACCGTTACCGGCGGGCCGTATATACTTTTTTGAAAAGAACAAGTCCCTATCCGTCCTTTATCTCATTTGATGCAGGCAGCAGGGAAGTCTGCACCGTAAACCGAACCGTCACCAACACCCCCTTGCAGGCATTGGTGACTCTGAATGATCCCGTGTACCTCGAAGCCGCTTACCATCTTGCAAAGGCAATGAAAGAGAACTACCCCGATGATCCTCAGAATGCCATTAGACTCGGTTATGAAAAAGCACTGTTCATTCCAATTCCTCCGGCCAAGTTGAACGCGCTCATTTCGCTCTATGACTACGCGGAGCATGGATACACTACAAATCCAAAGGAAATGGAAGATTTCCTCAGCTTTTCACCTGCTGATGAGAAAACCGCTTCATTGGCAGCGCTAATGGTCGTCGCAAACGCGATCCTAAATCTCGATGAATTCTTGACTAAATCCTGACATAAAATCCAGCACAAAGAAAACGTTGCATACGTAGAGAACTATAAAATCGGTGATATTCTTTCGAACAAATACGCGAAAGGCTCTCCCGAGAAATCCTTCAAGATGACCCCAAAAAGAAACTATTACACCGATGAAATCGAGCCTGCCTACCGGACAGGTAGCATGACGAAGACGTCACACATTAGGATGATTATCTACCATGCAAGATTCCATAGCCTGTCCCGACGAGTAGGGATGACCTTTGAAAAACAATTATAGACACATGAAATCGAGCATGAGGAGAACCTCACACGGAGGGATGATTATAATGCATGCGAAGATTCCATCTGACCTATTAAAATCAAATTATAAACAGATGAAAGATCTAACCAAGCTACTGATTGAACAGCAACAACGTGAGCTTCAGGCCAAAACAAGAAGGCATTTTATAAAGGAATGTGCTACAGGCTTGGGCGGATTAGCATTGGGATCGATGTTTTGGTCCTGTAATGGATCTCCCAGCAGATCGCTAAATTTGTCAGAAAGGGATTTAAACCCGCTTTCGCCGCTAGCTCCTCCGTTCAAGCCAAAAATACAGTCTGTCATTTACCTGCACATGGCAGGTTCGCCTTCGCAGCTGGAAATGTTTGATTACAAGCCAGAGCTGGAAAAACTACATAATCAAGCCTGCCCACCTTCACTTCTTCAAGGGAGAAAATTTGCATTTATCCGCGGCACTCCCAATCTACTCGGCCCCCAAGCCAGATTTGAGCAGGTTGGAGAGTCAGGAGCCTGGATTTCTGACTTTTTGCCGAATTTCAAAAAGGTAGCTGACGATGTGGCGTTTTTGAAGGCGGTACATACAGATCAGTTTAATCATGGTCCCGCGCAATTGTTTATGCAGACGGGAAGTCCCCGCCTCGGTAGACCGAGCTTAGGCTCATGGGTCACCTACGGATTGGGCTCCGAAAACCAAAACTTGCCTGGATTTGTGGTATTAACCTCTGGTGGTAAAACGCCGGATGCCGGAAAATCCGTTTGGGGAAGCGGATTTCTTCCTTCTGTTTATCAAGGTGTACAGTGCCGATCAAAGGGCGATCCGGTACTTTATCTGGAAGACCCAAAGGGAATAAACAGGGACCTAAAGAAGAAAACGATTGATATCATCAATCAAATCAATCAGGAGGAATTTGCTGCTTATGCCGATCCCGAAATTCTAGCCCGTATTAATCAGTACGAGATGGCCTACCGGATGCAGATTGAAGTTCCAGAGGTAATGGATATCCGAAATGAACCATCATATATACACGATCTATATGGCACCCAGCCGGGTGAGGAATCTTTCGCCAACAATTGTCTTTTAGCCAGAAAATTGGTAGAAAAAGGCGTACGCTTTGTTCAATTGTATGACTGGGGCTGGGATGCGCATGGCACAGATAAGAGTACTGCTGTGGACATAGGGATGAAGGACAAGTGTACCCAAATCGACAAACCGATGACCGCACTTCTGTTAGATCTCAAACAGCGCGGTCTTTTAGAAAGCACGCTCGTAGTCTGGGGAGGGGAATTTGGCCGAACGCCAATGCAGGAAAACCGTGAAGGAAAAACACATAGCTTTAAAGGCCGCGATCACCATGTCGACACCTTCACCATGTGGATGGCCGGTGGTGGTATCCGTCAAGGTGTAACCCATGGGGTAACTGACGAGATTGGTTTCGCCGGAATTGAAGGAAGAGTATCCGTCCACGACATACACGCTACTATTTTACACTTACTTGGCTTCGACCATGAGCAGTTTACGTTCGATTTTCAAGGTAGACCTTTTCGACTCACTGATGTAGAAGGCGAATTAATTCATCCCATACTCGTATAATCAATAACCCCATCCCAACGACAAGACCTTTAGCATTATGAGCCAACTCAATAGAAGATCATTTCTACACTATGGCATGTCAGCTATGGCAGGCATCGCTTTTCTCCCCTCCCTTAGCTTCGGCAAGAATCCTGATCGAAAGTTCAAAATAAGCCTAAATCCCGGAGCAATCGGGGTCACAAGTACGCAGAAAGAACTTATTGGACACGCCGTAAAGTATCATTTTGAAGCGATTTCTCCCATGCCGGATCAGCTGGGTAAAATGGCTCCCTCGGAGCTTTCCGAGTTTCTTGGAGAAATGAAACAGCATCGATTAAGTTGGGATGCCGCAAGTCTGCCGGTGGATTTCCGAAAGGACAACAATACATTTACCGACGGAATTGCGGAACTCCCAAAAATAGCGAAAACCTGTCAAAAAGCCGGAGTGAACCGGATGAGCACTTGGATCATGCCGTCACATAACGAACTAACCTATACGCAAAATTTCAAACAGCACCGCAACCGGCTTAGAGAAGCTGCACTGATACTCCAGGATCATGGCATTCGGTTTGGGTTTGAGTATGTAGGCACTAAAAAGCTTAAAATTAGCAACAGATATCCCTTTGTGGGTACGATGAAGGAAATGCTCGAACTTGTAGAAGCCATAGACGTATCCGGAGTAGGCATACAATTAGATGCCTATCATTGGTATACGTCAACGGAGACAGTCGCTGACCTCGAAGCATTGACAAACGAACAAATTATTACCTGCGACTTAAACGACGCAACAGCTGGCCGGACCATCGAGGAGCAAATTGATGGAGAAAGGCAGTTGCCGGGCGATAGCGGCCTTATTGATCTCAAAGGATTTCTAGGCGCACTGGTAAAAATCGGCTATGATGGCGCCATACGTGCGGAGCCGTTCAATGCAAAACTAAATGCGATGGAAAACGAAGCAGCTTTAGAAGCTACTTCAAAGGCCATGTGGCGGACCGTAGGTTTGATATAGTAGTGCCTGTCGTTCTACTTCTTTGTTAAAATAACATCCTTCTCCAATCCGGCAAGTAGCGTACCGTCGCCAAATTGGATAATGGGTCGTTTTATCATGCTGCTTTTCTCCCGAAGTACAGGAATAGCGGATGTAACCTCATCCAAAGCTGCCTTTTCTTCGGGAGTCAACTTTTTATAGGTGGTGCCTCTTTTGTTTATAATAGCGTCCAAACCTAAGGTATCCGAAAAATGCCTAAGTAACGCTTCTGAAGGCACGTTTTTCTTGTAATCTATAAACTCATATTCCATCCCTTCATCATCAAACAGCTGAAACGTCTTTTTCATTGTGTCACAATTCTTGATACCGTAAATTTTGTTTGACATAGCAGTTAATCTAGTTAAATCCTGTATAATTTAATTATTGGAATAGTTATTGTAAAAAAGTTGATTCGATATGAGTTAAACTTAAACCAATTAAAACATGAGTAATTTACTAAAAGTATTAACGATCTCCTCAATTTTGATGGTTTGTTTTGTACGTGTAGGAAATTCGCAGGAAGTACCTACAGAACGACCACAAGTGCGGGATGATTTTACCGATGACGAATATAATCAGTTTGTTTCAGTAAGTAAAGAACTGCTACCCCTACAACAGGATGCAGACGAAAAGATGATGAACACCCTTGGAGAAAATGACATAGAAAGGGAAAGATTCCAAGAATTGTTTCAGGCCCAACAGCAAGGAAATATCCGTGATGCTTCAGATGATCCTACAGAAATTGCCAGTTTCAATAAAGCGGGGCAGCAGATGATGAAAATACAGGAAGAAACGGGCAAGCAAATAGAGCAGAAAATCACCGAAAGCGGTATGGACGTGAACACGTTTCGAGAAATATCCCAAGCTTACCAGCAAAATCCGGAGGTTAGGCAAAAGATCGACGGACTGATTCAGCGGGAGGAACAGTAAAATATAGTCATGCACAGGGATTAATAAAAGGGGAAATTTTCCCCTTTTTTATTTTTCCGTAGCGATACGAAGTGCATGCTCGTTGGCGGTCAAAAACTGATCTATGTGTGCGTCTTCTAAGGCGGTAGACAGAAATAGACTTTCGAACTGAGAAGGTGCAAGGTAGACGCCGCGTTTCAGCATTTCTTGGAAATATCTACCAAAAATAACAGTATCTGCTGTTTTGGCGGATTCAAAATCATACACTTTTTCCGCAGTAAAGAAAAGGCTGTACATACTGCCGATATGGTTGATCGTATAGGAAAGCCCCAAGGTATTTAGGCTATCCTTAATTCCCTGTACGATTTTGTTTCCAGTTTTTTCTAAAACGGTGTATACGTCTCCGTTATCGTTGAGATGATGTAGCATCGCAAGTCCCGCGGCCATAGCAATCGGGTTTCCGGATAATGTACCCGCCTGGTATACAGGCCCCTCTGGGGAGACATAATCCATGATCTCCTTTCTTCCTCCATATGCTCCGACCGGCATGCCACCCCCTATGATTTTACCGAGGGTTGTCATATCTGGTTTTACGCCTAGATATTGCTGTGCCCCACCGGGGGAAAGCCTGAACCCAGTCATAACTTCATCGAATATCAAAACAATCCCCTCCTGGTCACAGATTTCCCGAAGCCCTTCCAAAAATCCAGGAGCTGGTAACACACATCCCATATTGCCTGCTACCGGCTCAAGAATAATTGCAGCGACGTCATCCTTATTTGCTTCTACAATCGCTCGAACTTTATCCAGGTTATTATAAGGTGCCAGCAGCGTATCTCTTACGGTACCCTCCGTAACGCCTGGAGAATCCGGATGCCCCATGGTGATTGCCCCTGAACCGGCAGCTATCAAAAAGGCATCTCCGTGGCCATGATAATGCCCTTCAAATTTGATAAATTTTTGCTTTCCGGTATAGCCTCTGGCCACTCGGATGGCTGACATGGTCGCTTCTGTCCCGCTATTTACCATGCGGACTTTTTCGATGGAAGGAACCATCTGGGTAATTAGCTCTGCTATTTCTACCTCCCTGGCCGTTGGTGCACCAAAGGATGTACCGCTTTCCATAGCCTTTATCACGGCTTCTCGAATAAGGGGATGATTATGCCCCAAGATCATGGGACCCCAGCTATTAATGAACTCAATATAAGCATTCCCATCTTCGTCAAAAATGTGTGCTCCCTCCGCGCGTTTGATAAAAATAGGGTTTCCCCCAACCGCTTTAAAAGCCCTTACAGGTGAGTTTACACCACCCGGGATAAAACGTTTTGCTTTGGTAAACAGCGATATACTGGTCGATAAGTCAGACATGGTCAGTTATTCAATTTCAATTGCTCCTTGTTCCAATCTTAGTATAGGAACATATTTATTATATGATTCATCCGTGAAGTCGAATCCAAAGGACAGAACCCCTTCTATATAGCGACTTTTGTTGAGATTCGACTTGAAGTCAAATCCCTTCTCAGCATTTGCGACTTGTGCTATCCACTGAACAAGCTCGTATCCTAAATAAGCATTGAGGCCAGGAAAGGTTTTATAATAATCAAAATAAGAATTCCTGAATGATTCTACAGCTTCGGATGCTAAGTTGGGGGTATTATTGCTGATAAAGTGAAAATCCTGGGCTTCCATCATTTCATAGCTCGCAAAATTAAAGAAAAGCCAGCTGTCCAATACGAGTATCGGTACACTTGTACTTAGCGATTCTACGAGAGAAAATGTAGGGGAAGCAACATTAGGATCATCCGAAAATATCACCACCACGTCTGCTTTTGCAGCACTGTATCCGTCGGATATCCCTACTTCGTCAAAAAAAGCGCGCATGTCCCGCGGTAGCACTTTCTGGCTTTTGACTATAGTAATTCCACCTAATCGCGCAAAGGTCTCAAAGTTCTTTGCCAACAACTCGTCCCTGCTTGTCCCTGAATAAGCCAATGCGACCCGATTACCCTCAAAACGTTTCAGGTATTCCACAGCACTTTTTGCCAAAGAGACGGTAGATGGGCGAAATAAAAAAGCCTCATCCTTTGAAGAAAGTCCTTCGTTTATGTTGGAAAGTGGGTTTACAAAGGGGATATTCTGCTCTTTGGCAAAACGCGCTACTTCTTGAATTTCTTCCGGATAAATAGGCCCCACGATGATGTCTGCTTTTGTGAAAAAGGGATCGTTGAATATCTTTTCAATCTCTTCAGGATCGCGCTTGGTATCGAAGGATCTAAGTTCTACCTTTCCGCCGTTTGCTCGTACGTCTTCTATCGCATGTATCATTCCCCTGTAAAGTTCAAAAACGAAATTTGACGCAGCTAGAGACGCTACGTCATTGCCGCCAGAATAATTAAACGGAAGCACCAGTGCTATGTCCAGGGTTTGATTCTTTTCTTTCCGTTCGTCTTTTTCCGGTATATTCACTACTTCTTCTGGGGGGCTTATATCTTCAATTTGATCATAAACCAGACGTTCAGCAGACGAAAGAGATGGTTGAGCAGCAAGCTTTTCCCTTAGTGCAAGCATCAACCCGTAATTTTCCTCGAACTGGTCTTTGTGCACCATCAGTATGCTTGTCGGTACAAACTTCATGAACGAATATGTGGCTTTGTATCCTTCCATCCTCAGAGACTTGCTTTCGATGCGTGCTACCGATTCCAACGCCTCCACATACCTCTCTTGCCCAAAATCAATGAGGGCTAAAAAAAAGCTTGCATTTTCCTTTTGGTCCTTCGTTCCCTGTCTTGATAGGGGCTCGAAGGTAGCTTTCGCAAGCTCAAGTTGTTCGTTGCCTAGAGCAGCCCGACCGAAGTGATAGGTAGCATATCCGGCAAGGTTTCCATAGGCTTGATCATCCATAAAGGGGCGCAAAAGTTCCATTGCCGCAGGATAATCTTCTTGATCTATAAGTTGCAAGGCTTGTCTATAATTTTCCGGTCTCTGTTGGGAATATCCCCAGTTAGGAAGACAGAGCACTAACAGGTAAAGGATTGGAAGTATCTTCATCAAAATGGAGGTTGGTTCGAAAGGTTATACTCAATTATTGTACCCATACGGATTTGCTTACGAAGATAGGTTTTTTTGGGGAAGTGTGTCCTTCATTGCCTTCTATTCCCATTCTATGGTTGCGGGTGGTTTTGAACTTATATCATAAACGACGCGGTTAACGCCTTTCACTTTGTTAATAATATCGTTCGAAATTTTTCCGAGGAATTCATACGGAAGATGAACCCAGTCCGCTGTCATTCCGTCTACCGAAGAAACTGCCCGAAGTGCGACCACCTGTTCATATGTACGTTCGTCACCCATGACCCCTACGGATTGTATAGGTAGCAAAATAGCTCCTGCCTGCCAGACCAAATCATACAGGTTGGCTTCCTTGAGTCCATTTATAAAGATTGAATCTACTTCCTGTAGTATATGGACTTTTTCAGGGGTGATGTCTCCGAGAATGCGGATCGCCAATCCAGGACCTGGAAAGGGATGTCGACCGACGATATTCTCCGGTATATCCAGAGCTCGCCCTACTTCCCGAACGCCATCTTTAAAGAGCGTTTTTAGCGGCTCGACGACCTTAAGTTTCATAAAATCCGGAAGTCCCCCGACATTGTGATGTGACTTTATAGTGGCAGACGGTCCATTTACTGACACGGATTCGATGACATCGGGGTAAATAGTCCCCTGACCAAGCCATTTTACCCCTTCAAGCTTATGGGATTCCTCATCAAAAACTTCAATAAACGTCCTGCCTATCGCCTTCCGTTTTCCTTCAGGGTCAGATATACCCTTTAAAGCATCGTAGAATTTCTGTTTGGCATCTACACCGATCACGTTTAATCCTAATCCCTTGTAGGATTCCAGAACTTCCTCAAATTCATTCTTGCGTAGTAGTCCATTGTCTACAAAAACACAAACAAGATTCTCTCCGATGGCCCGGTCAATCAGCGTAGCTGCGACGGAGGAATCAACTCCTCCAGATAAACCCATTACGACCTTGTCATTTCCAATAGTACGGACCAATTCGTCGATGGTAGCATCTATAAATACATCAGAAGTCCACTCCTGCTTACAGGCACAAATTTGAACCACAAAGTTCCTCAGAAGGTTTTTTCCTTCCAGTGAATGGGTCACCTCCGGATGAAACTGTATGCCATAGGTATCCTCGCCAGCCACTTTGAAGGCAGCTATTCGGACCGAAGGAGTACTCGCGATTATATCAAAACCAACTGGAAGTTCTTTAATAGTGTCGCCATGAGACATCCAAACTTGTGAACCGTGGGTCATCTCTATAAAAAGGCTGGTATGGGTGTCTAAATGGCTCAAATTCGCCCGCCCATACTCACGGATCTCTGAAGGTGCCACATTTCCCCCGTACTTCTGAGCCATCAGTTGCGCACCATAACATACAGCTAAAATGGGGAGCTTTCCCCGCAACGCATCCAAATCCAAATCTGGTGAATCCGCATCCCTGACGGAACAGGGACTTCCGGATAGTATGATGCCTTTTATTTCATCTGTAAGGGGTGGGATTTTATTGAAAGGATGTATTTCGCAATATACATTTAGTTCCCTAACCCTTCGGGCAATTAACTGGGTATATTGGGAACCAAAATCAAGAATCAAGATCTGTTCTGCCATGCGCAAAGTTAATCAGCCCACCTTAAATCCCGAAACAAAACAACTTTTTTATCCCAAACATTAGCTGCTCACGCAATCTCAGTCATCCACTGCGTCAGCGGTCTCTCCCACAAACTGGGTTTCTAGGACAGCGGCATTGACTCCCTTTTCTGAGAGAAATCTGGCAAAACTGTGGGTAAATCCATGGGTCAGTAAAACTTCCTCCGCCTCAGTAGCCGCAATGGCTTGGTTAAGCCCTTCCCAATCAGCGTGGTCAGACAACACGAAGCCTGCATCCATTGCTCTTCTCCTCCGTGTTCCCCGGATATTCATCCACCCCGAACAGGCAGCTGTACGATAGGGTGCTAACTTCTTCATCCATGGAGAACCCGCAGCAGATGGAGGAGCTAATATCAATGCTTTCCTGTACTCCACCTTTGCATCACCGTCCGAAACCCGATCCGCATGGGGTAACTTGATACCGTTTGCGAGCAAGGCTTTATTCGAATTCCATATAGCTCCGTGTAAAAAGATAGGGCCATTATCTGCGTTAAGGTGTTTTAACACCCGCTGGGCCTTTCCCAATGAATAGGCGAAAATCACGGAACAAAGGCCCTGGGATGCGTTGGACTTCCACCAGCTGTTTATGGCTTCAAAAATAGTCTCCTGTGGTTCCCATTGATACACCGGAAGACCAAAGGTGCACTCTGATATAAACTGGTGGCACTTGACAGGTTCAAAGGGCGTGGATAGTCCGTCAGCTTCTAATTTATAATCCCCGCTAACAACAGCAACTTTTCCTTTGTGTTCAACACGCACCTGCGCCGAGCCCGGAATATGTCCGGCGGGATGTAGTGAGATTATTACGCCGTTTACGTTTGTGGGTTTTCTATAAGGAAGCGTTTCCAAGGATATGGAAGTACCTAGACGGTACCTGAGAATTTGCTCAGACTCATCGTGAGCGAGGTAGTGCCGCATTCCCCAACGGGCGTGGTCTGCATGGGCATGAGTAACTATAGCCCTGTCGACCTCCCTCCAAGGATCAATGTAAAAATCACCCGCAGAACAATAAAGTCCATGTTCCTTTAGCTCTAGCAATGCCATCGTTTCTCTTTACTTATACAACTTCAAATTTCGCGGGGCGGTTCATGAGGCTTTGCATAGCTTAAACGGGACAGCTTTTGGCCTACATGATAGGCATCTAACCCGGATACTGTCACCGTCCCGAGCACGTCCAAACTAATAAAGCCATCCGCTCCAACCGCACTTTCCTCTACGTATACATGAGCAATCTCTCCGATGACCATTATTGTACCATTTATCTTTAGGGTCTGAACCTCCGCCAATGTGCATCCCACCTTAAGTGGGCTTTGTTTTACAAAGGGAGCAAAAAAATTATCCACGTATTCATCCGCTATTCCGGTCGCTTCAAATTCCGATTCTTGCCATCTGGCACTGGCATGGTGCGCTGCTTTATAAAATGATTCCGTGACGTGATTTAGCGTGAATACTTGGGTAGCAAGAATATTATCCAACGTATGCCGGTCAACCGTGTTTGGTCTAAACAATATTCCAACCAGCGGCGGACTCGCACCAATATGGAACACCTGCGAAAAAGGAGCCAAGTTTGTAACACCGGCAGTGCTTTTTGTTCCTATTAGGTTTAAGCTTTTATAACCAGATAAGCAATTTATGAAGTTTCTCCGAAACGACTTATCCGCCGAATGGATCCTTTCCTTATCAAAATGCTTCATCATACAGCAATTGCCTCCTCCACAGAAGCACAATATTTGATATCCAACTTTCCGATGATATTGTCCGGATTGTTTTTCATAATTTGTTCCTTGGCAATAATGACCATCTTCTCAAACCACTTCTCCGCCGGAAGAATTTTTCGATGTTCGCGTACGCCGTAATCAAACATTTCCTTTTTCCAGACCAGAAAATACCATTCCATACTTGGCTGGTGAAATGCTCTCAATGCTCTTTTATCGAAGATAAATTTCCTAAAGCTGCCACCTTTGATGATTTCGGAGATCTTATCAAAGGTATTCTTGAACTCTTCTATAGGGACGTAGTCAGTCAACAACTCACAAATGATGATACCCTCCTCATCGTTAACGAAAACTTTCGCATACCTCTCCTCAAACGACAAGTCGAAAGTATCTAAGGCTGACTTATTTAAGGTTTCTTTCATCGGGATTATATTATTGGTTCGTATCAAAAGAAATTACTATTGACAGTAAATTGGATTAAAAACGTAACCCGGTAACTCGGATTCGGAAATCGTAGGTCAATGAAATGAATTTCTTCGTTGAGATTTATTATTTTCTACTTCTTGTTTAAAATGATCCATGTCTTCTTCAATTCTAATAGCGTAATCTATTGTTGTCTTCATAAGTTCCTGTTGAGCAGCAATTTGTTCTTTTAATCGCGCCAATTCCCTGTTAAGATCATTTAACTTTCCCTCATACGCTTTCCTCAGCTTCTCTTTTTCCATTTGGGCCTTTTTCAGTTCGGCCCTAAAAATCAAATACGCTTCAGGTGGAGTCTTCATGCTATTTCTACTTTTTTCAAAAGGGAATATACCCATCTCAATAAATCTATTTTAACCTTTTGGTACCTTAATCACCGGATTACTGACAACCCGCCGTCCACCTTGAACACCTGTCCCGTTACCCAAGACGACTGTTCTGACAACAAGAATACCGCAGCAGACGCCACGTCAGCCGGGCTTCCGTACCTACCGAGTGGATGTCTTTTATTAGCCCCTTCCCTCTTGTCATCATTTGACAGCAGCGCGGCTGCCAAGGGGGTGTCTGTAAGTGAAGGAGCTACAGCGTTGACCCTTATCGAATGAGGAGCCCATTCCGCTGCAAGGGACCGTGAGAGTGCCTCTACCGCTCCTTTGGCCCCAGATATTGACGAGTGAAATACCAGACCAGTCTGTACAGCAACTGTACTAAACACCACTACAGAAGCGCCCTTTGCGTTCTTCAACGACTTAAAACATGCTTGCAAAACGCGCACTGCTCCTAGATAATTTATTTCCAAATCCCGTTGAAAGTCTTCTACTGACATACGGTGAAAAGGCTTTAACGTAATACTCCCCGGACAGTAAACCACACCATGTATTTCATCGGGAAGATTATGCAATTCATCCCCTGCTTTAGTCGCGTCATAACTAAATCCATTCGTTTTACTTCTGGAATAATCAAATGTATTTCCGCCAGCATTTTGTATCGCATGAAGAATTTCTTTTCCTATTCCGCTGTTGCCACCTATTATTACGAAGTTCTTATCTTTCATTTTTGCTATTGCTTATTTAAGTATAATAGAAAAATCGGCAAATTGTTTGACCTTTGGTACCACAAAAAAAACCGAAGACTACTCCGGTTTTTTTGTACTTGCTAGAAGGTCAAATGTTTTTGTTTTCAATCCATTTATGTGAAAGAACTACTTTTTCAGTGAAAGATATTTCATGAATTCTGTTCGGGCCTGATCGTCTCGCTCAAATTTGCCACTGTAAAAGGACGTAACGGTACTGCTGTTAACATCTCCTATTCCACGGGAGGACACACACATATGATTTGCGTCTATGATGACTGCAACATCTTCCGTGCCAAGTATTTCCTTTAGCTCGTTCCCTATCTGCATTGTTAAACGTTCTTGTACCTGCGGTCGCTTTGCGAAATACTGAACGATCCTGTTTATTTTGGACAGACCAATCACGTTGCCATTTGAAATGTAAGCTACATGCGCCCTGCCATAAATCGGCACGAAATGATGCTCGCAATGAGAAAAAAACGTGATGTCCTTTTCTACCAACATCTCACTGTATTTGTACTTATTTTCAAAAAGTTTTACATCCGGTTTGTTCTTTGGATCAAGTCCCGAGAATACCTCCTTGATGAACATCTTCGCTACCCGCCTAGGAGTACCTTTCAGACTGTCGTCTGTGAGATCCAATCCCAACACATACATTATCTCCCGAAAATGCTTTTCTATCAACTCCATCTTGAGATCATCATCCATTTCAAATGCATCTTCTCGCAGTGGAGTTTCGTGAGAGGTACCCACATGGGAGTCACCGATCTCGTCAATTGTCTCACTAAAGGATATTCCCGTCGTATTCAACAAAGTTTCTTTCTGTTTCATATAGTCGTACTGTTAATTCGTAAGTTGTCTCGATTTTATCCCTTAGAATATTCCAAATAACCACTGCAATGTTTTCCGCTGTTGGATTAAGATTCTTAAATTCATGGGTGTCTAAGTTTAAGTTTTTATGATCAAATTTATTGATAACGTGTTCGCGCATTAAATCCTTCAGCAGCTTCATGTCGTATACGTAGCCGGTATCCGGATCTATCGGACCTCTCAGCTTAACGATCAAGTCATAGTTGTGACCATGAAAGCTGGGATTGTTGCATTTCCCAAATACCATCCTGTTTTTTTCATCCGTCCAGTTTGGATTGTGAAGCCTATGCGCTGCATTGAAATGTTCTTTGCGATATACGGTTACTTTCATAGGGATACAAACAGCGGTGTGGTTTTTTTGTTTAACTTTTTTAAAATATTATTAAACATTTATTGTAAGTGATTAATTTTCAGTAGAATCAATTCTTAATGTCATAAGAACGAAAAGGTCTTGCTTCTTATTCGGACAAGCAATTAACAATCGGGTGTGGCTTTTGGGTTCAATTGACTATAGATAAAAAAATACCCCTAATCTGCAACAAAGGAAATTTTTTTCGCTACATTTTGTTATCCTATCCGAACAGAGATAATTCATTCAAGCGTAATCGGACTGTGACACTATGAAGAACATCATTTGCATAGGAATAGTATTGCTATTCGGACCACTATTCACGCCAAAAACCCAGAGTGATACGGCAGGCAGCAGAAATACCGCTTCCTTATTACCAGCAAACTCAGACGAGGCTGCCGATCTGGCCGAAATAATTTACGAGAGCTTTGACACGACTCAGCAGATTCTTACCAAACCTATCCTGAAGAAGGCTCTCACAGGCTATTTGCGGCTTGTCAATGAAGGAATAATAGATTATGGTAAACCCCTAACTGTGATTGATTTTTCAGTTCCGTCCACGGTGGATCGCCTTTGGGTGATTGATATGGAAAACCTTTCCGTTAAGTTTCAATCTCTCGTGGCTCATGGAAGAAATTCAGGGGATAAAGTCGCCAAAAATTTTTCAAACCAACACTCCAGCTACATGAGCAGTTTGGGATTTTACCGTACAGGTGAAACCTATCAGGGTGCTCACGGATACAGCTTGAGACTGGACGGTCTAGAAGTGGGTATCAATGACCAAGCGAGGTCAAGAGCAATTGTCATCCATGGTGCGGATTATGTAAATGAACAGTTTATCTCCAGTACTGGAAGATTAGGCAGAAGTCTAGGATGCCCTGCACTTCCCATGGAATCGCATGTGCCAATTATTGACCTGATAAAGGACCAAAGTGCTATTTTTATTTATGCTGATGCTCCGGATTATTTGGCACATTCAGCTTTCCTTAAACCTTTGGGATAAGTGGAATCGGTTTTAAAAGTGCCTTGTGCAACGCCTCATCGCGTTCATAAATATCTTCTCTAAACAACGGTATTCCTTTTGCGTCCGTCCAGAATGTAAGGTATAGCATCACTACAGGAACTTTCCTTTTTAACATCACGACTTGTTCTTTGCTACTATTCATGGCAGCAGCGATACGGTCATCTGACCACATTGGCTGATCTGCCAACAAAAGCCTAGCTAGTTCCAGCGGCTTTTGAATTCGGATACATCCTGAACTAAGCGCACGGTCATCCCTTGCAAAAAGTTCCCTAGAAGGGGTATCATGAATATACACATTGTACGAATTCGGAAACATAAACTTTACCTTACCAAGCGAATTGGAAGGGCCAGGATCCTGCCTTACAAGATAGGGAAATCGGTCGGCAGTAACTTTAGACCAGTCAATAGACCTAGGATCCACTTCGGTGCCGCTGTGGGTCAACAAGCGCATGTTTTTTCTCGCCAGATAGTTAACGTCCCGCTTTATTGCGGGAAGAATATCTTTGCGAAGAATAGTCGGCGGAACTGTCCATGTTGGGCTAAAAACAAGGTAGGACATCGGGGCATTGAAGATGGGAGTCTTGCGATAAGCGTTTCCCACGATCACATTGCTATGGAGAACTGTATCCCTTTCCCTGATAAAGTCCATGGTGTAATTGGCGATATTAACCAAAATAACTTCTGCCAACAGGGTATCTGGCAGCCATCTCATCCGCTCCATGTTTACCGAGGCTTGGCGAATGAGGTCTTTTGGAGATTTGTTCAGTGCCTTTAACGTGGCCCTCCCGATCACGCCATCTGGGTTCAATCCATGTCTGGATTGAAATTCCTGAATCCGTAATACAAGGGCGGAGTCATAAAATTCACTCCCCTCTGTGTCTTCATCGGTAGCGTTGCCTTCCCAGAAAGCCAATCTTTTTCTTACTAAACCAACCACCTGATGGGCTTCCAATGGCTTGACGGAGGTCTCAATACCCAGCTGTTGCCATTGCCAAGGCATCTTTGCCTCCTTGGCATATAACTCCCTCATGCTTCTCCTCATTCTTCCGTACATGGGATACGGGGGATAGAGAGAAGAAATCGCCTTTCTAACAGCACCCATTTCAATAGCTGACGCAAGTTTCTCTACGACTTCTTTTTTGGGTTGCTTACGCTGTATTTCCCAACCGTAGACGCCATGACTTGGATCCACTTTACCCATGTAGATATGGCTCGCCAACTCAAGGAAACCGTCAGTAAGCAAAATGTCAAGTTGTGCCATTTCCAATGCCATGAGTGGACCACGTAGGGTACGACTTGCCCGCTCCATTGCCTCAAAAAGCAGATTGATTTCAGCCAAGTGATAATCTTTTGGCTCCAAACCATCGAACTTTGATTGCGTAATCTCATAGCGCATTTCATAGGCTGTGCAGGTTAATCTGTTGTTTTGATCTATCCAAGCTTGTTGAAACTCCCTAGCGCTATAAAAATCCAGTGCCTGCCGATAATGGAAAAGGCCCTTTTCACCAATTCGCCATGTAGCATCACCTGCATGTCCTTCAAAAAGGTTTCTGATTTCAAATGCAATCCTTGGGTTTTCGTCCGCTTGCAGTGCAGCTACCCTCACATGCAGTAAAACGAACCAAAAAATGATTACCCATTTACTGGTACTTCTCGATGTTAGCAAAGTGAATGTGGTTTTTAACATATTAAGCGAATTTTCAATTCCCTAGGGAATAGTCCTTGTAGGCTTGTCCGATTTCCCAGCTTTCCTTAATCATTTTCA